>NZ_JBDUUI010000008.1:0-192479 GCF_039938915.1 Devosia alba | reverse complement strand
CCGACACTCCGCTGATCCGAGAGCCAATCTGAGCCAAATCATCTGACGACGGACACCCAAGGTGGCCACGAGAACGCCCCTCTAGATCGGCATGTATGCGCCCCATATCGGCCGTTTAGACCACCGCTCCGATTTCCTAAAAGCAGTCCGTCCGCTCAAGTCGACGCAATGGCGACAACGGGGTGGATACCGGTCGGGCAGCTTTCGGATTGGTTGGCAATGAAGCGGCCGTCAGATGTCGCAAAAGTCCCCTGAATGTTACGGCTTTTGTGCCCGACTTTTGCGATCGAATTTCCCCTGATTTTTCAGTGTCGGCGATCTGGCGGCAAATTCAGGAGTTACGCGACAAACACTTCTCAAGTGATCTGATCTTCGATGGCGGTTTTATCGATGACGGAGAGCACATCGGCAATCTTACCGTCCTTTACCTCGTAAAACACGTTCTCTGCGAAGGAAATGCGCCGACCGTTGATCTTCAGGCCAAGAAAGTATCCTTTTGGTGAGCAATTGAACAATAGCCTCACAGCAATAAGCGGCGGGTCACACGCCAGACGATCGATGACGAAACGCAGATCGGGAATATCCTCGAAATCCTTGATCAGCATCGAGCGGTAGCCTGACAGCCCAAACGGTCGGCCATTGTGTTTGGCATCGTCGGCAACATACCGCCCTAGCGCATCCCAATCTTGGCGATTCAGGCAGTCTAGGTAGGCGCGATAGAACGCTTGCAGCGTCATGCTTCCCGATACCATCAAATCAAACTCTTTGCCTTGTTTGGGCCAATACCAAGCGGATTTTCCATCGTCATCCGCTCTCTTTATTCGTCGCAAAACTCCCGATTAAAACTACAGTTCTGCACATGGATTCTGCGACAGTATGAACGATGACGATGGCCGCCTGCAAGGTGCGGTTGCAGCAGCGATGAGCGTCGACGCGAACGACCGGGATGGGGTCGGTATCAGACCGGCTCGTCCGGGGTGGGACGCGGACGGTTCCCTTTTCGAGATAGCGTTGCCAAAGCAAACATCGGCTAATCGTGGTTGCCTGCTGTCTTGGCCACTAGCCTATATTTGACCGTTTGCATCTCACCCCGCTTCTATTGGCGTTGGCACTATTGGCTTTTCGGATCATCGTAGCGCCGCAGCGTGTCAATCAGACTTGGTATGTTCAATCATGCCTGGCTCAAAGTTGGCGGCCATCTCCGCGACTGAAACTGTCTTGAGATGCGATTCAAAATGCTGCCGTGCCTTGGCAAGCGCGTTTGCCGTGGCGTCATTTGCCGCGCGGGCAAGCAGGCAGGTCGTCTGCTCATCATCAATGCCGATGGCAAAAAGTGTCGGCGCCCCAAGCGCCTGGTAGATTTCCAGCAGCGATATTTCGGTTAGCGGCTTTGCAAGCGACCAACCGCCCCCGTGTCCTTTTACCGAAACGACGATGCCAGCTTGACGCAAGCCTCCCATGGTTCGGCGAACTACCGAGGAGTTTGTTCCCAGCATTTGGGCGATCAGCTCAGACGTTGCTGGCGCCTGCAGCCGCTCAAGATGCAGCAGGGCGTGGAGGACACGCGGTAGGCGGCTGTCCTGACGCATTAGATTAGTCCTAATGTAACAAACGAAATCACGAGAGATTGACACTCATTTTTTTATGGTACATTTGATGATACATGACATCATCAGACCATACTATATCAAATCCCGCAGGCCTGAGAATGGACGACACTCCCCAAACATTTTGGGATCGTGTCTACTCCGGCAAGACGAAACCGACGGGCGGACGCCCATCTTTCGCGCTGACGCGCTTCATCGAAGGGCGCCCAAAAGGACGTGCCCTGGAATTAGGCTGCGCCCGTGGCGACGATGCGATTTGGCTCGCTCAGCAGGGCTGGACGGTAGCCGGAGTGGATATCTCCGAGGCAGCCCTTGAAGCTGCGCGATTGGCAGCGTCGTCCGCTGGCGTAGAAACCAGAGTTCACTTTGAACGGCACGACCTGGCAGAGAGTTTCCCTCAAGGGTCCTTCGATCTTGTGATCGCCATGTTCCTGCAGTCACCCGTTCCCTTTGGCCGCACCGAGGCCTTAAGGCGCGCCGCACGGGCAGTCGAAAAAGGAGGGTTTCTGTTCCTCGTTACCCACGGATCGCGCGCGCCGTGGTCATGGAGCGACCCTGAAACCGTTTTCCCGACCGCCGATGCCGAAATGGCGGATCTGGCGCTTGATCCAACGGCCTGGCGGGAAGTGTTCGTTGGTTCGATGCCTCGAACGGCATTCGGACCGGCGGGCGAACAGGCGACAATTCTCGACACCATCGTGGCGATCGAACGTCGCTAAGATTTTACACCGGAGTATCGTCAGATGACGAAATCAACCAATATTTCTCGCGTTGCCCTGTTTGCCTTTGCCTCCCTATTATTCCTAGTCCCTGTGGCTGCCCAATCGGACATCAACGACCAGACGGTGCAAGTGGGTGACCAGACTGTGCGCTACCTGTCTTCCGGCACCGGAGGCAAAGCCATTGTTCTGCTACATGGTTGGCCCCAGAGTGCCGATGAATTCAAGGCGATCATCCCGAATCTGGCCGAAGACTACCGCGTATATGCGCCCGATCTCAGTGGCATCGGTGGCAGCACGGCGCCAAACCAGCGCTGGGACAAGGCTTCACTTGCCACTGAAATAAAGGCGTTTGCAGATCATCTGGGTTTGGAGAATCGGCTCATTGTCGGGCACGATATCGGCGGCATGGTGGCCTATGCCTATGGCAGGCAATATCCAGGCGAGCTGAGCGGCGTTGCCATCCTTGATGTTCCTATTCCAGGCCTGGATCCGGCCGATTCCATCGCGGCGAGTCCGCATGCCTGGCATTATGATTTCCACAACCAGGTCGGACTGGCCGAAACCCTGGTGCAAGGTCGTCAGGTGGAGTACTTCGGCTATTTCATCAACAAGGCTGCCGCAAATCTCGAGGCGATTTCGATTGAAGAAATCGAGGTTTATGCCAAGGCCTATGGGACCCCCGAAAGTCTGCGTGCGGGTTTTGAACTCTACCGCGCCTTTGGTGATGATGCGGTTTTCTTTCAAGCACAGAACTCCGAGTTCACGGTGCCTATGCTCGTCGTCGGCGCAGAGTTCTCGACAGGTGGTGCGCTGCCCACCATGGAACAATCCTTCGCCAGCCAAGGGGCGACAGACATCACGACCATCGTCGTGAAGGGGTCCGGGCATTGGCTGGCTGAAGAACAGCCGGCCGCCACGGTTCAAGCCATCAAGGACTTTGCTGCAGTCGTCTTCGACGATTAACCCACTCATTCGGGGCCTTCGAATTCGACGATGTCAAGAACGGGAAACCGCAATGAGAGAGCCAGTTCCAAGCGTGAAGGCCGGCTGCCATTGCGGTGCCATCGAAATCACCTTGAGCCGCCAGCCAGATGAGGTCGTAGACTGCAACTGCAGTTTATGCCGCCGCTACGGCGTGCTGTGGGCATACTACGAGGCGTCTGAAGTCGAAGGGTTGCCTCCCGAGGGGGCCACCGAGACCTATTCTTGGAACGGTAGACACGTCAACTTTCACCGCTGCAGGAACTGCGGGTGTGTCACCCACTGGGCGCCTCGTTCGTCCGGGCGCACGCGATATGGAATCAATGCCAGGTTGTTGATGCCCGAAGTCCTGGCAACGTCGCGCGTGCGTCACAAGGACGGCGCTCGCTCCGGGAAGCTCCTGGACTAGCTCCCGACAGCTGCGCTGGCCTGATCTGCTCGCTGAGTGATCCGTTCGACGTGCACGCGTTGGTTGCTGGAGCAGAGGGTGCCCGCTTTCGGTGAATAACGTATTGGGGTCGAACGTCCACAATGGGGCCGACGCTGTTGATGGTTTGCGATAGCAGGAGCAGGATCTGTTTGCCCGGTTATTGCCTTGGTGGCGGGGCCGATATCGTTGGTCGCACCGCTGCCATCGCGCTATCCAGACACGCCGCAAAGTTTGCTGCAGTTCCCCCAGCAAGCCAGGAATGCTGCGCCGCAACGAGACACCCGAAGGCCGCGGCTGTGAGCGCACGAGGAGCAGGGTCAGTCTTTGCATAGGGGTGCCCAGCGGCAATCGCGCGTTCGATCAATGCCTCCACCACCGCGCCCTGGAACTCCTGCATCTTCTGAAGATAGGCCGCAAAAAGCGCTGGCGTTCCGAAGACTACCTTCAAGATAGAGACAGCCGCCGGACGCTGCCGGGGATCGTCGCAGGGGATGACCATCTCATCGAAGGCGCGCCTGAGCGACACCCATAGCACTTCGCCTGCTGGCCGGTCCCGCAGGGTTGCCAGCATACTCGCCGCAGCGAAGTCAAACTTGCCGATGATGAGATCTTCCTTGGTCGCGAAGTATCGGAAGACACTGCGCTGCGACATGCCCACCGCAGCGGCAACATCACCGATTGTCGTGCCTTCAAACCCACGCTCGATGAACAGTGCATGGGCCGCGTCGGCGATCTGCTTCTGCACGGCTTGGCGAGTGCGATCCCGGAGGCTGCTCGGTAGTGGAAACAATGGCCCAATCCATCTTGACAGTGACTGACATAAGTAGCATCGAATGACATCGACGCGAAGTCAACCAGCGACTGTTTTCAGATATGAAGACAAATCGCCACTGAAGGACCGGCTATGTCACGAACAATCATCATAACGGGCGCCAGCGATGGCATCGGCGCTGCCGCCGCGCGGCAGTTGCACAAGGATGGCCACCGTGTCGTCCTGGTGGGACGCTCACCACGGAAGACGGAAGCTATCGCCCAAGAAATCGGCGCAGAATACTTTCTGGCCGACTTCACGCGGCTCGATGACGTCCGCAGGCTCGCCGCCGAGCTTGACAGCAAATACGACCGCATCGACGTTCTGGCCAATAATGCCGGGGGTGTCTTCGGCGATCGGTCAAAAACGGTCGATGGTTTCGAGCAGACGATACAAATCAATCACCTGGCGCCGTTTCTGCTGACTCATCTGCTGATGAGCAAACTGATCGAAAGCAGCGCGTCTGTGATCCAGACCTCCAGTACCGGCGCGAGAATATCCGGCAAGCTCGACATCGACGATCTCGATCAGGACGAGAACTACTCGCCTATTCGGGCCTACGGGACGGCCAAGCTCGCCAATATCCTGTTCACAAGGGAACTGCACCACCGCTACCACGCGAAGGGTGTTTCGGCTGCAGCATTCCATCCGGGCAATGTCGCCACCAGGTTCGGCTCCGGAACGACGAGCAAGCTGATGAAGTTCATCACCAGCTTCCCACTCACCCGCGCGACATTCGTCTCACCCGAAAAGGGCGCTGAGCAGTTGGTCTGGCTGGCGGAAGGCAAGCCCGGCATCGATTGGATCTCGGGCACATATTACGAGAAGTTCAAGGTTGCTCGGCGCAACAATCCGCAAGCACTCGATGCCGATCTGGCGCAGAAGCTCTGGCTACGCTCAGCGGAATTGCTGGGCGTTGAATAGAAGCGAAGAACGGCAATCGCGAAACGGACGCAACGTGTTCAAGAAGCTTGCAGCGTCTGCTCCCAGGCTGCACGAGTGCAGCCGCGAACGTCCGATATGAGGTCGACTGCTGCCGCTCGTGACGTTGCCATAATCGTTTCACTGTCGGCCGTTTTGGCCAATGGAGAAATATAATGGGTATCTCACAGTATGATCCTGCTGCAGCAGGAAGGCCCGCCTGGAATGCCGGCAGACAGGTTGGCGCTAAGCGCGCTTTCAAGGTTCGCCAGATTTGGTCCATCCGCTTCTTTCTTGATCGTGAAGGACGGATGCGAGATCGAGCGCTCTTCGACCTTGCGATCGACAGCAAGTTGCGCGGATGCGATCTCGTGAAGATCAAGATTGGGACTCTTGTATCCGGTCCAATGATCCGCACGAGGTCCATGGTGGTTCAGCAGAAGACGGGACGACCAGTTCAGTTTGAAATTACGGCAGACGCACGAGGCAGTCTGCTTGCTTGGCTGGAACGGCGAGGCGGCACCGTCGAAGACTTTGCTTTTCCCAGCCGCGCAAATCCTGACGCACATCTGAGCACCCGCCAGTATGCGCGCTTGGTCGATGAGTGGGTAACTGCAATAGGACTGCCTTCAGAAGAATACGGTACCCACTCGCTTCGACGCACCAAGGCTTCCCTGATCTACAAGGCCACAGGCAATCTTAGAGCGATCCAGATTCTGCTCGGCCACAGCAAAATCGAGAACACGGTAAGGTACCTGGGCGTGGACGTTGATGATGCCCTTTCTCTGTCGGAGGCTACCGAAATCTGAAGGATGCGTCTTCGCCGGCGATCGCAGAGGGGTCGTCGGCGAAGCGCCCCTTTTCCGCCGCTAAGGCTGGAACCTCGATGTCCCAAAACCTGCCACTACGCCTTAGCTCGCTCAATACCGAAAACGGGCAGGGTATCGAAAAGTACGCTCTTGATCCCGAGCCGCCAGAAGCGGAAGTTTGCAGCGGAGGCGCAATTACACTTGTACCGCGCCGCCATCGACGAAAAATTCGGCGCCGATTGCGTCGATAAAGCTGTTCAGGTCCCTAGGTAGCCATGTCTTGCCCAAGGCTGATCCCGCACGCTGGTGCCTCCAACCCAGGTGAGATCAGGTGCGTCGCAAGTCAAGAACTATTGCAGCTTCTGTGTTTACGTGGATGGCGTAGAGGCTGGTGGTGGCGGTGATGAACAGATGGGTATTCCGGGGGCCGCCAAAGGCGACGTTGGAGACAACCTCGGGCACCAGAATTCGACCCAGCAAGACGCCCTGTGGGTTGAAGCACTGAACGCTGTCAGCCGAAGATGACCACAGATTGCCATGAAAATCTACGCGGATGCCGTCGGGAACGCCAGCTTCCATAGTGGCGAAGATACGCGAATTGGTCAGCGTGACGCCGTCAGCCACGTCAAAGGCGCGGATAGTGGCAGGGGCCTTTCCATCCGCATTCGTACCGGAATCGGCAATATAGAGAATGGATTCGTCGGGCGAAAAGGCCAGTCCGTTGGGCTGCAGGAAATCGCTCACGACGCTGGTCAGCGCGCCGGTGGTGACGTCCAAGCGGAAGACATTGCGGGCCTCCTGATCGGGGACGGCGCGATAGCCCTCATAATTGCCCATGATGCCGTAAGTCGGATCGGTGAACCAGACCGTGCCGTCGCTTTTGACCACCAGGTCATTGGGGGAATTGAGACGCTTGCCCTGGTAGCGGTCGGCTAGCGTCTTAATCGATCCGTCCGATTCTGTACGAACGACTGTGCGGGTGCCATGCTGGCAACTGAGCAGGCGCCCCTCGCGGTCCAGCGTATTGCCATTGGCAAAATTGGAATCCCGGCGCAGCACCGTGACGACGCCATCGGGGGTCCAGCGCAAGATGGACTGATTGGGAATGTCGGAAAAATAGAGGCACTGGTGCGCCGGAACCCAGACCGGGCCCTCGGTCCACATATGGCCGGACGACAATTGGTTGAGACCGACATTGTGCTGGATGAGGGCGTGGAACGCAGGGTCCCGAATGTCATACGGGGAGGTCATGCCGAATAGGTCCTCTTGCTGGCAAATATCACCACAGCAACGATAATGACGCCGGTCAGGAGCAGTCTGACGCCGGCACCCAGGCCAAGGCTGTTGAGCATTGAGACCAGCAAAAACATGAACAAAGCCGCGCCCCAGATGCCCGGGACATTGCTGTTTCCACCCGCAATGGAACTGCCGCCGATGACCACGACGGCAATGGACATCAGCATGTATTCGGTGCCCATGCTCAGATTGGCGCCGCCCGAAAAGCTGGCCAGCAGAAATCCGGCAAAGGAAGCCAGCACTGCCGAGCCCACATAGACGCAGAAGCGCACCAGATTAATCGGCACGGCGCTCAACTGGGCTGCACGCATATTTTGACCAGCGGCTAAAATCCAGCGCCCGAAAATGGTGCGTTCAAGCACAAACCAGGCCAGCAGCGCCAACGCCACCACTGCAATCGCCACGTTAGGGATAGCCAGTGTGCTCCCGGTGGTGAAGTCAGCCAGCGGCGGAGGCGGCTTGATGCGCAGGCCGCGATTGGACCAGATGGCGATCGACTGGAAAATGAACGAAGACGACAGCGTGGCGATAATCGGTGGAATGCGCAGTGTCAGGATCAGGCCATAGTTGAAGATGCCGCAGGCCACGCCCACGGCCAGCGCGATCAGCAGGCCCGGCAGGATGAGGCCGGTATCGGTATCCATGAATTTGAGCGAAAGCGTTGCGGCCAGTGTCATGCTAGCGGGCACGGACAGATCGACGTTGCCGGGTCCCAGCGTGATGACAAACATCTGCCCAATGCCAACAATGACGGAAAACGCCGCAAACGTGAGGGCCGCGTTGAGCAGCGAGTAGGAACCTTGACCACCCGAAACGACCATCGTGCCGCCGAACGCCAATGCGGCAGCTAGGAAGGACCAGATCCAAGACGCTTGCCGCAATCGGGCAAACAGGTTTGGGCCAGCGGCGGCCTGCGCGGACGCGGTCATTAAGCACTCCTCCGATAGGAAATAAGCAGGCGGGCAGCGAGCACCAGGATCAGGATCGCGCCTTGGGCACCAATTTGCCAATCCGGCGATAGCCGCAGGAACGACAGGAAACTTGCCGCCAGCGTCAGCGTGAGTGCGCCAATCACTGCGCCAATCGGTGATACGCGCCCCCCGGTAAATTCGCCTCCGCCCAGAATCACCCCGGCAATTGAGAGCAATGTGTAGCGCAGGGCGATATTGGCATCGGCGGCAGTGGTCAGCCCCACCAGCGCCATGCCTGCCAACACGCCGAACAGGCCTGCCAAACCATAGGCGAATGCCTTGAGCCCAATGATGGACCAGCCCGAGCGATCCAGCGCCCGCTCATTGCCACCCACGCCTTGGAGCACAACACCAATCGAGGAGCGCTTGATGAAGAGGTGCATGACCAGCCCGATGACGACAGGAGCGATGATCGCCAGTGGCACAAAGATGGGTTTAAGGCTCATCAGGTCGCGCACCCAGCCGGGTGCCGCGCCACCGGGCGACGGCAGGATCAGCACGGCAAGACCGGACCACACGAAGGATGTCCCCAGCGTCACCACGATGGCCGGCAAACCGCGCGCGTGAATGATGGCGCCCATAGCAGCATAAGCCAGCACAGAGGCGGCGAGGACCGCATAGCCGAGCAGGGGCGTGTCATTGACCAGCGTGGCCGCAACGCAGGCGCAAAAGGTGACAAACGAGCCGATGGACAGGTCGATGTCATTGACCATGATGATCAGCATCTGGGCAATCGTGGCCAGCGCCAGCGGAATTGCCAGATTGAACAGCAGGTTGACCCCGAAATAGCTCATGGCACGCGGCTGCAGCCAGAACACGGCGGCGAGCAAAACGCCGAGGGACACGACCGGAAGCAAGGTTCGGATCTGGTCGCGCGTCATTCAGCGGCCTCCTGCATCTCAAAGGATGCGCGCAAGATATTCTCTTCGCTGATTTGCGGCCCCGTCAACTCAGCCGAAATGGCCCTGTCG
This sequence comes from Devosia alba, assembly GCF_039938915.1. Taxonomy (NCBI): domain Bacteria; kingdom Pseudomonadati; phylum Pseudomonadota; class Alphaproteobacteria; order Hyphomicrobiales; family Devosiaceae; genus Devosia; species Devosia alba. The sequence goes on along the minus strand of NZ_JBDUUI010000008.1, from coordinate 182,960 downwards.
CGGAACACGAAAACGCGGTCGCATTCGAGGATTTCATCGGTTTCCGTCGAGTACCAAAGAAAGGTCCGGCCCGCCTCGGCTTCGGCTCTGATCATCCGATAAACTTCTTTTTTTGTGCCGACGTCGACACCGCGCATGGGGTCATCCATGATCACAATTGGGGCGCTGGACGCCAGCGCTTTGGCGAACAGCACCTTTTGCTGGTTGCCACCGGATAGCGATAGGATCGGATTGCCCAGATCGGATGTTTTGATCTGGATTTTCTGCTTCCAGGTCGCGCCCAGCTCGCCTTCCTTGTGTCGGTCAACCAGACCGCGACGGCCAAACTCGAACAGTGTGACGAGGCTGAGATTTTTCAGGATCGACCAGATCGGCATAACGCCATCACGGCCCCGATCCCCCGCCACAAACACAACGTCAGGTTGCCGGCGCGCCCGCCATGTGGAGGTCTTGTCAAAATAGAACCGGGCCAGCGCCTCGGCTTGCCCGTGTCCCGCCAAACCCGCAAGACCAACAATTTCGCCTTTGCGCGCCGATAGTCCGTTGGGCAGGCTGAGCACTATGTCGCCCGGCACACGCTCCGCTTTTTCTGCCGCTACGTTGCCGCCATCTGCCGCAACGTGACCCATTGTATCAACCAGTGTCTGGCGCGTGAACGCGCCGGTCGGCCGATCTTCGACAACGCGTCCGTCTTTCATGACGACGATGCGGTCCGCGACCTGAAAAATTTCGCCCATCATATGGGTGATAAAAATCACCGCTCCACCGGTAGAACAGAATTTGCGGACATGATCCAACAGCTGGTTCGAAATGCCGGCATCAAGCGAAGACGTCGGCTCGTCCAGAATGACCAGACGCGGGGCAATGTCGCGCGCGGAGAAGGCGATGGCGATTTCCACCATTTGCCGCTCTGCAATGCTCAGATCGGCCACGACCGCATCCGGCCCGATGCCGTGGCCGGGAAACACGTCGTCCAAAGCAGTCATAACGGCGATACGCGCTGCCTTGCGCCAGCCCCAACGGGGCATGGTGCGAAAGGGAATGCGATAATTCTCGAGCACCGTCAGGTTTGGGCACAGCGATAGTTCTTGAAACACACTGCGAATGCCGTTGGTCGCGGCCAGATCGGCATTGCGCCCCCCGCCGACTGCGGTATGCGCACCATACTGGACCTGACCGGCTGTCGGCGTCAGTCGTCCATTTATAACATTGACGAAAGTCGACTTTCCCGCGCCGTTATGGCCGACAAGGCCAATACACTCACCGGCCCGGACGACCATCGACGCACCTGCCAAGGCGTGGACAGGTCCAAAGGACTTGTCCACGCTCTGCAGGGAGACGACCGGCGCTGAAGCAGCGCCGGAGCTATTGGTGGTCGGGGTCATGCCTTGGAGTTACCGAGCGGCTTCGATGACGGCGATGGAGTCTTCGAGCGAATACTCGACATTGGCTACCGAGCCTTCAGGCGTGGTTTCAAGCGCCGCAGCCAGACCGTCCTGATCGATGGTAAGGAAGGGAACCGTCAGGTCCTTTGGAACGTCCTGGCCATCCAGAATCTGCTGGGCGACCCAGAAAGCCAGAGTGCTGACGCCGGGTGCGATCGAGAGCGAGGTGGTCTCGTAGCCGTTGGCTTCCTTCTGCTCATCCCACCAGGCCAACTCGTCCTGACGATTGCCCATGATGATGGTCGGCATCGGACGATCAGTGGCGGCGATTGCCTGCGCCGCGCCGTAGCCGTCGCCGCCCTGGGTAACGACAGCGACCAGTTCGGGCAAGCTTGGCAGGATGCCGGCAACAGCCTTTTGGGCAACGTCTTGGGCCCAATCGCCATTGACCGAACCCACAATGGTGAACTTGGTGTTGGCGACTTCTTCATGGATGCCGGCGCTGACTTCATCGTCCACAAACACCCCGGCCAGGCCGCGGATTTCGAGCACGTTGCCGCCTTCGGGGAAGCGCGCTGCCAGGTAGCTCACCTGATCTCGGCCCATCTGGCGGAAATCCACGGCAATACGCCAGGCGCAAGGCTCGGTGACGATGCCGTCGAAGGAAACAACAGTGATACCGGCGTCGCAGGCTTCCTTAATGGCGCCATTGAGCGAGGTGGGCGACGCAGCATTGACGACGATAGCGTCGTAACCCTGCAGGATCATGTTCTGGATCTGGGCAGCCTGCTCGGTTGCCTGATTTTCAGCGGTGGTGAAAGCGTCCGCCGCAGCTACAATGCCAGCACTGACGGCTGGATCGGTGACCGTGGCCCAGCTTTCCAGCATCGCCTGACGCCAGCTGTTCCCGGCATAATTGTTGGACAGCGCGATGCGCTTGCCGGCGGTTTCGGCGAGAGCTGGCGTTGCGGCGATGAGCGCCAGAACGGCAGCGGCCGAAAGAAGCTTCACACGATTGGTCATAAATGTCCTCCCTGGGTGCGACATTGGTCGCGTATTTAATATGGTTGGCGCCTCCACGCGCTGATCAAAAGCAAACCGTATTGCGCTCCGAGACTACAGAGTATGAAGTGCATAACAATTGCGGGAACCCGCAACGGACCGGCACCTGCCCGCAAGACGGCAGGGCAGGAAGGCGCTAAATTAGGAAAGGGGACCAAGGTGGAAGATGTGAGCAACTACGTCAGGATTTCGAACCATCTGGCTGGTGAGCTCGATATTCGATCGGCCCTGCGGGCCGTCAGCGGCGAAATTGAAAAGATCATCGCCTATGATCACCTCGACGTTTGCCTCATTGATCAGGATGGCTTGTGGAACACCTCATACGAGGTTGGCCTGCGCACCAGCTGGAGCAGTTCACGCTCGCTCGTCGCCGATTCCCCCGTCCGCCATATTCTGAAGGGCAAGACCGACACGATGCTGACCGGTGACGCGCTTACCGACCACCGTTATGTCTTCCCCGGATCCGTTTCCGAACCAATGGTCAAACACGGCCTGCGCAGCCGGATCAATGTTGCCATGAAAGTTTTTGGGCGCACTGCTGGGGCGTTGAACTTTTCGCTGCGGCAGCCGGATTACTACAATGAAACCCATATTCCGCTGGCACAGAACCTGGCCGACATTTTGGCCCCCTATTTCTTCGCCTTGCGCGCCAACGAGACTGCAAAAAAGGAAGCCGTAGAACGCACCAAGATCGCGGTCCAACAAGAAGGGCTCCGGCTTGGTGCCTTGCGCCTAACCGATGCTTTGGAGCGCGAACGCCAGCGGATCGGGATGGATTTGCATGATCAGACCCTGGCTGACCTCACACGCATCGCGCGCGATTTGCGGCCGGGCTTGACCTTGGACGAAACCAGCAAGTTGCGAGGCGAGGTTCAGGTTTGCATCCAGCAACTCAGGCGCGTCATCGAAACGTCCGTCCCCTCCATTCTGGAATTGTTTGGTTTCGAAGAAGCCGTGCGCTCGCATTTCGAAACCGTGCGCGGGCCTGCCCAGAAAATCACGCTGCTTTTTGAGGATACCACGCGCGGGGGCATGAGCGATCTGGGTGACACCGAGCGCATCGCCCTGTTTCGGATTTGCCAGGAAGCCATCAACAACAGCCTGAAGCATGCCGGGGCATCCCAACTTAATGTCAGCATTGATCTGAGCGACGACCGACGCGTCCGCGTTCGCATCCGCGACAACGGCCGGTTTGGCGATGAGGGCCGCTCGCGCCAGAGCGGGCTGCAGCATATGCGAACGCGGGCGAAACTGATTGGCGCCAACTTCAAGATCGACACGTCATCCGGCTCGACCATTACGGTTCTCTTGCCCCGGTCTAAACATGAGGAAACTGTGCGTTGAGAATTTTGCTGGTCGAGGATGACAAGCTGCACCTGACCTATCTCAGGGAGCAGGTCAGCAGCACCTTCGACAACGTGCAGCTGCTGTTCTGCGCCTCCACTGGCTCGGAGGCGGAGGCCTTGGCGCGATCGGAAAACATTACCGCCATTGTGATGGATCTGCGCATGAAGGAGCGCAACGGGGTGGATGCGGCGCGTGTCATCTGGCGCGAACGCCCCCATACCCGCATCCTGTTCTGGTCCAATTATGCCGACGAGGCTTACCTCCGCGGTATTTCACGCATCGTGCCAGCGCAATCTGCCTATGGTTACGTGCTCAAAACGGCGTCGCCAGAGCGGCTGGCGCTGGCCATGCGCGCTGTGCTCGCCGAAGGGCAAATCCTGATCGACCGTGAAGTGCATTCGCTCAATTCCTTCGGCCAACGCCGCAAAGACGCCCTGACCGAGGTGGAACTGGCGATTTTAAACGATATCGCGCTGGGTCTGCCTGACAAGCTCGTCGCCCTTCGGCATGGCCTCTCCCTCCGAACCGTCCAGAACCGGTTGATGAACCTCTACGACAAGCTCTCGCATCAGGACAATCTGTTCGAACGTCTGGGCACAGAACCTAACAAACGCAATCGCGCGGTTGCTACGGCAGTCAAACAGGGCTTCATTACCTCTGAAACACTTGAGGCAACAGAAAAGGAGCTAGCTGCCTGGGCAGCTCAAAGGACAATAGAAAAGTCATAATTGTTGGTTGCAGTTTGCAACTGGCCCAGGATCAGCACGATGCCTGCTCCAGCACCGCCGAAGGAAGGTTGTGGTTCAGTAACTCAGTACATAAAGGCTGAAAACGCGTTACCGTAAGTTTCCGAAATAACCCCGCCATATTGGGTCAAACGATCGGCGCTCTAGCCGGGTAGTCTATGCCGAGATCAGTGCAGACCCCGCAGAACCAGCAAAAATCCCGCACGCAAAGCCAATCAATGATTGACCTCAATCACCGCAATATGACGGACGCTGACCGATCGGAGCACGCGGCGGGAAGCCGCTATGGCTTAAACGGCAAACGGCAGGTTTCGTGATTTCCCAATTCAATGACGAACGACCGCCTTGGGGCTCGTAGCTGCAACTCAGTCTCGCGCCGCTGAACGGCAGCTATTCCGTTCCCAAGTCCTGAAATCCGACATTCCGCTTACGGCCCCGGCGCTGCGCTTGGGTAGGACCGAAAAGAACGGCAGGTTTTGGGCTGCGGCCCCAATAGCTGGAACGGCGACAAAGGGGTCGTCAGCGGCCAGTCGGGAACGCGCCCCAAATCGGTCCTTCATCGCCGTCCTTGATTGTCCTGAAAGCTACCACTTCAAAGAGGTAAGCGCTCAGTGCGAGGTGCGCAAACCGTCTACAAATTGGTGGCGTTCAGCTGACACTTGTTATGGTAACGCTTGGATAGCAGCGACGGTAAACATGCGGGTTATCCCAGCGGGCCCGGCCATTGGTCAGCGTGACTGAGTAGCTGAAGAATTCGTCCGGCGACGTCCACACGGCGATAATGCTCTCCCCGGCGGGCGGAAACCAGGTCGTGCGCCCTGAGAATGCCGTCAACTCGAGCAGGATTTCGCTGCCATTGGGAGCGAGATAGCTGAGAGCGTGTTCCCCAGCAGGTTGGAGTCGTACCGGTTGATCGCAGCTGACCAGCGGCTCGCCATTGATCATGCCTTCTCCTTCGGGGAAGCCCACAGCCCAACTGCCAGCAAAGGGTGCCGATACCCCATTGGGAATTTCAACAATCCCCTCGCGCGGAAACTGCGCCTGAGCCGGAAGGCTTGCGGCCAGACAGAACAGCAATACGGCGAAAAAGCTGGGACGTTGCACGGTATCTCTCCTAGGGTTCGATGAGCGCGACGAAGTCGAAGACCGCATTGCCCCAATTACCGAATATGCCCATCACGTTGATGGGCGTTGGGGCATCAGCCAGCCCAATGGTTTGAGCCAGACTGGTGCCACCCATGGCGTCAAAATATGCGCGTGGCCCCTCTGGCTCGCCGTTCCATTCATCGAGGTGTGCTGGATTGGCCATAGCGTCGAAATGCGCAACAAACTGCGCGTTGTGGCAAACGTTGGCCTCGCTGCAGTCGAAAAAGGTCATGGTATAGGGGAAACCATCAACATCGGTGCTGATGCGTGGCGCGCCATTGCTGTCTCGGTCCAGATGGGCTTCGCCAAACGCCTGTGCAATCTGCAGGATCGTCTGAACATTGCTGGCTTCACTCGCCTGCGTCTTGGGCAATAGCAGGAACACAGCGAGCGCCATGCCTGATCCAGCCAGAAGAACCATCCGGCCGATGCGCCGCACCGGTGATCGACTGCGCAATTTGCGACCATAGCCAGACACCGCAACCTCCCCCATTCCAACGAAAATGCTTGTCGTTAAACTAGGCATCTGGCCGCTTGTATGGCATCCCCTGTTCAGAGGAGTGGGGTTGAGCCGAGGACGCGTTAGTGTTCGTGGCCATAGGGGAGGCCACAGGAAAATCCGAACACCAGCTTTCGTCATGCTTGTCGTGCTTCTGGGGCTGTCCACATTGGCAGTTATTGGGGGCTTGTATACGGCAGTCAATCAACCCTGGATTGGAGTAATCCTGTCGCCGGGCGACGACGGATCAATTGTTATCGCTCGCGTGCACCGCACCGATCTTGATCCAGAACTGAGTGCCGGCGCACGTTTAAACGCCATCGGCTCACCAGAAACCGGGTCCATGACCATCACCGCGATCGACATCATTGAAGAGCCCGACACGCTCAGTTCCTACCCGGCGCTCAATGAATTTCGCGCGCGCCAGGCAGCCCTCGCCAATATCCAGGATCAAACCAGCGTCTGGCTTGATGTCACCACCGCCGCCGGTGAGGCGAAACGAATCTCTCTCGCGCCGTTCGCCACTCGACCCGCCTGGTCCCTCCCCTTTGAATTCTGGCTCCAGGTCTTTGTTGGCTATGCCGGCTTGGCCGTGGGCGGATGGGTCTGGTCCCTAAGACGGCGGGAATGGGGGCCGTTCTACCTTGCCGTTGCGGGTGCAGCGCTCATGGTGTCAGCACTCTCGGCCGCGATCTACGGCACCCGGGAGCTCAGCCTGCCCGGAGAGCTTCTGCTGCTGCTTTCGGGATTGAACCATGCCGGTACAGTTGCCTTCGGCGCAGCCACCATCTGCCTGCTGGCGGTGTACCCCAAGCGCGTTGCCTCCAACGCCCAACTCATCGCGGTCTGGATCGCGACGGCCGTGGCAGCAGGCATCAGTATCGCGCAATGGGCACCATCGCAGAGCATTGGCGCCTATGCGCTCATCGTCATTCAATTCGTGGCTATCGGCGCGCTGATCGTCGTTCAACTATTCCTCAGTCGACGAAACCCAGTCGCCAGAGCAGCCCTGGGGTGGTTCGGCCTATCAATACTCGCCGGCACCAGCGTCTTCATCTTTGCGATTGCAGCGCCACTGCTTATCGGCCTGGAGCCCCAGGCCTCGCAAGCACAAGCTTTTGGCGTCATTTTGTTGATCTACGCGGGTCTTGCCTTGGGCGTCGCCCGCTATCGCCTCTTTGATCTGGGCATTTGGGCCTTCCGACTGGGCTCCTATCTGGTTGGGGCCATTCTCTTGGTCGGCCTGGATGCCTTCCTGATTTATGGCGTCGCCGTCGAACGCATCCCGGCCTTTGGCATTGCCTTGCTGGTATTGGGCCTGGTGTACCTGCCCATTCGCAATGCTATCGGCATGCGCCTGAGCAGCCGTCACTCGGTCGCCCCACAAAGTTTCCCCCAACTCGTCGAAATTGCTCTTGAGCGCCGGCCGGACCGGCAGAGTGCAAAATGGCAGGATCTGCTGATTGAGAACTTCAACCCGCTCACCATTGAGACTGTAGCACCGGTATCAAAAGCGGCACTCATCGACGACGGCCAGGGGCTGCTCATTCCCGGACATCTGAACCTGCCCCCGCTTTTACTGCAGTTTGCCAATAGTGGACGCCGGCTATTCTCCGTCCGCGATGTAGAACGTGCACAGCATTTGGTCGATTTGATCTCGCATGCCCTCGACAGCGGCGACGCCCGCGAACAGGGCGTTCGTATGGAGCGAACGCGCATCGCCAGAGATCTGCATGACAATATCGGCGCGCAACTCCTGCGCACTCTCCATACGCCCGATCTGCAACGCAAGGATGTTATTGTCAGTGAAACCCTTGCGGATTTGCGCGACATCATCAGCAATGCGCAGGGCAATGGCATGGCGCTTGATGAGGTGCTAGCAGAGCTGCGATACGAAACCAATGACCGTCTCGCCCTGGCAGGGCTGCAGTTGAGCTGGCAATTCACCGGCATGGCCGAAACGGGTGTTAGCGCCCGGTTAGCGCACACGCTGCGCTCTGTGGTGCGCGAATGCGCCAGTAACACCATTCGTCATGCCCATGCCACGCAGCTCTGCATTGAGATCGTCGAACGATCGGGCGTGATTGAGCTGAGCGTGTCCGACGACGGCAAGGGCTTCGATGAAGCCGACCCGAAACCGGGTCGTGGCCTCAACAACATCCATTCGCGCATTTTGGGAGACGGCGGGACGCTATCGATCACCGGCACGCAGGGTACACGCCTGCATGCCCGTTTTCCATTGGCTGAGAGCGGAGTGCAGATTGAAAAACTTGCTCATCGTTGAGGACGTTGCCGAGGCGCGCGAATGGCTGACCGCTATCGCCCGGAAGTCTTTCCCCGAAGCATCGATCAGCACAGCGCAGACCATCGCCAGCGCAATTGCCAAAGTTGATGAACGGGACTGGGACATGGCCTTGATCGATCTGGGGCTGCCAGATGGTTCGGGCCTGGATGTGATACGGCGCATTCGCAAGGGTACGCCCGACACCATCTGCGTGGTCACCACCGTTCTGGGCGAAGACGCCCACATTGTCGCTGCACTGTCTGCCGGTGCTCAGGGGTATCTGCTCAAGGGACAACCCAGCGCCTTGATCCAGCGACAGCTGGTGCAACTGCAGCAGGGCATGCCGGCGCTGTCGCCGACAATTGCGCGCCGTATCATGGAGCACTTTCAGCGTACCGGACCGATTGACGGCGACACCGAGAAACTGACTGGACGCGAGCTCGAAGTACTCACTCTGGTCGCCAAGGGACTGCGTAACGCCGACGCGGCTCTGGCGCTGGGCCTGGCAGAGACCACCATTGCGACGCACATCAAGGCAATTTACCGCAAGCTTGGCATTTCAACGCGTGCCGAAGCCGCCCTGCATGCCAATCGGCTTGGACTTACCTGAGCATCAGGGAAGAACCTTGGCGCGGGGCTTTTCCAGACATTCCACCAGTTGAAATATACCGCGCGGAATTGAATCCCGATCCACCTTGCTATCCTCGGTGAGGGCCTGCGGCTCATACCAGAGCGTCAATCCGATCTCCGGCATCATGACATAGGCAGGCGCCGCCTGCCCGGACAATGGCGGCTCAAACAGGAAGGTCAGATCTTCTTCGAGCGAATAAAATCGCAGCGATGACCAGATTTCGGCCTCCACGGCGTCCGCGTCCTCGGCAAAATAGTCATTCAGCAATTCGCGCGGGACATCCCCATTGTCCCCATTTGAGGCGGCCACAGGGTCACTGACCGGATGCAGCGTCATGCCGCTATAGCCGTTCGACACCGAAAAGCTGAACCAATAGGTCCGCTGCGTGGTGGTCAGATAGAGATAGAGGTCGGAAGCCGCCGAAATAAAATTGGTCGCCGGAATGAACCCGATCTCGAGCGGACCGTCGTCAGTTTGCAGCCGGTAGACCGCCTGGTCTGCCGGACACGACATGACGGGGGGATGCGCCGACGCGGCGATTGCCCCTATGGCCCAGCCGAGCGCGACAACTGAGAACCGGCGAAAGCAACGAAGCAGCATGGCAACACACCCTGGTGAAGTGATCATTTGATGAACACAAATGACAATGCAGACAAGGCCATCAGCAAGGCCGTCAGCGCCATGAGCCTGACACGGTGACGATGATAGCGCGGCTCGATGAGCCCACCGCGAAACGCCCTCAGCTGTGTCGCCATGCTGGGCAGACTTCGGCCAGACTGCGCGACCGCATCAGCCCGCAAGGCGAACAGAAAGCGGAACGCCAGCGCGGCCCACACCAGAAAAACGGCCCCCTGGACGGCGAGAAATAGCGGCATCAGGATGGGCATTCAGTTGTTACGGTCATCGCATTTCCCCGGCTCATGAGCAGTCCAATCCATGACCGTGCAGCGCGAAGCTGCAGGCGATATCTTCCTGCTCGATCAACGCGGAATTCATGTCCTGCGGCTTCTCCAGGGTTTCGATACGCACCACGGCGGCGGCACCATTCTCACCCTTCAGGCCCACCCAAAGATAGGGCCGGCCCGAGAAATAGTACCCCCCCACCGCAAAGCCATTTTCGTAGTCGACGCTCAGTGTGATGTCGACGTCGTTTCGGTTTGCGTGCGCCTGCCTTGCCGTCGCGTAAAGCAGCTCGCTGCCCGCTTCCACAATCACCTGCTGCTGACCATAGAGCATCACCTGAACTTTCGTATTCTCACCAAGCAGAGACATGGGCAGCTCGGAAACGGCGAACTCGACCGTATCGTCAATCATGCTGATCGCGTTGAACCGGGCAAACTTGCGCAACGGCAGATAGTCCATGAATTTGACGAAATCGCTCTCGACCGCCCCCCTTATCGGCACGAACAGCTGACTCAGACTGCCCTTCTGCATGTGCCGGCGCGTAGGATCGCCGCCCGTGCCCATGGTGGACCACCCCTCGCTGCGGCTGAACAACGAAACCAGCGGCCGCGCCCCGCCGGAGACACCGGGAGCCGTATAAAGCGCCAGATCAACGTCACCGTTGAGGTCAAACTGATCATTCGGCAGCGCGCAATAGCTGGCTGCCAGCGGATTGTCCGCAGTCAGGCGAAAGCCGCTGAGCGGCTGACCCTGCTCATTGTTGGCCAGTGCCGTCTCAGGATCCAGCGCCACCTGCGCGGCCACTTCTGATGGCCAGCTGTCCAGATGATAGGCGAGCAGATTGATGCAGGCATTGCGCAGCGCGTCTGCGGTATTGCTGTTCCAGTAGTACAATGGCGCGGGCGGCAGCTGTGCCCACAGCATGGCATAGTCCTCACCTTCTACAATGTCGTAGGTCTCTGTTGGCCCCATGCTGGCGATGTAGCTCAGCGCGTTGGCATTGACGTTCCAGTCGACCAGTTGCTGGATCATCAGTGCCACGTCATCGCGACTGGCCCCAAGCACATCGTCCATACCGAATTGCGCCACTAGCCCATCCAGAGCCTCCGAGGCAAAGTAAGGCGCGTGGAAGCCCAGTATGCCGCTGGGTTCAATCATCCGGTCAATATAGGCGCCGATGCCCTCTTGGCGGGCATAACCCGTGCCGCCCAGAAACGCGAAGGCGCAGGCCGAGTAACATTCGGCATTGGCTTCAACGACGGTGGCAATCGCCCGCTCGCGCATCAACGCGGCTAGCCGAAGTCCCTCGATGTAGTCGCCGCCCGGGCTGCTGAGCGTCACCACCGCGCAATTGCTGCCCGCAATGTCCAGCAGGTCGGGCGTACACTCGACGAATTCGTCGATCAGGGCCGCCAGAGCGGTCGCATCCCCCTCGGTCACGGGGCCTTCAAAATGGAACTGCGGCACGAAGCGATCAGCCGAATAGTGCAGCGCAGCGAATGATACGCTAGCGGCCATGGCCGGCGACGCGAGCCCGCCGAACACCAGCCAAGCCGCCAGAATGATTGTTGACACCCCGCGCCAGATGAAATGCTGCACTGTTATATCGCCCCACCCAAATCCATTCCCAGGCAATGGTATTAAGCCCATAGCCTGGCTCGCCATCCCCCGAACAGGGGAGAGCCTGAATGAGCGGAACCACCCTAGATTATGCGGCAGTGGGCAGGATTATCCGGCGCCCAACTTCAGCTCCCGGAGAACTGCTCTGTGTTCAAGACCAATCTGACATCGACCGTTTCAATCGCGCTGCGCTGCTTTATGGCACTGTTGCTGCTGACCAGCACCACTGCGGCCATGGCGCAGGACGAGAACATAATCCTGGGCAATGGCACCTCGTTGACGATCAATGAGTATCTGATTGAGACGGACCCCGATGGCGTCAAGACAGTGGTGGTCCGCGCCGTACCTAATTTTGACCCTGAGCCCTATGGCGAGGTGCCCTCGGACGATTATGCCCGAATGGTTCAACCGCTTTGCGGCAATCTCGTCGCCAATAGCGCAGAAGCTTTGCAAGAGCAGGACGTCAGCGCCGTTCGTATTCGCTGGGACTTCACCCCGTCCCAACGCGATGAAGACCTGCCCGCCAACATGACGATGACACGCTTTCACGAGATGGTCTTCGACATTGCCGACAATGCCCCGTGCACGCCCCGGCCGCTGGGCGTGGGGCTGGACAATCTATCGCCGGACCTGAGTGCCGATATCAAGGCGACGCTGCGTTGGGCCGAGCCCGGCCTGACACCGGGCGAACTGTCCCTGACTTATGCCGTCGACACTGGGCTTGCCGAAATCTCGCCGTCCGAACTGGATCGGGCGGCCATAGAACTCTGTATCCTGCACGCAGATATCCTGCTCGAAGCCCGCGCCCGTTACTATTCGCAACTATACAGCCGTACGGTGGCCATCACCTTTAAGCAGGACGAGGAAAAACCCGGTGTCGAACTACTGCGCCGTGTCATCTTTCCGGTCAGGGATGGTCAATGCGGGACCGGCCTTAGTGAGTTGCTGACTGAGGCCATCCGGGGACAATAGTATTTACGAATCAATCAAGCCACCCGCCTGACTCGACAACTCATCGGGTGCTACCATCAGGAACACATTGATGCGCCAGATCCTGGCTCTCATAATTGCGATCATGCTCATGTCCGCGGCCCTGCCCGCGCTGGCGCAGGACGATGCCCAGGCTTTGAACGAGGCAGGCAAGGCTGCCTTGACACGCGGCGATGTGACGACTGCAGCCCGGATCTTTCAGCAACTGACCGACGCCGACGATCCAAATGGCATGAACAATCTGGGCCTGCTCTATTATACTGGGCAGGGCGTATCTCAGGACCGGGCATTGGCGTTTACTCTCTACAAGCGCTCTGCTGATCACCCGGCCATGGTCAAACCACAGGCGAGCTATCACACCGGCATCGCTTATCTTCTGGGTGATGTGGTACCGCGCGACGCGTCAGCGGCGGTCACCTATCTCACGCGCGCCGCCGAGATGGATTTTGCTCCCGCAGAATATGAACTGGGCCAGCTCTTGCTGAGCGAACCGAGGATTACCGATCCGGCCCAAGCGCTAAAGTACTTTAAAAGTGCCGCTATCCACGACTATCCCGCAGCCGCCTATGAGGCAGGACGCATGCTTGCCATTGGGCAAGGCGCTGCCGTCGATCTGCCTTGGGCGCTGATCCACCTTGATGTTGCCGCGCAAGCCGGCATCGCGGACGCCTATTTTCTGCTCGGCGTATTGGCGGAATGGGAATACCGCGCGGGTGGTCCCATGGACGTTGCCGTAGAGTGGTATGCCAAAGCTGAAGCCGCCGGCATCGAGGAAGCTGCCATTCGCCGATGGGAAACCGAACATATCGGTCCACCCACCAATTGGCAGCAGGCGGAATATCGTCTTGCGCGCAACGACCCGGCCGGTGCCTTCCCGTTTCTGGTGCGCTCCTGCGCAATTGGCGAAGTCTATGGCTGCTATTATCAGGCGCTCGCCCTGGCCGATGGCAACGGCGTGCCGCAGGATCGGTACACGGCGCTGTCGATGTTCGAAAACCTATGTGACGAGACGGTCGAGTTTGGTTGTGGGGAATTTGCGCGCACGGCTCTGTTTCTGGGCGGGTCGGCAGGTGTGAGCCGCAATCAGGCGGCCCAGCGCACCTTTCAGGATGAATGTGGCACCGACAATCTGGCCGCCGATAGCTGCTACAGCGTGGCGCTAATGAGCTGGGATGATCGTTATGGCCTGCGCAACGAAGCGCTGGCGCGACAGTATGCCGACCTGTCATGCCAGATGCGCAGCACCAACAACGAAGCGTGCCAGATGCAACGCCACTTCCAGATTGAAGACAGCTGGAAAGATTTCAGTCAGCAGGACGCGCTCAGCAAGCCAGCCGAACCCGATTTTTTGGAGGGGTTGCTGTACGGCCTGGTAGTTGGCGCAGCCGGGCAGTCCGGCACCGGGGATGCAGCGACCCAATATGGCGAATTGGCCCGTCAGCGGGAGAACGCCCGCACTCAGTTCGCCATAGAAGCAATGCGCTCCGGCTCCCAGCACTATGGCGCCTGTCCGACGGTGAACTCTCCTGGTTGCTAAGCGGGTGCGAGCTAGATCCGTATCTATACTCAAGAGATTGAACTGTACCCGCACTCCCGAAGCGCCTCTCCACAGCCCGAAACGCGATGCTCACTGTCTGTAAATGTCTGCTATCGCGTGTTCAAACAAAAAAAGCTGCCAGTCCGCAACCGGCCCCATATCGGCCGATCAGCGCTAGGCAATTGAACATCGGCTAGGTCGGCACATTGCCGCGTCACAATTCGCCGACGGCTCCATGGCTGTGGGCTTCGGAAGAATCTCCGCGACGGCGCTCACGCTTAAAAGCTTTCAAGTTATCTTTTCAATTCAATGGAGTAGGTGTTCGCAGTTTCATTCTGACCGGCGCGCCAATCTTTTCAATCACATAGCAATATTCTTGCTGCCGCCGCGGCCGGTGGTTTGCAGAATCTGTGCTGCTTGCGTTCTGGAACTTATCCATCGCTGCTGTGGCGAGCGTCGCCGTGCGGGCCAGGTAGCGCTCAAGAGTGCCGTGCACCGAGTTCAAGCTGTGGGCCGGGTTCCCACAGGACATGGGACGCCGAGCAATGCGCGAAACGCGCCGATAGGCGCTAGAGAACAGCGTGGAGTTGTTCGCTGGCCGCCGCGGCGCGTTGGGCTTCGTTCTCGGCCATCCGGGTCAGCCACTGTACAAAGATCTCTACGTCTTTCTGAAGGCTGGTGTTCTTTCTCCAGATGACGAAGAAGGTCGGCCCCGCCACCCGGATTTGCGGCCAGGGCTCGACCAGGTCACCGCGTCGGAACTGATCCGTCAGGGTACGGCGCGGGCAGATCAAGGCGCCACCACCGGCCAGGGTCGCCTCAAGTGCCAGGTAGAAATGCGGAAAGCTGGTGATCGCGCCGGCTTGACCGGCAAGACCGGCGGCCGCCAGCCATTGCTCGAGTTCACCGTGCCGCGTCTGGGACGCGAAGAGCCGCTGGCGCAGGATGTCGGCGGGTCGCCACAGGTTCGCCTTCGCCGCCAGCCGGGGTGAAACGGCCAGCGTCAGCTGTTCTGAAAATATCTTCTGGGACTGCATCGGCACCGGCAAATCCTGATCGGTGCGGATGGCGACATCGAACGGCATGTCGCGCCAGTCTTCGCCGCTATCGGTATGCCGCACCTGCAGGGCAATGTCGCCGTGCTGCTCGGAAAAGTGCCAGCTGCGGGGGATCAGCCAGCGCGTCGCCATGGTCGATGGCGCGATGATCCGCAGGACGCGCGCCTGACGATCGTCGCGCATCTGCGCCGCCGAAATGTTCAGTGTGTCGAGAACTTCCCCGAGCGTCCGGGCCCAAGTGACCGCCTCAGGCAAGGGCCGCATCTGCTTGCGGTTGGCCTCGAACAGGGGGCGTCCCAGCCAGTCTTCCAGCGCCGCAATCTGTTTGCTGATTGCTCCATGCGTCACAAACAACTCATTGGCGGCCTTTGTAACACTTCCAAGACGAGCAACACTTTCAAAGGCCGCGATAGATTTCAGCGGCGGCAGTTTTCTATTCATATGTTCCAAAACCTCACATCACCGATATTATATTTCCATTTCAACTTGGAGCGTTAGATTTTATAGTTTCGTTGAGGATTGGTTATTCGAAATTTTTCCAAAGAAACTATTATATATGCATCAGGTGACACCCATATGACCGAGGCCTTCTCGCGCACATCTTTCATTGAGGAGCGGGCGCCGTTGCTGATCAACGGCCGGCATTATCGCTTCCCCGTACGCCCGGTGGTGGTGATCTGCTTTGACGGCTGCGACCCCGAATATGTCGCCGCGGCGATAAAGGACGGCGTCGTACCGAACCTGGCGCGCATGATGAGCGAGGGTTTCAGCGACATCGCGCTGGCCGCCATGCCCACCTTCACCAATCCCAACAATGTCGCGATCGCTTGTGGCGCACCGCCAGCGGTTACGGGGGTGGCGGGCAACTACTACCTCGACCGTGCAACCGGTCGCGAGGTCATGGTGCTCGACGGTCACCAGATGCTGGTTGACACGATCTTTGCCCATTTCGCCGAGGGCGGGGCAGACGTTGCGGTGGTGACCGCCAAGGACAAGCTGCTTGGCGCCCTGGGGCGCAATATGGGCGGCATCGCCCTCTCGGCGGAGTCGCCGGAAGGCGCAGTGGCCGTGTTGGGAGACCGCGCGCCGGCGGCGGTCATCGACAAATATTCCGAGGCGCTGTCGCTCTACGTGCTCGACACCGGCATCGGCCTGCTCGAAGCGGGCCGCGGCACCATCCTCTATCTCTCCCTCTCGGACTACGTGCAGCACAAATATGCCCCGGAGGCTCCAGAAGCGCTGACCTTCATGGCCGCTGTCGATCAGCGCCTCGGTCGCCTCGCAGACCTTGGCGCCACCATCGGCATTGTTGCCGACCATGGCATGACCGACATGTCAGAACCCGATGGCACGGCCCGCATCATCTATGTCCAGGACGAGCTAGAGGCGCGGTTCGGCGCCGGCTCGGTGCGGGTCATCTGCCCGATCACCGATCCCTTCGTGCGCCACCACGCCTCTCTGGGCGGCTTTGTCCGCGTCTATATCAAGGACCCATCGCTCTCCCCCAAAGAAGTGCAGGCGGCGCTGGCAGGCACGGCCGGCATTGCCGTGGCGCTGCCCGCGGACGAGGCCTGCGCCCGTTTCGAGCTGCCTGTCGAGGGCGAGGGGGACGTGGTGGTGGTCGGCGCACCCGGCGTCGCGTTGGGCGCCACCCGTGGCGAGCACGATCTCTCCGCGCTGGCCGGGCAGCGGCTGCGCTCGCATGGCGGGCTCAGCGAGCAGGCGGTGCCGTTCATCCTGTCGCGCCCGCTGAACGCGGAATACGCCGCCCGCGCCCAGGCGGGTCTGCGCAACTACGACATTTTCGACTTTGCCATCAATGGAGTGACGGAATGACCGCCCAAAGCACGGACATGGGACGCGTCGTCCTCATGATCTGCGACGGACACCGCAACGATTTCGTCCGCGCCGACACCTGCCCCGCCATTTTCGATTTCGCGGCGCGCTCGCGGCGATTCCTCAATCACCGGGCGATCTTCCCATCGGCGACGCGCGCCAGCGCGGCAGCCATTGCCACCGGTTGCTGGCCGGCCAATCACGGGCTGCACGGCAACACCATGGGCCTGCCCGATGGTGCGGGCGTGCGGGTGCACGATGTCGGCGATCCCGCCTTTGTCGGCAAGCTGCGCAATGACTTTGGTCGTACCCTCAAGGTGCCGACCATGGCCGAACGCCTCGCTCCGCATGGCGGCGCTCTCATTGCCTCCAACGTCTCCCCGGGCGCGGCCTACTTCCAGGATCCTGACAATTTCGGATCCGTGGTGCATCGCGCCGGCTCACTCGGCCCCGGCGGACGCAAGCTGGGTCTCGATGAGGCACCAGTCGTCAGCCACGACGAGGCGGGTGACCTGGCGCTGGCCGACTGGTTCTGCACCGAAGTGCTGCAGGTCCGCCGCCCGCGTCTCTCGGTGCTCTGGCTCGCCAATCCCGACCAGGGCATGCATGCGGGGCCTCTGGGCTCACCAATTCACCTCGACGCAATCGCCAGCGCCGACCGCGCCTTTGCCCAGGTCGAGCGCACCGTCGATGCACAGCGCGCCCAAGGCGAGGATATCCTCTTCCTGGTGGGGTCAGACCATGGCCAGGAGACGGTGCGCGAGCGGGTGGCTGTCGCCGCCCGGCTTGTCGAGGCCGGCCTCAAGGACGGGCCCGACAGCACCGAAGTCGTCATTGCCCCCCAGGGCGGCAGCGGGCTGCTCTATGTGGCGCCCAGTGCCGAAGACCGCATCCCGGCCATCCTCGGCTTCCTGCGCGCCCAGCCCTATATCGCAGAGATCTTCCACGGCCCCGAAATGCTGCATATCGGCCAGCGTCCGGAAAACGGCCTGCACATCGCCTTCTCCATGGCCTGCAGCAGCGAGCCGAATGAATTCGGCGTCCCCGGCCTGATCACGGTTTGTGTCAGCGACGACAAACCCGGCAAGCCTGAAGGCTTTGGCAGCCATGGCGGCCTGGGCGACTTCGAGCGCCACCCCTTTCTGATCGCCAATGGCGGCGGCTTCGCCCCCGGCAGCATCGAACACGGTGTCACACGGCTGATCGACATCGCGCCTACCGTCATGCGCTACCTCGGCCTCCACCGAGACGGCATGGACGGTCTCGCCCTCCCGCAGAACTGAACGGACCCTTGGAGAACATTCAGATGAAAACGCGTCTACTGTCACTCGTCACCGCCTTGCTGCTCAGCCAGGCCAGCCTGCCGGTGCTGGCCCAGGAATATGGGGGCACGCTGCATCTCAAATGGGGCACCCTCGACACCACCGACTTCCACCGGCATACCGGCACCATATCCCTGCCGCATCCCTTTGCCGAAACCCTGACCTCAATCGCGTTCGACGGCAGCCCGAAGGGCCTGTTGGCGGAAAGCTGGACGGTGTCGGACGACGCGCTGACCTACACGTTCGACCTGCGGGACGGTGTCAAGTTCCACAACGGCCGCGCCATGACCGCCGATGACGTGCTCAAGAATTTCGAACGCATCCGTGACACCGTGGAAGCTGGTTGGCTGACCACCGCCATGGCGCAGGTGGAATCCTTCTCGGCGCCCGACGACGATACGTTCGTCGTCCAGCTCAAGGCCCCCTTCGGTCCGCTGCTCAACCTCATCGCCGAAGCCTGGATCCTGGCGCCGGAATCGCCCGGCTGGGACAGCAGCATCACCCAGCCGATCGGTACCGGACCCTTCACGTTCGACAGCTGGACGCCGCAGCTGACGCTCAATGGCAGCAAGTTCGAAGACTACTGGATGGAAGGCAAGCCCTATCTGGATGCCATCCAGTTCGACGTGCGCGAAGTTGCCGACGCGACGCTCGCCCTGCGCGCCGGAGACTACGATATCGCCGGCATTCCGCTGGCCAAGGTCGAGACCATCGAAGGCGAAGGCTTCGAGATCGCCTTCCAGGGCGGCACCAGCTGGGACTTCATCTCCTTCAACAACCGCAGTCCGCGCCCGCCCTTCGACAATGTGAAGGTGCGTGAAGCTGTCATGTGGGCCGTCGACCGCGCCGAGTTCAACACAATCATGAACGGCAGCTATGGCACGCCGGGCAACCAGCCCGTGGGTGAAGGCAACTTCTTCTATGACGCAGAGCTTGCGGCCAATGACCCGCACAATGTTGCCGACCTCGAAAAGGCAAAGCAGATGCTGGCCGAGGAGGGTGTCAATCCGGCTGACCATACGCTCTACATGGTGTCGACCGTGGGGAGCCGCAGCGGCCCGCTCATGTCCCAGGTCCTGCGCAGCCTCGGCTTCGGTGTCGATGTTCGCGAATATGACGATCTCGGCTACCAGCGCGCGCTGTCGGAATACGACTGGGACATCTTCCCCGGCGGTTCGGGCGCCCGCAATGACATCTTCCTGCGTTACGTCAGGCTGATGAGCGATGGCCCCAATCCGGGCCTTTGGGGCGGCGTTCAGGACCCCGAACTCGATGCCCTGATTGAGGGGGCGATCTCCACCGCGGATCTCGATGAAAGCCGTGCCCTCTACCTGCAGGCCTGGCAGCGGGTGATGGACAACTACTACACCTTCAGCATCAGCCAGAAGCCGTCCGTCTACGCCATCAGCCCGAAAGTGCACGACATGACGATCGGTTTCAACACATCGGCACACCGCGTCGATGGCGGTCTGGCCTTTGCGTGGATGGACCAGGAGTAACCACCCCTAGCCTGGAGGATGGCAATGACGACAGAAACCCTGACACGGACCACAAGCGCCCGCCTGGCGCGCCTGGATCCGGTTACCACGCTGGCTTGGGGCATCTTCGTCACGGCCATGATCATCGCGGTGGCGGGCCCCTGGCTCGCCACCCACGATCCGATGATGTTCAGCGCCGCCATGAACGAGGCGCCCGGCAATGGGCATCTGCTGGGCACTGACGACGGCGGACGGGACGTGTTCTCCCGGCTGATGGTTGGAACGGGCCTCAGCCTTTTCTACGGCGCCAGTGCGGCTCTGCTGGCGCTGGTGCTCGGCGCCGGCACGGCATTGCTTGCCATGCCGCTGGGCAAACCCGTCGAGTATGGACTTTTCGCCGTGGTGGATCTCGTTCGCGCCCTGCCAGGCATCCTGTTTGCCTTGGCATTTATCGTGGCCTTCGAGCCGGGAGCGTTTTCCGTGGTTCTGGCTCTTGGCGTATCGTTTGCGCCCAATTTCGCCATCATCACCCGCGCTACCTACCAGCAGCAGATGGCGCAGTCCTATACCCAGGCCGCCAAGGTCCTGGGGGCGGGCCCCAGGCGTATCGCAATCATGCATGTGCTGCCCAATATCGGCGGTGCCCTGATCACTCAATTCGCGATCATCCTGCCGCGCTGCATCGTTGCTGAATCCGTTCTCAGCTTCCTTGGTCTGGGCGCCTCTTCAGAGCAACCCACCTGGGGCCGCATGATCGCAGCCGCCACACCATACATGGAGGGGGCGCCGCACGCTCTCCTCGCGCCGATCCTGGCCCTTTCGGCCATTACCTTCGCTCTCGCCATCATCGGCAACGCCCAGCGCCAACGACTGACTCCCGCGCAGAAAAGGATTCCGGCATGAACTCCCACAGTTTCCGGTTTGCAGCCAGCATAGGCGTTGATCTGCTACGCGCCGTGGCTGTCACCATCGGCATCATCGTCTTCACCTTCTTTCTCATCCGCATGATCCCGGGCGATGTGGTGGATGTGCGCGGTATCGAAGGCTCGCTAACCTATTCGCAGCAGTCGGTGATGCGCGAGGAACTGGGCCTCAACAAGCCCTGGCTGACCCAGTTCCTGGACTGGTCGATGATGATCCTCTCCGGCGATCTTGGTCAGTCGGCACGCTTCGCCCGTCCTATCGCCGACCTGCTGGGTGCGGTGCTTCCTTCGACGCTGCTGCTGGGCGCCACAGCCCTGGTCATCGGTGTGGTTGTCGGCGTTTCCGTTTCGGTACTGGCTGTGCTGTTCCCGCGCTCCATCTTCGTCAAGATCGTGGATATCATCACCATCTGGTCGATCGCGGTCCCTACCTTTTCCATCGGCATCGTGTCGCTGATCGTCTTCGCTGTCTGGCTCGACTGGATTTCCGCTATCGGCAACTTCCTCGTGCCGGCGATCATTCTGGGCATGGATGCGGCTGGCTCCATTACCAAGGCCCTGCATGAGGACATGCGCGAGGCCGAGACAGCCGAGTTTGTCCGCGCCGCGCAAGCTCGTGGCCTCAGCCGCACCTCGATCGTGCTGCGACACATCCTGCCCAATGCATTCACCGTCACCATCGCCATTGTCGGGTTGATGCTGGCCGGCATCTTCACCGGTGCGATCACGATGGAAGTTGTCTTCGGCCTGCCAGGCCTCGGCACACTCACCCTCCAGGCCATCCGCGGTCGGGACTATGCCGTGGTCCAGGCGATCATCATCTGGCTGGGGGTCACGGTGATCTTCGCCAACTTCGTTGCGGACGTCATCCGCAAGCTTATCAACCCGCGGCTGAGGACTATCTGATGACCCCGTTGCTCAGTGTCACCGACCTGCACGTTACCCTCGACACCCGCAACGGCCCAGTCGAGGTTATCCGCGGCCTGTCCTTTTCCATCGGCAAGGGGGAAACGCTGGGTTTCGTCGGCGAATCGGGGTCGGGCAAGTCGATCACGGCCATGTCACTGGTGGGTCTGGCACCGCCGGGAACCAGCCTGCGTATTTCGGGCAAGGCCGTGTTCGATGGCGCAGATCTGCTGGCGCTCGGCCAGCGTGAGATGCGGGCGTTTCGCGGCAAGCGCATTGGTGTTGTCTTCCAGGACCCCGCTGCCGCTCTCAACCCGCTGATGAATGCCGGCGACCACATTCGCGAGGCATTGCCAAGCGGCCTGAGCCGCGCCGATGCCTACCGCCGCGTCGGGGAGCTGTTGGCCGAGGTGGGGCTCGCGGACGTTCCCAATGTGCGCCGCCGCTACGCCCATGAACTCTCCGGCGGCCAGCAGCAGCGCGTCGTCATCGCTTCGGCACTGGCGGGGGATCCAGACCTGCTGATTGCCGACGAACCCACGACGGCACTCGATATGAGCGTCCAGGCGCAAATCCTGGAGCTTCTGCATTCCCTGCAGCAGGCGCGCGGCATGGCGATGCTGCTCATCACCCATGATCTCGGCGTCGTCTCGAAATATTCCAGGCGTGTCGTGGTGCTGCAGCGCGGCACAGCGATGGAAGCGGGACCAACCGCATCTGTTCTGGGCGCGCCCCGCCACGACTATACGCGCATGCTGCTGCAAAGCCGCCCCAGGCTCGTTGCCACGGCCGCCGCCTCCAGCGAGCAGACGCGCGACGACATTCTCTCGGTCTCCGACCTGAGTGTCAGCTATCCCGGCCAGGGCCCGCTGAGCCCTCGCATCCAGGCGCTCGATGCTGTCGATTTCGCGCTTCGTCGCGGCGATGCTCTGGCGATTGTCGGCGAGAGCGGCAGCGGCAAGAGCACGCTGGGCAAGGTGCTGGTGGGCCTCGTTGGACCGGACCGCGGGCGCATTCGCTTTCAGGGCCGCGAACTCCGCCCCGCCAGGATGACAACCGCTGATCGCCAGGCCATCCAGTATATCTTTCAGGACTCCTACGGCGCGCTGAACCCTCGCCTCAATGTCGAGCAGGCGCTTACCGAGCCGCTCGCCATCTATGGCAAGCCGCGCCGCACCTGGCGTGACGAAGCCGTGCGGCTGCTGGAGGAGGTGGATCTCGGCAGTCACCATCTCACGCGCTATCCTGGAGAACTGTCCGGGGGGCAGCGGCAGCGGGTCAATATCGCCCGGGCCCTCGCCGTCTCGCCCGAGCTTCTGATTTGCGACGAGATCGTCTCGGCATTGGACGTCACGGTACAGGCGCAGGTGCTCGATCTGCTGTCGCGACTGCGGCTGACACGCCGCCTGAGCCTGATTTTTATCAGCCACGATCTGGCTGTCGTGGGGGCCCTGTGCAATCGGACGCTGGTGATGCGCAATGCCCGCGTGATCGAAGAGGCGCCGACCTGCGATATCCTTACCGCCCCCCTCAATCTCTATACGCGTAGCCTGGTCAACGCTGCCCAGGAACTCGCGCCGGCAGCCAGTTCCTCGACATCCATGACAATTTGACCGATACCCGCCAATGGCGCCGCATCCCCAAAGCCGGCAGACCGGCAACGGCCCCGCTTTGGACAGGCCTGGTCAGGTCACCCGCCGGCGCCATAGCGAGTGTGCAGGCTGCCCGAGATTTGATCGACAAACTTTGAGGCGGCGACCGACAGCGATCGGCCTCGCAACTGGCCAAGCACCAATTGGGTCAGCGGCATATCCCGATGATCGATTTCGCGCGCCACAAGGTTGCTGTTTCCCTGAGGGATGCCAGCCCGTATCTGGAATGAAATGACCTGCTCGCCCCCGGCATAGCTTCGCAGCACCTCGAAAGAGTCGGACTCGACCACACTATTGACGGGTAGTGCGGCGCGAACAATTGCGCCCTGCAGCAGGTGACGGATGGCCAGCGACGGCCCCGGCATTGCGATCGGATATTCAAGACACTCCCTCAATCTCAGTGTCCGGGCAGCCGCCAAGGGGTGGTCCTTGCTCATCAGGGCGCATAGCGGCTGGTGGATTACCAGCAGCGGCTGAAACTCCGGTGCCGGTGGCGGGGCGATGACCAGTGCGACATCGGCCTCGAAGGCGGCAACCGCTTCTACGGCATGGAAGTGGTCGCGCACCAGGACGGAGAAGGAGACGAGCGAGTGCTGTGCCCGGTAGATGGCGATTTCGTGGGGGATGAGATCGTGTGCGAAAGCCTGGCTGGTAGCGATGGTCACATGGCCGCGGCGGACCCCTGAAAGATCAGCTATCTGGGAGCGCAACCGCTCGAAATCGGAGAGCTGCGCGCGGATGTGGCGCAGCAGCAGTTCCCCGGCCGCGTTGAGCCGCATTCCCTGCGGCATGCGCTCGAAGACAGGCGTGCCCAGCTCGGCCTCAAAATCCTGTATTCGGCGGGTCAACGCAGACGGCGTGATCGATAGGCGTTCTGCGCTTCGCCGAATCGAGCCGCTGCCCGCCACATCGTCAATGCACTGCATGGTCTTGAGGTGTTTCATCCGGCTCCCCCATTTGCGTCGTGTTGAGCATAACGCAACACAGCAGTCAAAAACTAGCAATAGACGGCAACGCAAGGTTCGCTACGGTAGGGACAGCAAACCAACAGGAACGCAGCCTTGACCAGTCTCGCAACATCATCGCCTGCGGCGTTCTCTGAAATCTCTGAGCAGGTTGCAGCCTACCGCGCCGGTCGCGATGCTTTCCGCGATCTGGATGACACGCTCGACGCCGTGGAAGCCGAAGGGCTTCCGGTCTGGATCTCCGTGATGCCGCGCGACCGGGCGCATGCCTTGCTGGCAGCGGCCAAGGCACGGCTGGACGCCGGCGAGGATCTGCCGCTCTTCGGCATCCCGTTCGGCGTCAAAGACAATATTGATGTTGCAGGCCTCGAGACCACGGCCGGGTGCCCCCAATTTGCCTTCGAGCCCCAGGCATCGGCTTTCGTGGTCGAGCGCCTGATCGAGGCCGGGGCGATCCCTGTCGGCAAGACCAATCTCGACCAGTTCGCGACCGGGCTGAACGGGACGAGGTCGCCTTATGGTATCCCGTCCTGTGCCTTTGATTCCCGCTATGTTTCGGGCGGCTCGAGTTCAGGGTCGGCAGTCGCGGTTGCCAAGGGCCTGGTGCCCTTTGCGCTGGGTACCGATACGGCCGGATCAGGGCGGGTGCCGGCTGGGTTCAACAATATTGTGGGGATCAAGCCGAGCAGGGGGCTGATCAGCACGCGTGGCGTTCTACCGGCATGCCGCACGTTGGACTGCGTATCGATCCTGGCCTGCACGGCGCAGGATGCACTGACCGTCCTGCGCGTGGCATCTGTCTACGACGGCGAGGATGCCTATTCGCGTGCCAAGGATGGCGCCGTGACACCAACCAGCCTGAACGCCTTCCGTTTCGGGGTGCTGGACCCAGCAGTGCTGGCGCGCTGCGCGCCGGATGTGGCGACGCGATATGAGGCCGCCATCGCCGGCCTCGAAAGTCTGGGAGGCGCCCCGGTCATGATCGACTACGCGCCCTTCGAGGAAGCCGCTTCGCTGCTCTATGCCGGCCCCTGGGTCGCCGAGCGCTACGCTGCGATCAGCGACTTTGCCCAGAGCCAGCCCGAGAGCATCCATCCCGTCGTGCGCGAGATCGTGACATCGGGCACAGAGTATTCCGCCGTCGATGCCTTCAACGCGCAATACCGCCTGGCGGACCTGGCGCTGCAGGTCCGCACGGCGCTGGACGATATCGATTTGCTGCTGGTGCCCACGGCGCCCGAGCACCCCACGATTGATGACATGCTGGCGGCCCCGATGGCCCTGAATTCGAAACTGGGACTGTTCACCAACTTCGTGAACCTGCTGGATATGGCGGCAATCTCCGTTCCGTCCGGCTGGGGCGACAAGGGGCTGCCTGTCGGCGTCACCCTGATTGGTCCGCAGTTCAGCGACGGCATGCTTGCCCAAATGGGCGACCGTCTCCATCGCAGCGACCCAGCGGCCAGGCTCGGCGCCGGCTCGACCCCTCTCACGCAGTCCAGCGCTGTCGTTCCTGTGAACAACGAGCAGGAAAGCATTCGTCTTGCGGTTGTTGGCGCGCATCTCGAAGGTCAGCCGCTCAACAGGCAACTGACGGAGCGCGGCGCGAGCCTTGTCCTCACCACGCGCACAGCCACCGGCTACAGCCTCTATGCGCTGCCAAATTCGACGCCGGCCAAGCCGGGCCTGTCGCGCGATGGCGGGCCTGGCGGCATAGAGATCGAGCTCTGGGACGTGCCGGTGCGGGAATTCGGCAGCTTCGTTGCGGCCATTCCCGGACCGCTCGGCATCGGCTCGGTGGAGACCGAGGATGGCGCCATCGTAAAGGGCTTCATCTGCGAAAACTACGCCCTCACCGACGCCGAGAACATCACCGCATTCGGCGGCTGGCGGCACTATCTCGCCGCCGGTTCAGCCAATCAGAACAACCCCGCAATAACCATTGCCGCTCAGGAGAACAGGCCATGATGAACAGACGCAAATTTCTCGCCACTACCGCCGCAGGCGCCGCTGCCACCGCCCTGATGCCCATGCCCTTCGTGCGGGCGCAGTCGGAGACGGTGATCAAGATGGGCGCGCTCAAGCTCATCCATTCCATCGCGCCGCACTTCTACGAACAGTTCACGCCAGCGGGCTACAAGGTCGAGGTCATTCCCTTTGAAAGCCCGACCGAAGGCAAGAACGCCGTCGTCACCAAGTCGGTCGATTTCGGCATGTTCGGCATCGCGGCGGCAACGCTGGGTGCGGCGGCAGGCGAGCCGATCGTCGTCATCGGCGGCGCCTGCAACAAGGGCATGGGCGTGGTGGCCGGCAAGGACAGCCCCATCGCAAGCATTGCCGACCTCAAGGGCATGCGGGTGGCGATCTGGCCCGGCTCGACGCAGGAGGTCTTCATCCTCGAGCGCCTGCGCATGGAGGGCCTCTCGATCGCCGACATCACCCCGGTGCGCATCTCGTTCAGCGAAATGCATCTGGCGCTGGCGCGGGGCGACATCGACGCCTATGTCGGCGCGGAGCCTGCACCGGGCGTCAGCCTGGCCTCGGGTGTCGGCAAGATTGTCGAGTATCCCTATGGCACCGAGATGGGCGCGCTCAACATGATCTTCGGCGCCCATAGCGACACGCTCGCCGAACGCCCCGAATTGGCCAGCGTCATTCTCGACATTCACCGTCAGGCTTCGGAATACGCCATGGCCAACCCCGAGGCGATGGTCGAAATGGCGGTGATGAAGCTGGGGCAGCAGCGCGAGGCCATCGAGCTATCTGCACCCAATGTCGAGCTGACTTGGTATTTTGGCGAGACCGAATTGAGCCAGTCCAAGATCTATGCCCAGCACATGGTCGAGCTGAACCAGATCCAGGCGCTTCCCGATTTTGACACGCTTTTCGACACGCGCTTTGTCGAGGAACTCAAGCAGAAAGCCTAACCCATGAGCATTGCGGCCGACCGGACCATCCCGCCCGCCGCTGCGGCGCCTCGGAGGCAATCTGCCTTCGAGGCGTCCCGGCTGCGTGAACCTGTCCTTGCATTGATCCTGCCGCTGCTGCTGCTGGCAGCCTGGCACCTGGCAACGACGGGCGAGGGCTATAGCCTGATCCCCCCGCCATCGGCGGTGGCCATCGCCTTCTATGACCTGGCGGTGGGGGGTGTGCGCAACGACTTTTTCAGCGGTACGCTGCTCAACCACGTCATTGCCTCGGTGTCCCGCGTCTATGGCGGCTTCTTCCTCGCCGTCATTGTTGCGCTGCCGCTCGGGCTGATGATCGGCCGCATCGCGACAGTGCGACAGATGTTTGACCCCATGTTGCAGATCCTGCGACCGATTCCGGTGACGGCCTGGCTGCCGCTAGCCATGATCATCTTCGGCATCGGGCCGACCTCGGCGATTTTCCTGGTGTTCCTCGGCGCCTTCTACCCGGTCCTGATCAATACTGTGTTCGGCGTGCGTTCGGTCGAGCCGCGGCTGTTCGAGGCGGCCAGCATGCTCGGCTGCACCCCATCTGCGCAATTCACCAAGGTAGTACTGCCGGCGGCGTTGCCCGCCATCTTCACCGGCCTGCGCCTGGGGCTCGGCTTTGCCTGGATGATCATCGTCATCGGCGAAATGACCGGTGTGTCGGTCGGGCTGGGCGCCATCATCATGGAAGCCCGCCAGTTGTCGCGCACCGAGATCGTCATCTGCGGCATGATCGCCATCGGCGTGGCGGGTTTTATTTCTGACCGCATCATCCTGATGATCGGCCGCAAACTTTTGTCCTGGAGCCCCAATCATGTCTAGCGCAACCCCGCCCGTTCTTTCGCTGCGCAATGTTGGCAAGACCTTCGACGTTCAGGGACGCCGCATCGAGGCGCTTCGAAACGCCAATCTGGACATCACGCGCGGCGAGTTCGTCTGCCTGATCGGGGCCTCGGGCTGCGGCAAGTCGACCCTGCTGCGCATCGTGGCCGGTTTTGAGAGCGCCAGCAGCGGCGAGGCGCTGATGTGGGGCAGGCCGATCAAGGGGCCGGACCCCACGCGCGGCATGGTGTTCCAGGACTACGGGCTATTTCCCTGGCTCACCGTGCGCGACAATATCGGCTTCGGTCCCGCCTCGCGCCGGCGCCCCAGAAAAGAGATCAAGGAAACCGTCGATCATTTCATCGATCTGGTCGGCCTGGCCCGCTTTGCCGATGTCTATCCGCACCAGCTCTCGGGTGGCATGAAGCAGCGCGTCGCTATCGCCCGCGTGCTGGCCAACGAGGCCGAAATGGTGCTGATGGACGAGCCCTTCGGGGCGCTCGACGCCATGACGCGTGAACGGCTGCAGGACGAACTGCTCGAGCTGTGGGAGCGCACCAAGCTGACGGTGCTTTTCGTGACCCATTCCATTGAGGAGGCCATCGTGCTGTCCAACCGGGTGATCGTGATGAGTGCCGGGCCGGGCCGCATCGACAGCGACATCGCCATAGAACTGCAGCGTCCCCGCGACGTGGCCGGCGCCGAGTTCAACGCCCTGCGCCGCTCGCTGGCGGACAAGCTGCACAGCCACCACGCCAAGGTTGCGGCGTGACCTCGAGCACAACGGCAGTGCAGGCGGCGCCACCGCTGTGGCGGGACATGGACCGGGCCGAACTGGACCGCGCCTATGACAATAGCGGTGCGGTCAGCACCAGTGCGGCGATGCTGGCGGACTGGACCCGGCGGAGTGAGGCGCTGCGGGCCCGGCTGCCCGAGCTGACCGGACTGTCCTATGGTCCGCGCGAACGCAACCGGATGGACATCTTCCACTCCGGCGCCGCCCATGCGCCGCTGCTGGTCTTCATCCATGGCGGCTACTGGCAGCGCAATTCCAGGGATGTGTTCTCCTGCATGGCCGAAGGCGTGCTGGCGGCGGGCATTGATGTGGCGGTGCCCGGCTATACGCTGGCGCCGGCTGCGGGCCTCGGTCAGATCATGGACGAAATCGCCGCGGCGCTTGCCTGGCTGCGCCAGGAGGGCCCGGCCCTGGGCCTTGCGACCGGACAGCTGATTGTCTCGGGATGGTCGGCCGGCGGGCAGCTGGCGGCGAGCGCCATGGCGCTGCCGCAGGTCGATGCGGGACTGGCCGTTTCGGGCATATTCGATCTGGAGCCGATCCGGCTGGGCACGCTCAATGACAAACTGGGGCTGACCCCTGCTGATGTGCAGCAGCTGAGCCCCATCCACACCATTCGGTCGCGGGCAGGACCGCTGGTGATGGCTTATGGCACGGCTGAATTGCCCGAGCTGCAACGCCAGTCGGTCGATTACGCGCAGGCCTGGCATTCGGCGGGCCATGACGGCACGCTGCTGCCGCTGACAGGGGACAACCACTTCTCCATACTGGAGCAACTGGCTCAACCTGGTGGCGCCCTTGCTCAACAGGTGGTCAAGCTGGCCCGACGGTCCTGAGCGGGTGCGGGCGGCAGAAAACGGAAGACAGAACTTTGACTATTGCCAGTTTGCCGCGCGTCCATGTGATCGTCCTGGGCGGCACCATCACCATGATGCCCGAACCGCAGGGCGGGATCGTCCCGGCGCTGGACGGGGCTTACCTGATTGCGGCGGTGCCGCAGCTGGCCGATATTGCCGCGATCACCGTGGAGACGCCGTTTCTGGTGCCGGGCGCGTCGCTGAGCTTTGCCCAGCTGCGGCAGGTGTCGCAGCGCGTTGCTGCCGCCATCGCCTCGGGCGCGCGGGGGGTGGTGGTGGTCCAGGGCACCGACACCATCGATGAGACCGCGTTTCTCCTGGGTCTGGCCCACGCCGCAGACGCGCCGCTGGTGGTCACGGGGGCCATGCGTGGCGCCGCTGCGCCGGGCGCCGACGGCCCGGCAAACCTGCTTGTCGCCATCAGCGTTGCCGCCGCGGAGAGCGCCAGGGGGCTGGGCGCCCTGGTGGTGCTCAACGACGAGATCCACGCCGCCGCGCTGGTGGAGAAATCGCATAAGGGCCTGCCATCGGCCTTTACCAGCCCCTCGGCTGGACCGCTGGGCGCGGTGATCGAGGAGCGTGTGCGCATCCTGCTCCGGCCGCAGCGCCCCGAGGCGCACGGCGCGATGCCGGAGCTAGCGCGGGTCGCCATGCTCAAGCCGGGCCTGGGGGATGACGGCGATCTCATCGGGGCCGCAGCGGCGCTTGGCTATGCTGGGCTCGTCATCGAGGGCATGGGCGCCGGGCATATACCGGCCGCGCTGCTGCCGGCCCTGGCGGCGCTGCCCGCGACCCTGCCCATCGTATTGGCGTCGCGCGTGCCGGCCGGGCCGGTTTTCGAGACCACCTATGGCTTTGCCGGTTCCGAGCGCGACCTGATCGCCCGGGGGCTCATTCCCGCCGGCCTGCTGAGTGCCCCAAAGGCGCGGCTGCTGCTGGCCTTCCTGCTGGCGCAGGGGCGCGACCGCGCCGCCATCGCCGAAATCTTCCACCGCTATGCCTGACGAGATCCCATCCATGACCGACGCCGACATCAACCCTGCCATCATCCGGGACCGCCTCGACTATTCCCCCATTGTCGACCGGCCCCGGCTGCGCCTGCCCAAGGGGGAGCGCATCGCGGTGTGGACCATTGTCAATGTCGAGAACTGGTCGCCCGCCGGCCCCATGCCGCGGGCGGTGCTGCCGCCGCCGACGGGACAGCCGCTATTGCCCGACGTGCCGAACTGGGCCTGGCATGAATATGGCATGCGGGTGGGCTTCTGGCGCTTTCTCGAGGTGCTGGGCAAGCGCAATCTGCGCGCCAGTTTTGCCGTCAACGGCTCGGCGTGCAGCGTCTATGAAGCGGCCTGCAGCGCCGCGCATGCGGCGGGCTGGGATTTCATCGGCCACGGCTTCGTGCAGCGGCCGATGCACCGCGTCGAGGATCAGGCCAAGGCCATTGCCGACACCATTGCGGCGATCGAGACCTTGACCGGCGCGCCGCCGCGCGGCTGGGAAAGCCCGGGCCTGACTGAAACCCTCGACACGCTCGATCTGCTGGCGGCAGCCGGCATCGAATATGTCTGTGACTGGTGCCTCGACGACCAGCCGGTAACGCTCAAGACCACATCGGGCCCGATCGTTTCGGTGCCCTATACGGTCGAGATCAACGACGTAGTGATGACGGCGGTGCAGGGGCACCGGTCCGACGAGATTTACAGGCGCGGCGTCGACCAGTTTGATCGACTCTATCTCGAGGGCAGCGAGCACCCACGGGTGATGGCCATTTCCATCCACCCCTATCTGACCGGCGCGCCCCATCGCATCAAATATCTCGAGATGCTCTATGACTATATTTTGGGCCACGAGGGGGTGGCCATGCTGACGGGCTCGGAAATCCTGGACTGGTTCAAGACCCAAAATCCGCGAGACTAATTACCCCTGGGCATCACGAACGAACACCCGGCCCACGGCACGCAACCAACTCCAGCTCTGCGCTCAAGCAGTTTACGTGAATGACGCTGTCTGTCCGCTGACGGCCGCCGCGGGGTCGCTGGTTCCGGGACCAGTGTTTCCGTCGGGCCGCTCCTCGTGCAGAGCGGCCCCGATTGCCGCTCCGCAGGGTCTGGAATGGGCCTCGGGCAGGTGGCCGATCAGGGCATTGTTCAGCCCTTGACCCCTGCCGAGAGCATGATCGCCTGGGTCACGCGGCGCTGGAAGATCAGATAGAGCACCGCCACCAGCAGCGCAGCCAGGATGGCCCCTGCAAGCTCGCGGGCATATTGCACGCCGAACGCGTCATTGACCGAGGTGATGCCCACGGCGACGTTCATCATTTCAGGCCGCGACACGGCAAGGAATGGCCACAGGAAGGCGTTCCAGGCGCCGATGAAGGTGACGATGGCCAAGGCAGTGGTGACACCCCAGTTCATCGGCAGGTAGATACGCCGGAAAATCTGGAACTCACCGGCAGAATCCATCTTGGCGGCTTCGCGATATTCCTTGGGTACCGAGTCGAAGAAATTCTTGTAGACGATGATCACCACCGGATGGATGAGCTGGGGCAGGACCACGCCCATCCAGGTATTGATCAGCGAGAACTGCGCCATCAGGATGAAGTGATTGACGATCAGCGCCGTCAGGGGGACCATGAAACTGGCCAGGATCAGGTACCACAGCACCGTGCGACCCGGAAATCGCAGCTGCGACAGCGCGTAGGCGGTCAGTGCGCTGGTCCCCAGGGTGATCACCGTGACGGCGAGCGAAGTCACCAGCGAGTTGATGTACCAGCGGCCGATCATGGTGTTGACCAGCACGTGCCAATAGGCCTCCACCGTCCAGGTTCGCGGCAGGAACTCGACGGTCTTGGCGATCGCCTGCTGTTCCGGCTTGAGCGTGGTGATGAGCGCCCAATAGATCGGGAAGGCCCATAGGACAGCGAAGATGACCGTGATCAGCGTCAGGATCAGTCCACCGATGTCAAACGCCTTGTTGGCGCGCGAGCG
This sequence comes from Devosia alba, assembly GCF_039938915.1. Taxonomy (NCBI): domain Bacteria; kingdom Pseudomonadati; phylum Pseudomonadota; class Alphaproteobacteria; order Hyphomicrobiales; family Devosiaceae; genus Devosia; species Devosia alba. The sequence goes on along the minus strand of NZ_JBDUUI010000008.1, from coordinate 150,251 downwards.
ACGTGTCGTGGCTCCCGAGTCCAGGGTGGCAGCGCGGCTTTCGACGGTGCTCATTTCTGACCTCGCCCACGGAGAACCTGGAACTGCAGGATGGAAAAGACGATGACAATCACGAACAACGCCACCGAGATCGCCGCGGCATAGCCGCCCTCGTTTTTCTGGAAGGCCTGGCTGTAGATATATTGCACCATAACCATTGAGGGGTCAGGGCGCCCGCCCTGCACAAAGAGGTAGACCTGGTCAAAGATCTTGAGCTGCAGGATCAGCTGGATGGTGAGAACCAGCGCTGTCACGGGCCAGATCAGCGGCCAGGTGATGCGGCGGAAAATGGTCCAGCGACTGGCATTGTCGAGGGCTGCCGCTTCATAGATATCGGTCGAAATCGAGCGCAGACCGGACAGGAACAGCAGGATATTGAAGCCGCAGGTCCACCACACGGTGACGAAAGCCACGGCAGGCATGAACATCCATTGCGTGCGGAACACAGGGGTTGCCTTGCCAAAAATCCAGGTCAGCGGGTACTGCATGATGCCGAACTGGACGTTGAACATCCAATTCCAGATACGATAGACCACGGTCACCGGCAGGATATAGGGCAGGAAGAACATCGCCAGGATAAGGCTCTGCTGCCAGCCTTTCAGGCGCGACACCATCATGGCGATGACGAGGCCGATCAGCGTGTTGGGGATCACGGTCAGGACAACGAAATAGGCGGTATTTCTTACCGAGGTCCAGAACCGCCGATCGTCGAACATCTCAACGTAGTTTTCGATGCCTATCCACTCGCCGGGGCCGATCAGCGGCGCATCGGTGAAGCTGAGATAGACCATCTGAAAGGTCGGCCACAGAAACAGCACGCCATAAATCAGGACGAACGGCAGCACGAACAGCAGGGCAACAACCATCTCTTGTCGGTGATTTCTAAGCATGCTGCTCCCGCCCTAAGATAGATCCGGCGACGGGTGGCCGCCGGATCCTGTGCTTCGCAATGTTAGTCGGCCTGATCCTGCAGGTCGGCCTTCATCTCGTCGATGGCATCCTGCGGCGACATTTCGCCGTTCATCGCCGGGGCGATATAGTTCGCGACAGCGTCGTAAACGGGCGAGGCAACGCCAGCCAGGGTCGACTTTGGATCGAACACGGCGGTGTCGGCGAGAACCGAATAGGTCGCGTTCGGCTCCATGGTCTTGAACTCTTCGCTGTCGCGGGTCGGCGAATAGGCCGGGATATGGCCAGCGTCAGCCCAGGCCAGGGAGTTCTTGTTCATCCATGCGATGACTTCGAACACGGCCGCCTTCTTTTCGGGCGTCATTTCCTTGCCGCCATTGCTCGGGATGGCAAAGCCATGCGAATCCGCCCAGGTCGCGGGATGATCAAAGAAGGTCGGGATGGCAATGGCGCCCCATTCGAAGCCCAGCTCACCCTTGGCCGCAAGGTCGGTCATGGTGGGGACTTCCCAAACCCCGTTCATGTGCAGGGCAGCGGCGCCCGAAGTGAACAAGGCCACCGAGCCTTCATATTCGGTCAAGGCAGGCGCAAAGCCGCCTTCGACCCAACTGGCCATGGTTTCGACCGCAGACACGGCTTTCGGAATGCTGTCATCGGGCAGGAAGGTGCCGTCTTCACCGAGGAAAACGCCGTCCTGCTGGCCAAACAGCGAGTAGAATACGCGCCACGGCGTACCATCGCCCGACGTCTGCAGCGACAGCGCATACTCCGAATTGGGCTGCAACTGCTCGAGGGCCGCCATGAAGTTGTCGGCGCCATCGAGCCCTGTGGGCTTGCCGTCTTCGCCAAGCAGACCGGCTTCGGCCAGCTTGTCCTTGTTGTAATAAAGGACGATGGAGTGGATATCGAACGGCACGGCGTACTGCTTGCCGTCGCTCTGTCCGGCTTCCCAGTTTGCCGAAGCGAAAGTGTCCGCCCCAAGGCCAACCGCAGCAAGATCATCGGTGCTGATTTCGGCCAGCGCCCCTGAATCAACCCCAAGTGGAACGCGCGAGAGGTGATAGGTCATCACGTCCGGGCCTTCGCCGATGGCCGACGAGGTCTGCACCTTGCTGTAGAATGGGGTACCCCATTCAAGCGTCGTGCCTTCGATGGTGATTTCGCCTTCATGCTCGGTGTTGAAGCGCTCGATCAGCGACTTCATGCGCACGCCGTCGCCGCCACCGAGGAAGTCCCACCACACGACGGTTTCCTGCGCCTGTACGGCACTGAGCAACAGCGCGGTTGCGGTCGTCGACAGCATAGCCAGCTTGAAAATCTTGTTCATGTTCTTCCTCCCTTTGGGGTTTGACCCCACGCCATTCCTCAGCTTTGCGGTTCGCTGGCGAAGCGGAGACCGCGCCGATATTCAGACGACCGCGTTGCGGCCCTGAATTTCTCGTCCTGGAGCACGGAGCCTCCCAGCGCTTGCCTCCAGTTGATTGTGTCGCGCCGCCTCAGGCAGCGGCGTGGTAGGCCTTTCCGCTCTCGTCAAAAAGAATGGCGGCATTGCCGTCGATGGTGATGTTCACCGCATCGCCTGGCTGGATCTGACTGATGCCGGCATCTTCGGCGACGAGGATCGTGCTGTCGGGCAAGCGCGTATAGACCAGTGTCCGTTCACCCAGGCGCTCCACCACGTCGGCAACGCCCTTGATGGCGCCTTCGCCCTGGGTGATGCGCGCCGATTCAGCGCGGATGCCCAGCGTCAGATTGTCGGTCGGCAGGCCCGCAGCAGGCACGCCGGTCTCAACTGGTGATTGCCCGGCAAAGGTCACCGATGCCTTGCCCCCCACATCGTCCAGTGCCGCGACGGGGATGAAGTTCATCGCCGGGGAGCCGACAAAGCTTGCAACGAAACGGGTCGCGGGGCGGGAATAGACTTCCATCGGCGTGCCGATCTGTTCAATGCGCCGGTTGTTCATCACCACGATGCGGGTCGCCAAGGTCATTGCCTCGGTCTGGTCGTGGGTGACAAAAATCATCGTCGCCCTGATCCGATTATGCAGCTGCGCCAGCTCGAGGCGGGTGCGGACGCGCAGACCCGCGTCGAGATTGGACAGGGGCTCATCGAGCAGGAATGCCTTGGGATCGCGCACGATGGCGCGGCCAATGGCAACGCGCTGGCGCTGGCCACCGGAGAGCTGGGCCGGCCTGCGATCGAGTAACTGGGTTATCTCCAGCATGCGGGCTGCATCCTCGACGCGGCGGACAATTTCGTCCTTCGGCGTACCGATGTTCTGCAGGCCGAAGGACATGTTGTCCCGCACGGTCATATGGGGATAGAGCGCGTAGTTCTGGAACACCATGGCCACGCCACGCTCATTGGGCGGCAACTGGTCGACGCGCTCGCCACCCAGATAGATTTCGCCGTCCGTGACTTCTTCGAGCCCGGCAATCATGCGCAGAAGCGTGGACTTGCCGCAGCCCGATGGCCCCAGGAATACGATGAACTCGCCCGACTTGATTTGCATGGACACCTTGTCCAGGACGCTCACGACGCCAAAGGACTTGCTGACCTCTTTGAGCACGATATCAGACATAGAGATCTCCCCAGACACAACTGCGTCGGCCGTCGCGCTATCCAAAGTGCGGCTGTGCGATCATTTATAATATTTTTCAGACGGAACGCCGCCGCAGTCAAGACACAAGGACGGAAAAGATCAACTATTTTGATAAGTATCACAATATCCGTTGCAAACTGGGTGCCGGGCTGGCCCTGGTCGATCGGGCCGGTACCCTCGGCAGCCTGTCGAGCCTTGCGCCGTGCATTGTCGATCTGCTCATGCGGCACCGAAGCCGGCATGGTGCGGCAGGTGGGGTTGCGTGTCAATCATGGGCACAAGGGGAATCGGGATCGTGAAGAAACAGCGCAAATGATCGATAGTGTGCCAGCCGGGGCGCCCCCGGTTCCGCCGCCTGGCCGGTCTGGACCTGACCAGACACCCTTCGATCCGCCTGCGGATTGGCGTCAAGAATGCTGCTAAATATCCGGGAGACATAGATATTTTGACTGTAGTTCTGGCAGGTGCGACCAGGACAGCGTGCTGCGGCCACAGAGATACGACGCGCTGCAAGGATGCCGGATGAATAGTCATATTTTTTGGGCCCCTCCACTTGCGCAACGCCAAACGCCTCGTTTACAACGGAGGAAATGATATGAATCATAAAAACGGGATTGCTTGGAGGGTGTCGTGAAAGCGTATGTTACCTCGAATAAGGACTATACGATCAGCAGGATCGATGATCGCGTCTATGGCGCATTTCTCGAGCATCTGGGGCGGGCCATCTATGAGGGCATCTATGAGCCCGACCACCCCACCGCTGACAAGGACGGCATGCGCGGCGACGTGGTCGAGCTGGTCAAAAAGCTCAACGTCCCGGTAGTGCGCTATCCCGGCGGCAACTTTGTTTCGGCCTATAACTGGGAAGACGGCATTGGCCCGGCCGACCAGCGCCCGGTTCGTCTCGACCTTGCCTGGCACACCTCGGAAAGCAACCAGGTCGGCATTCATGAGTTTGCCGACTGGTGTGCGACAGTCGGCACCGAGATGATGCTGGCTGTGAACCTTGGCTCGCGTGGCGTCGACGAAGCCCGCAATTTCCTCGAATATGTCAATCATCCGGGCGGCTCCTACTGGAGCGACCTGCGCGTCAAGAACGGCCGCAAGGAACCCTGGAACGTCAAGCTCTGGTGCCTGGGCAACGAGATGGATGGTCCATGGCAGGTCGGCCACAAGACCGCTGATGAGTATGGCAAGCTGGCGGCCAACACGGCCCGCGCCATGCGCATGTTCGATGGCTCGCTCGAACTGATCGTCTGCGGCTCATCCAATGCCGATATGCCGAGCTATCCCGATTGGGAACGTATTGTGCTCGAGCATACCTATGATCATGTGGACTACATCTCGCTCCACATGTATTTCGCCAATCGCGACGACAATACGCCCAATTTCCTGGGCCTGGCGGAAAAACTCGACACCTATATCGAGACCGTTGCCGCGACCATCAAGCAGGTCAAGGCCAAGCGGAAGTCCAAGCGCGATGTCTATATCTGCTTTGACGAATGGAACGTCTGGTACCATTCCAACAAGAAGGATCGCGAGATCCTGGACGGCAATGGTGGATGGCCGCATGCGCCGGGTCTGCTCGAAGACATCTACAACTTCGAAGACGTGCTTATGGTGGGACTGATCCTCAATACCTTCATCCGCCGGTCCGACGTCGTGAAGATCGCCTGTATTGCCCAACTGGTGAACGTCATTGCCCCGATCATGACGGAAAAAGGCGGCCCGGCCTGGGCACAGACCATCTACTACCCCTACTATTTCGCTTCGGTATTTGGTCGCGGCACAGCGCTCGACCTCAAGGTCAATTCGCCGGGCTACGAGACGCCGCATGCAAAGGACTCGCCCTTTGTCGACGTGTCCGGGGTTGTCAATGAAGATGGCACGCTCAGCTTCTTCCTCGTCAATCGCCACACCAGCGAGAGCATTGAGACAGAACTGGAACTGCAGGGCTTTGCTGCGGGCAGCGTCATCGATCACCAGGTGATGACCCATCCCGATCTCAAGGCGGTCAATACGGCGAAGGACCAGCAGCAGGTTGCCCCCACAAAGGGTGATGGCGCAACGGTCGCGAAGGGCAAACTGTCGGTGACCTTGCCCCCCTATTCGTACCAGATGGTGCGCGTAAAGGTCGCCTGAGCCTAAAGGTCAGCCTCTTCCCTCAAAGGCGCGCCAACCAGGCGCGCCTTTGCTCTGCGCAGCGTCTGACCGGCGCGCTGCAGAAACGTATCGGCATTCTCGCGATGATCGGTGACGTTGCCGAACGGGCTTCAGTCAATCAACGGGTGGTCGACAATCCCCTGGAGCCTGGGATGACCTCATCGGGCCATATCCGTCAGATCCCGGCCCAGACCAGCCGATAGGTCCTCGGCAGAGTCGAATATAAGCTCCAGCGCATAATGCGGGTTGTGCACGTGGATGCCGGCATCGGCGCCCACGAATTTCCAGTTATAGGCGGCCTTGAGCAAGCGCGGCGTCCAACTGGCATAGGCAACCGGCGCGCCCTCGCGCTGGTCCGCCAACCCGTCGCTATTGTGGTCGGCAAAGAAGTAGGGGTGGCTTCCAGGGTCATAGACCATGGGCGTGCCGGCAACTTCGCGAGCATAGTCCGCCATCAGCACAAACAGGCGCTGCCGATTGGCGCCGATGTCGGCGTGGATGCCCTGCTGCAAATTACCCGAACCATCATAGCTCTGGCGCGAAATCCGGATCTGCCGGGAGTCTGCTGTGTCATGGCAGGTGAGGCAGGTTTCCTCGGCCACACTCAGATTGTGGGGCTCGTGGCAGGAGATGCAGGTTGCGACCGGGCGGGCATGCAGGAACCGGGGCTGATACTCCTTGCCGGGATACTGGTATCCAAGCGCCCCGGCACTGCCCAGCAGGCTGGCCGCCGCAACGGCGTAGTGGGGATTGATGAAGCGGAGTTCGGGGTTGACCTCGTCGTCCGGTTGTCCGGCGATCGCCTTGTCTACAGTTGCACCCGATGCGCGCCCCTGATGGCAGGTCATGCATGCGGCCTCGGCGCCGGTCACCGGATGCTCCCGTCCCGATGGCAGCGGCACCTCGGTCACGCCAGGCAGTCCCGGACTATGACAGGTATCGCAATCGACCACGCCGCCAACGGGGACGGGGCTTTGCGGCAGTCCCGGCTCGCTGCCGTCAAATCCGTAAAATGAGCGGAAGCCGGCGCCTGAATGGCAGGTGGAACAGACGGGCGGTATTTCACCGGAATCGTTCCAGTGCGCGAAAGACTCCGAGTGCACATTGGCGTGCCCGGAACGGGCCCACTGCGTTATCTCTTCCATGTTCGGCGTTCGCCCGGGGCTCTGCCCCGTGGCAGACACCACGGCAAAGATGAATGGTATGCTGCCCCAGAGCAGTAATGATTGGATGCGCATTGCGGCCTTGCTCACTGGACTGGACCATGAAAAAGTCGCTGCTGAGGCCCGGCTTGTCAAGCAAAGCCTCCAGCGGACTGGTTGGGCCCCGAGGTCTTCAGGGAGGATTGCGCCATCTTAGGACTTGGGAAACGCGGCCTCACGGTGCCCATCCGCACGCCCCATCCGCTGCCCACGACGCCGGAAACCCACATCACGGCGGAAGCCGGCCTGAGCCTGGGCCCGCAGATGGACCTGCGGGTTGAACCCCTGGTGCAGCTCGATGACATGGTCATTCAGGGTCAGCCGATCCTGCGGGATCGCCGACGGCCCGAATGTATCGTCACCGCGCCGGTGTCGGGACGGATCACCGAGCTTGAAATCGGCGCCGGCCGCAGACTGACCAGCCTGGTCGTTGCCACTGGCGATCGTCGCGAACCGCATATCCATGACGCGCAGCAGGCCCGTGACGAGATGGCGGGCGGCAGCGGCTCGGATGCGCTGCGCGCGCTGCTGCAAGGTGCCGGCCTCTGGATGCGCTTTCGCTCGCGGCCGTTCGGCAGGGTCCCGGCAGCCGTGGCCCGCCCGGCTGCCGTCTTCGTCATGGGTGCTGATACCCGGCCACTCGCGGTAGATCTGCGGCTTGTGCTGGACGGGGAAGCGGGCGACTGGGTGACGCTGGGCCTGACGGCGCTTGTCCGGCTCTGCAGCGGGCCGGTTCATCTCTGCCAGAATAGCGGACCCGATATCGTGCCGAGCATGGCCGGCGTGACGGTGTCGCGCGTCGGAGACCTGCACCCCTCCGGTCTTGCCGGATTCCAGATTTACCGCCACTATCCGGCGGAACCCGATCGCCCGGTATGGGATATCAGCATTGAGGACGTCGTCGCCATTGGGGAACTGCTGGCCACGGGGAGCCTCCCCGCCACGCGGCTGGTTTCGGTAGCGGGGCCCGGACTGCGCGAAACCCGGCTGGTGCGCTGCCAGCCGGGCGCCGATCTGCGTGAACTCTGCTACAAGCACAGCAAGCCCGGGCAGACAGTGGTCCTTTCCGGCTCGGTGATTGACGGCACCCCGTCGCGTTGGCTCGGCTATCACGATCGGCAGGTGACGGTGCTGGACAGCTCGAACTCCAGGCCACAGCAACACTGGCTGGATGCCGCATTGCGCCGCGCGTCCCGCCCTGAGCCGATCATTGCCACGGCCGCGGTGGAACAGGCACTCGGCGGCCTCATGCCGGGCATGGCGCTGCTGCGGGCCCTGTCGGTCGGCGATGACGAGGCAGCCCAAGAGCTTGGAGCGCTGTCACTGCTGGAGGAAGACATGGCGCTTGTCGATTACGTGACGGCCGCCTCGCCCCGGTTCTCCGATCTGCTCCGGGCGTCGCTCGATCGCATCGAGGCCAACCGATGATGCGCGGCATATGGAACCGCGAGACCGTGGCGCTCATCCTGCTGGCGGCGGCGCTGCCGGTGGCTGCCACCTGGCTATGGGAGGAAGGCGTCACCGGCGGCAGTCGCCTGCTGCTTGCGGTCATTGTCGGCGGGCTGTGGCAGGGTCTGTTCACCGCCCTGCGCGCCCAGCCGCCGAGCGCGGCAGGGGCCGTGTCGGCCCTGATCATTGCGATGCTGGCGCCCCAGGTGGGGCCCGTGCAGTTTGTGCTGGGCATCAGCTTCGGCTTCGTATTCGGCGAACTCGTCTTTGGCGGCTGGGGGCGCAGCGTGCTGAGCCCGGCTGTGGTGGCGATCATGTTCCTCGGCTTCGGCTTTCCCTCGGCCGCCTGGCCGGTCCTGGCCATTCAAATCGGCTGGGCCACCATACCTGCCGCATTGCTGCTGCTGGCGTTCGGTGTGCTGCCGTGGCGCGTGCTGGCAGGGGCGCTGGTGGTGCTGGTGCTCGCCGGCGGGTTCAGTCTCGACCTGTTGACGAGCGCGGTCGCCCTCGCCCTGGTCTTTCTGGTTTGCGACCCGGCCACCGCCGCCTCCACCTCGCTTGGACGCTGGCTTCATGGTGCCCTGTTCGGGTCATTGATCGTCCTCTTCGCGGCCAGCTGGGATACCGCATCGGCGCAGATTGCCGTGTCTGCGGCGCTGCTGGCATCGCTTTCCGCGCCGCTGCTGGACGAAATTGCCATTGCCTTGTGGCGCGCGGTCCGGAGACATAGACATGGCTGAACTGAACCCGATCCAGCTCTGGCGCAGGCTTTTATCCCTGCCGAACGAAAGCCGGACCAAGACGATTGTCATCGCCTTTCTGATCTCGTCCGTTTGCGCCGTGATGGTGACGGGCGCCACTGTCGCGCTTCGGCCAATCCAGGCGCAGAACCGCGCGCTGGAACAGCAGACCCGGCTCGAGGCGCTGCTTGCCGAGATCCCCGGCTTGAGCCAGATTCTCGCAGCCTCCGATGAAATGGCCCTGTCCACCGTCGTCGTCGACCTGCGCCGCGCCGAAGCCGCGCTGGACGTGACCCCCGAAACACTTCCCGCTGCCCTGGCCAATTCGAGCAACTGGACCGAGCTTTCCCCGCAGGAGGATATTGCCAATCTGGGGAGCCGCGCCAACCTCAAGCAGGTCTATCTGCTGCGCGGCCCCGATGACCGGGTCGAGCTGGTGATCCTGCCCGTCAGCGGCACCGGCTATGGCGGTCCGATCGAGGCGATGATCGCCATCGAGGCGGACATGAATACCGTCGCCGGCCTGGCGGTCATGTCGCATAGCGAGACCCCCGGCCTGGGCGCCCGGATCGACGAGCCGGCCTGGCGGACGCAATTTGCCGGCAAGCAGGTGGCAGACGAGACCGGTACCGTGCGGCTCTCTGTCGCCCAGGGCACGGCGACCACGGAATATGAGGTCGACGCGATCACCGGCGCCACCAGGACCAGTACGGCCATGGCCAGGATGCTGCAGTTCTGGCTCGGACCGCAGGGCTACGGTCCGCTGCTCGATGCCATCAGGCGAGGGGAGTTCTGATGTCCCCCTGGTCAACGCTTACCGACCCCATCCTGCGCCAGAATCCTGTAACCCTGCAGATTCTCGGCATCTGTTCGGCGCTGGCCGTCACCACCACGCTGGCGGCCGCGGCAACAATGGCGGCGGCCCTGACCGTTGTTATCGTCTGCGCCGCAGGAATCATCAGCCTGTTGCGAAACCACCTGCCGTCCTCGATCCGGCTGATCATGCAGATCATCATCGTCGCGTCGCTGGTGATCGTCGTCGACCAGCTCCTGCAGGCCTATTTCTACGAGATGAGCCAGCGCCTCTCGGTCTTTGTCAGCCTGATCGCCACCAATTGCGTGGTCCTGGGTCGCACCGAGTCATTCGCCCTGCACAATCGGCCGCTCCCCGCCATGGTCGACGCGCTGGGCAACGGGCTGGGCTATTCGCTGGTCCTCGTCATTCTTGGCAGCCTGCGCGAGCTGTTCGGCCGGGGGACGCTGCTTGACGTCGAGGTGCTGCGCACGGTGGAGCAGGGCGGCTGGTTCGAGCCGCTCAACCTGATGCTGCTGGCGCCCAGCGCGTTCTTTCTGCTCGGCGGCCTCGTCTGGGCAATCCGGAGCTGGCGGCCCGAGCAGGTCGAGACGTCCGAATTCGGCCTCACCCGGGTCAAGGAACCGGGACCATGAACGAGCTCGCCAGCCTCTTCATCCGTTCCGCCTTTGTCGAGAACATGCCGCTGACCCTGTTCCTGGGCCTCTGCACCTTTCTTGCTCTGTCGCGGCGGCCCGGCACGGCGGTTGGCCTCGGCATTGCCGTGATCGCCGTGATGGGCGTCACCGTGCCCGTCAATCACCTGCTGTTCCGCTTCGTGCTGGCCCCCGGCGCCTGGAGCTGGGCCGGCCTGCCCGATCTCGACCTGAGCTATCTGCGCCTGCTGACCTTTATCGGCGTGATCGCTGCTGCCGTGCAACTGGTCGAGATGGTGCTCGACCGCTACCTGCCAGCGCTGTTCACCACATTCGGCGTGTTCCTCTCATTGCTTGTCGTCCACTGTGCCATTCTGGGCGGCAGCCTGTTCATGGCGGACCGAAACTATGACCTGGCCGAGAGCGCGGTCTTCGGGCTTGGCTCGGGCACGGGTTTCGCCGTTGCCGTCATCATGCTGTCGGCGATCCGGCGCCGCCTGGTCTATGCCGACCTGCCCGACGGGCTGCAGGGCCTGGGCATTGCCTTCATCCTGACCGGCATGATGTCGCTGGGCTTTTCCGCCTTCGCGCAGGTGGTGGCACCATGATGATCGAGATCGCGCTCGGCAGCCTGCTGATCATCGTGTTGATCCTGGCGCTGGCGCTCGGCCTGCTTGCCGTGCGTGCCCTGCTCGTGCCCGACATCGCGCTGTCCGTCAGCGTCAATGGGGGCCAGGTGATCCCGGCCAAGCGGGGAGCCAAGCTGCTCGAAGTGCTGCATGGGGCCGGCATTGCAGTGCCCGCGGCCTGCGGCGGCAGCGGGACCTGCGGCCAGTGCCGGGTCATCGTGACGGGCGAAGGTGCGGGCGAGCTGCGATCCACCGAGCGCGGCCTGCTGTCGGCGCGGGAGCGGCGGGACCATGTGCGACTGGCGTGCCAGCTCAACCTGCGCGGCCCGGTGGAAGTGACGGTCGGCCCCGAAATCCTGTCGGCCGAGACCTTTGCCTGCACCGTTGCCAGCAACCGTATGCTGGCCCCGCTGATCCGCGAGCTGGTGCTTGAACTACCCGCGCAACACGACCTCAAGTTTCGGGCCGGCAGTTTCATGCTGCTCACCGCGCCCCCCTATGAGCGCGATTTCTCCCGCCTCGACGTCGAAGCGGAACACCAGTTGACCTGGCGGATATCGGGCTGGGAAAGCCTGCGCGCGCAGGCGTCGGAGCGCACGACCCGGGCCTATTCCCTGGCGAGCCGGCCGGAAGACCGCGGGCGGGTCGTGTTCAATATCAGGCTGGCCGTTCCCCCGGCCGGACAGGAGGCCGAGATCCCGCCGGGGGTGGTGTCCTCCTACCTGTTCGGGCTGGAGCCGGGCGACAGCATCGATGTGTCCGGCCCCTTTGGCGACTTCCACGTGCAGCCGACCGAGCGCGAAATGGTCTTTGTCGGCGGTGGCGTCGGCATGGCGCCGCTCCGCGCCATGATCCACGAGCAGCTCGGACAAGGCACCCAGCGGCCCATCTCCTACTTCTATGGCGCCCGGGCCCGCGCCGACCTGTTCTATGTCGAAGAGTTTGAGCAACTCGCTGCCAGCCATGCCAATTTCAACTGGACCGTGGCGCTGTCCGATCCTTCCCCGGGCGACCGCTGGCACGGACCGACCGGATTTGTCCACGAGGTGCTCCTCAAGGCGCTTGGCAGCCATCCCGCGCCCGAGGATTGCGAGTATTATCTATGCGGGCCACCCGTCATGATCTCCGCCGTGCTCTCGGCGCTCGATCAGCTCGGGGTTGAGCCGCATTCCATCTTCAACGATGACTTCGGGAGTTGAGGCCATGACCCTTCGCCGTCCAAATCGCCGTCTCGTTCTGGCGGCCGGCCTCGCGGCCATCGCCGCTCCCTCCTTCGCCCGCTCCCCCGCCACGATGGTGCTGGACGGACCCGCTTTCGGAACGGGGTGGGCCGTGACCCTGCCCGAACAGACGAACGCCGCGCGCCTGCGGCCCGCCCTGGAGGCAGCGCTGGCGCGGATCGACGGGCTGATGTCGCCGTGGCGGTCCGACAGCGCCATTGGCCGGTTCAACCAGGCTCAAATGCTCGACCCGATGCGCATTGACCCCGAGCTGCACATGGTCATCGCTGCCGCATTGGCGCTGCGCACGGCCAGCGCCGGCAGCTACGATCCATCGGTCGGCCCGCTGGTGCGTCGCTGGGGGTTCGGGCCGGTTGTCGGGGAATTTACCGCCGACAGCCCGGGTTTCGAGCTTACCGACGATGCCCTGCGCAAGGGACACCCCAAACTCACCCTCGACCTCTGTGGCATCGCCAAGGGCTATGCGCTCGACAAGATGGTGCGCACTCTCGAACATCACGATGTGCGGGATTTTGTCGTCGATCTGGGCGGCGAGATCGCCGCCCGCGGCCACCATCCCAGTGGTCGAGGCTGGCATGTCGCCGTCGAGGACCCACGCCTCGGCGCTGCTGGCGCCGTCGAAGTGGTCGATCTCGGCGGCCGGGCCATTGCCACCTCGGGCGACAAGGTGAATGGGTTCACCCTGGGCGCGCGACGCTACAGCCACATTATCGACCCCGGCACGGCGGAGCCGGTGCTGGGCTCCGCTGCCTCGGTCTCGGTCATTGCCGACGCGGCGATGACTGCAGATGGCTGGGCCACGGCGCTGGTGGCGGCAGGTGCGGCCGGGCCTGCCTTGGCGCAGCAGCAGGGGGTGGACGCCCTGTTCCTGTTCAACGAACCGGCGGGGCTGCGGCGGGTGGCGGTCGGCCGCTTCGCCGAGCACCTGCTTTGAGGAGAGTGTGATGGAGATGATCTTCGCGCCGGTCATAGTGCTGCTGGTCACTGCCGGGCTGTCGCTTGGGCTGATGCTGCGCGGGCGCCCGCTGCAGTCCTCATGTGGCAGCATGAGCTGCCTCCCTGATGCCGATCGCTGTGCGGCCTGCCCGAAGAGACTGCGGGAGGCAGGCCATCATGACTGATCCCATCTCTGCCGTCATGCGCACGGACTACCTGACGCTGGACGCTGCCATGCCGATCCGGCAGGCGGCGGGGCTGCTGCATGCCAATGGCCAGGAATCGGCGCCCGTGGTGAATTCGACGGGCGACCTGATTGGTATTCTCACCCAGAAGGACTGTTTTCGCCCGGCCATGATGGCGAGCTACTACAGACAATGGCGGGGGAATGTGGGTGACCAGATGAGCGCCCAGGTCAAGTCCATCGACGCCGAACTGGACATTGTTGCCGCAGCCGAGATGTTTCTGTCCGAGCCGCATCGATCCTTCCCGGTGCTCCGGGCCGGCCAGTTGGTGGGCATGCTGCGCCGCGAGGACGTCCTGGGGCGGCTGCTTCAACTCGGCTAGCGGCAAAAGCCACACTGGCCGCTGAGGCATCCTCAACTCAGGCCCGCAGGGTTTCGGCCGCGGTGGGTTATGGCACGGGTTGGGCGTCGCGCCCGGGGACATGGTGGCAAGGGCCGATATGCGCCAGAATGACCTTGTCGTATCACGGCTGCAAGATGGTTGACATCGTTCCCGCCAGTCGCGACAACTTCTGTCAACCCGGACCCAATTGATGTCGGCCCCAGGCGCCGGGATTGCGGACCTGGCCGGACGGTCCCATACCACAATAGCGTAGCCCAGATGGCCGAATACGAGCCAGGATTAGGCCAATCATGACAGAGATTATCGTCCTTGGCGCCGGCATGGTCGGCATCGGCTCAGCGCTGGCCCTGCAGGAGAAGGGCCATGCGGTGACCGTGGTCGACCGGCGCGGGCCAGGCCAGGAAACCAGCTATGGCAATGCCGGCATCATCCAGGCCGAGGCAGTCGAGCCGTATCCGCTGCCGCTGGATCTGCCCAGCCTGATCGATATCGCGCTGGGCCGCACCAATAACGTCGCCTGGAGCCTCAGCGGGATGCGCCATTGGCTTGGCCCCGCGCTGCGCTATGCGCGTCACTCGCTGCCGCGTGGCTATCGCGCCAACATCGTGCCCGTGTGGTCCAGGATGATCCACAGGGCGACGGCCGACCACAATGCGCTGATCACGGCGGCAGGTGCCGACGACCTCATCTCGCGCGAAGGGTACCGCAAGGTCTATCGTACCGCGCGGGGGTTCGAACTGGCTGCAGCAGCTGCCGAGCGTTATCGTTCCGAGCATGGTGTGCCACACCAGTTGCTGGACGGTGCGGCACTGGCGGCGGCTGAACCGGGACTGCGTCAGCCGCTGGCCGGCGCGGTGCACTGGACCAGCGCCTGGAGTTGCCGCGATCCCGGCGGACTGGTTGAGCGCTATGCCGAATTGTTCCTGCGCCGCGGCGGGCAAATTAGGCGCGGCGACGCAATGAGCCTGCAGCGGGACGGCAAGGGCTGGCAGGTTACGACCGAGGACGGGTCCGTCAATGCCGAGCGCGTGGTGGTCTGCCTCGGCCCCTGGTCACCAGCCCTGTTGTCCCGCTTCGGCCATCGCATACCCATGGTCTTCAAGCGCGGCTATCACCTGCACTTTGCGGTCGAGAACGGGCCCGTTCTGCCGATGATGGATGTCGAGACCGGCACCTTCCTGTCGCCCATGACCAAGGGTTTGCGGGTATTGACCGGAGCCGAGCTGAACGGCATCAAGGCGGCGCCGGGCCTGCGGCAGCTGCAGCGTTCGACCGTGGCGGCAAAGCAGTTGTTCCAGCTGGGCGACAAGGTCGAGGACCAGGCCTGGATGGGCACGCGCCCCTGCCTGCCGGGCATGCTGCCAATGATCGGGCCCTCGCCACATCAGCCCGGTCTCTGGTACAATTTCGGGCACGGGCACCAGGGGTTTACGCTGGGCCCGACAACCGCCCGCATACTGGTCGAAACCATGAGCGCATCCTAGCGGCCCGTCTGTCGCTGCTGGCAGATCCTGCTGGCGCAACTTGCCTTGGGGGCATCGCCACCAGGGCGGTCTGCGGCAAGGCGTTTTCCCGCCGCTCGGCAATCTCGCGTTGCAAGGAGTTGTTATATCCGGCGTGTCGTTCATAATGCGCCGGGCCTATGCAAAATCGGCCAGCACAAAAACTGCTTATACAGGGATTAGATACATGAAAAAATGGATCGCTATCGCAGCTGCCTCGCTGCTCGGGCTCATGGCTCAGCCAGCTATTGCGCAGGATATGCAGTTCTTCCGCATTGGCACCGGCGGCACCGCCGGCACCTATTATCCAATCGGCGGCCTCATCGCCAATGCCATTTCCAACCCACCTGGCTCGCGCGCCTGTGAAGATGGCGGCTCGTGCGGTGTGCCCGGCCTGGTTGCCACCGCCGTTGCATCGAACGGCTCGGTCGGCAATATCAACGGCGTTGCTGGCGGCAATCTGGAAGCGGGTTTCTCGCAGTCCGACGTCGCCTACTGGGCGCAGACCGGCACCGGGATCTGGGAAGGCCAGGACGCGATCGACAATCTGCGCCTGATCGCCAATCTCTACCCCGAGAGCATTCACATCGTGGCCCGCCGGGACTCCGGAATTGCATCGGTAGCCGATCTGAAGGGCAAGAAGGTTTCGCTGGACGAGCCCGGCTCGGGCACGCTGGTTGACGCCAAGATCATTCTTGAGGCCTTTGGGCTGAGCGAAAGCGATATTCAGGCAGAGTATCTCAAGCCAGACCAGGCTGCTGATCGCATGCGCGACGGCCAGATGGATGCATTCTTCTTCGTTGGCGGCTACCCCGCCGGCGCGATTGCCGAACTGGCCTCCCAGCAAGATATCGTGCTGGTGCCGGTGACCGGCCCCGAAGTCGACGAAATGCTTGCTGAGTATTCGTTCTTCGCCAAGGACAGTTTCCCGGCTGACACCTATAACGGCGTTTCCGAAGACGTCCCTACGCTTTCGGTTGGCGCCCAGCTGGTGACATCGGCGGATCTGTCCGATGACCTCGTCTATGGCATCACCAAGGCGATCTACAACGACAACACGCAGCGCCTGTTTGCCTCGGGTCATGCCAAGGGCAAGTCGATCACGCTCGACAATGCCGTCCAGGGTGCCGGCATTCCGTTCCACGCCGGTGCAGAGCGCTTCTACAAGGAAGCCGGGAAGCTCTAGGCAGTCTCCAGGATCACGACCATACGCGGCCAGTTTCTGGCCGCGTATTTTAATTGGGACCAGACGCGATGACCAGCAGCGCCCTTAAGCAAGACGATGAACCTCTGAGCGCCGAAGCCCTCAAAGCTCTGGAAGCCGAATATGATCCGGAAGCCCGCTTTCGATCGGTCGGTCGACCTGTTGCAGTGCTGGTCGGCATCATTCTGTTCCTGCTGTCGTGCTATCACTTTTATACTGCAGGATTTGGCATTCCCCAGGCCACCACCCACCGTGGTTTGCATATGGGGGTGTCGCTATTCCTGGTCTTTCTGAGCTTTGCCGCATTCGCCGGGTCCAAAAAGCCTTCCCGTCAGCCGAGTATTCTCGGCTTGCCGGTATTGGACTGGGTTCTGGCCATTGCCGGCGCCATTGCCTCATTTTACGTCCCGTGGATTTATAGCGAGCTGGCCTTCAGGGTCGGCAATCCGCTGGCCATCGACGTCGTCATGGGCACGGTCCTGCTGGTCGTGCTGCTCGAGGCGGTCCGGCGGTCGATGGGCTGGCCGCTGCCAGTCATCGCCATCCTGTTCATTGCCTATGCCTATTTTGGCCGGTACATGCCGGGCATCTTTGTCCACCCGGGCGCGGGCTGGGACACCATTATCAATCACCTCTACCTGACCTCGCAGGGCATTTACGGCACCGCGCTGGGGGTCATTGCCACCTATGTGTTTCACTTTGTGCTGTTTGGTGTCATGGCCCAGCGCATCGGCCTGGGCCAGTTGTTCATTGACCTGGCAAGCGCACTGACCGGACGGTATTCGGGTGGCCCGGCCAAGGTGTCGGTGCTGGCCTCTGCCATGCTTGGCTCGATATCGGGATCGTCCATCGCCAATACGGTGACCACCGGCGCGCTGACCATTCCAGCCATGATCAAGATCGGCTTCCAGCGCCACTTCGCGGCGGCAGTTGAGGCCGCTTCATCGACCGGTGGGCAGATCACGCCACCGGTGATGGGCGCGGTGGCCTTTCTCATGGTCGAGTATCTCGGCATTCCCCTGCGCCTCATCCTGATCGCGGCCATTGTGCCCGCGTTCATGCATTTTTTCGGCGTGCTGGTGCAGGTGCATCTCGAGGCGCGGCGGCAGGGCATCAGAGGCCTGAGCAAGGAAGAACTCCCCAACGCGATCAAGGTCTTGCGCGAGGGCTGGATGTCGACCATCCCCCTCATCCTGCTGGTCTACATGTTGATGTCAGGGCGCACGCCGTTCGCGGCTGCATTCTGGTCGATCACCGCCTGCATGGTGGTGTATCTGATCCAGTCGTTCATGCGCAGTGGCCTTCTGGGTGGGCTCAAGGATTTCGCCGTCGGGGTCTATGAGGGCTTTTCGCTCGGCGCGCGCCAGACGCTGTCGATTACGGCGGCAGCCGCCCTGGTGGGCGTGGTTATCGGCGTTGTCACACTGACCGGGGTTGGCTTCAAGATCGCCTATATGGTCACCTCGGTGGCTCAGCAATGGGCCTTTGATGTGCATGGAGCCATGGCGTTTCTGCCGTTTGAACTGCTGAGCCAGGAAAATCTGACCCTGCTGTTCACCCTGATGATGACGGCGGTGGTCTGCGTGCTGATGGGCGCCGGCATTCCGACCACGGCCAACTACATCATCATGGTCGCGGTTGCCGCGCCGGTGCTTGGCATGTTGAATGTGGAGCCGCTGGTGGCCCACTTCTTCGTGTTTTATTACGGGGTCATCGCTGACGTGACGCCGCCGGTCGCCCTGGCCGCCTATGCCGCTTCAGGCATTGCCGGCTGCAATGCCTTCAAGGCCGGCAACACCGCGTTCCGGCTATCGATGGGCAAGGCACTGGTGCCGTTTGTGTTCGTCTTCTCGCCTTCGCTGCTGCTGGTCACCGAGGGCTTTACCTGGCCGGACTTCTTGCTGGCGTTCACGGGGGCGGTGCTGGGCATTCTGTCGCTGTCGGCGGCCATCACCAACTGGCTGACCGCGCCATTGTGGAAGATCGAACGAACCCTGCTCGTCATCGGCGCGCTCCTGCTGATTGCCCCCGAATTGATATCGACGGCGATTGGCTCGACCATCCTTGGCCTGGTCTGGCTCCGGCAAATCATCTCCCGGCGCAATCAGCGCGCGCCTGAAGCGCTGGGCTAGGGTTTGCCGGGGAGGGGAGCGGGCGGCACAGGTTCCGACAGGGGTGCTGTACCGTTCGTCTCCTTCATCCCGGTCTGCCGCCGCTTGCGTTGATCCAGCATGACGATGATCAGGCCACTGGAAACGACCAGCAGGATACCGCCAATGGCCAGCGGATTGGGGAACTCGCCGAACACCAGCAGGCCCGAAATCACCGCCCAGACGGTGAAGCTGTAAAAGAATGGCGCCACCACGCCGGTGGGGCCGACGCGATAGGCCATGAAGATGAAGAAGTGGCCCGAGATCAGGAACAGCCCGGCGCCGGCCATCAGGGTGAGGTGATAGGGTTCTGGCGTCACCCAGCGCTCGAACAACAGGTGCATGATTCCCGCACCGAGCAGCACCACCAGCACGGCCGATATCGCCACGATCATGCCGGGCACCTCGGCGGCGACACGCTGTCCGGTCAGGTCACGGGCGGCGCCGAATGCGGCGTTGGCCAGCGCCAGCAAGGCGAAGATTGAAATCCCCTGCAGGGTCGGCTGGGCGATCATCAGCGCGCCGATGAAGCCCAGGGCAATCAGCCCAAGGCGGGTGGCACCGATCTTTTCACCAAAGAACATTGAAGCGCCGATAATGACCAGAAGCGGGGTGATCTGGGCCAGTGCACTGGCGTCGGCAATCGGCATATTGGCGAGCGCCACGACATAGGCGACGATCCCGGCAGTCTCGAACAGGTTCCGGACCAGCACGCGTTTGTCGACGAGCTGCGGCACCTGCCTCGCGTAGCCCAGCATGAACAGCAGCGGTATGCTCCACAGCGTCGCCGCTACGCCGCGCAGGAACAGCACCTCATAGGGCGGCAGGCCCGTCGTGGCCAGTTTCATCATGGTGTCGTTGACCACGTAGGATCCGGTCGCAATAACCATGAAGAGGGGGCCCCGCAGGGCAGTCGGGATAAAGTGCATGAGAGCAGACCGGGCAGGTAACAACAATGGGACATTGCGCGGGCGGGGCTGGGATGGGATGGGATGGGCGAGTGCCCGCAGCCCCGCCCGCAGGGTCAGAATTTCGGTGTCCATGCGGCAGTGCAGTCGCTGCGCCGCTTCGTCAGCCGCTGCAGCCTGCGCACAAAGAACAGGCCCTGCGCGTCTCAGGCGCCGGGGACGTATTTTCGCCAGCTGTGTTGTTCCCTGAAGCCAAGAACGTCGCGGATCTTGCGATTGGACAGCGGGCCTTCCCACTCGCCCATCGGCCGGGTGATGGGCGAGTTGGGGGCCCATTTGCGCAGGAATGCCTCGGTCGGCTCATTGGCCGTGATCTCGTCATTGACGGCATTGAACACCTGGAACCCCAACCCGTCCTTGGCGATGCACAGATCAACGATCTGCCCGAGATCGCGCGCGTCGACATAACTCCAGGCATTGCGTTTGCGCGATGGCGGATCGGCGAGATAGGCGGGGAACTGTGCATAGTCTTCCGGTGACACGACATTGCCGATGCGCAGCGCATAGATGTCGGCGCCGCTGCGCATGGCAAAGGCCCGCGCGGTCTTCTCGTTGACCAGCTTGGACAGGCCATAGCTGTCCATTGGATCAACGTCGTAATCCTCTTCGAGGGGGAAGGAATGGTAATCCTTGTCGCCTTCGGCAAAGCAGACCCCATAGGTGGTCTCGCTCGAGGCGATGACGATTTTCCGGATCCCCAGCTTGGTCGCCGCCTCGAGGATATTGTAGGTGGAAACCGCATTGGCCTTGAAGGTCTCATTGTCCGTCTGGATCAGCACGCGGGGAATGGCGGCGAAGTGCACCACTGCATCGATCGGCGCCGGACCCTTGCCGGTGGTGAACCCGTCAAAGTCGAAATGCATGGACAGGGCATTGAACACCTGGCCGCTATCGGTGAGGTCGGTGATCACTGTGTTGACCCCCTCCATGTCCAGCGGCTTGAGGTCCAGATTGAGAACGGCGTGGCCCTGGGCGCGCAGATAGGCGATGGCGTGCCGTCCCGCCTTGCCGCTGCCGCCGGTGAAAACGATGCGTTTGCTCATGGATTATCCTTCCAACTGCCCTCAGGGCATCAACTGGCCGCCATTGACCTCGATCTCCTGGCCAATAATGTAGCCCGATAGCGCGGCCGAGGCCAAAAACAGATAGGTACCGACGCAGTCCTCGGGCACCCCAAGGCGGCCCTGGGGAATGGTGGTGAGCGCCGCCTCAAGTTGCGCCGAGGTTGAATAGCGCTCGTGGAACGGCGTGGTGATCACCCCCGGCGCCACGGCGTTGACGCGGATGCCGTAAGCGATGAGTTCCTTGGCCATGCCGCGCGTGACATTGGCGACGAAAGCCTTGGACGAACCATAGATGCCGGCGCCATTGCTGGCGCCATTGCGCGCCGCGATCGAGGTGGTGTTGATGATGAAACCCCCGCCTGCCGCCCGCAAATGGGGAATGGCCGCGGCGCTGGCAGCCAGCACCGAGCGCCCATTGAGGTCCATGACGGCGTCATAATGCGCGTCGGTCATCTCGGCGTAGGGCAGGCGGGCGACCATGCCGCCAGCATTGTTGATCAGCCCATCGAGCCGGCCGAATTCTGCCACGGTCTCTTCCACCGCGCGGCCCATCTCCGAGGACTGGTTGGCATCGGCCCTGATCAGCGCCACCCTGCCACCCGCCGCCGTGATCTCGGCGGCCAGTTGCCGGGCAGAATCGACGCTGGAATTGTAGTGCAGCCCCACCATTGCCCCCTGGGCAGCAAAGGCTTTGGCCAGCGCTGCGCCAATGCCGGTCGACGCGCCGGTGATCAGGACCGCCTTGCCGGCGAGGTCGGGGATAACGAGGTGGGATGCGGTCATGGTGCTTGGTTTCCGTTGCTGGTGCCACCCGGTGGCCGATCAAGGCCCGAATGGATTGGACGTCGTTATCTGTCGTGATGCCACGGCGGAAATCCTGTCCGGCTTCGTGGTGGTGCGCCCGGGTGGTGCCGGTCGATACGTTGATGGCTGAATTGAACCTTAAGCCGTGATTCCGCGCCGCGGCAAGGCCACATGGCCCCCGGTCCTCCGGTTCAGACCGCCACCCTCGCCAACACCGCCAGAAATGCCTCGCCATAGCGGTCTAGCTTGGCCTGGCCGACGCCGGGCAGGTTGAGCATGTCATGCGGATGGGCGGGCATGGCCAGTGCCATGGCCTTGAGCGTGGCGTCGTGGAAGATCACATAGGGCGGCACGCCCTGCTGCTTGGCGATGCGCAGCCGTTCTTCGCGCAGCGCGTTGAACACGCTCATCGCCGGCTCGGGCAACTGTACCGCATTAGCCAGCTGCCGCCGCACTTCGGTGGCCTTTTTCGGGCGGTCCTTGCGCAGGGTAACGCTGCGTTCGCGCTTGAACACGGCGCGGGCGCCTTCTCCCAGCGTCAGCGCACCATGGGACGCGTGATCCACCACGATCAGGCCCGAGGCCGTCAACTGCCGGATGACCGACTGCCAGCTGCGCGGGTCAAGGTCGGCGCCCTGGCCAAACACGGCCTGGTTCTGGTGGCCGAAGCGCTCGACCTTTTCGGTGGCCTTGCCCATCAGCACATCGATGACATGGGCCGCACCAAAGCGCATGCCGGTGCGATAGATTGCCGCCAGCGCCTTGATCGCGGCTTCGGTGCCATCCCAGGTTTCAACCGGCGAACGACAGGTATCGCAATTGCCGCAATCGCCGGGATAGGCCTCGCCGAAATGGCTCAATATCGCCTTGCGGCGGCACTCGGCCGTCTCACAAACCCCGAGCAGCGCATTGAGCTTGCCGTGTTCGAGGCGCTTGATCTCGTCGGGCGCATTGCCCTCGTCGATCATGCGACGGCGCTGCACCACATCGGCCATGCCGTAGCTCATCCAGGCGTCCGCCGGCTGGCCGTCGCGCCCGGCGCGGCCGGTTTCCTGGTAATAGGCCTCGATCGAGGATGGTAGATCCATATGCGCCACATAGCGCACATCGGGCTTGTCTATGCCCATGCCAAACGCCACCGTGGCGACGATGCAGATATTCTCTTCCTTGAGGAACGCGTCCTGATTGGCGTTGCGCCGCTCGGCGCTGAGCCCGGCATGATAGGGCAGGGCGGGAATCCCCTTGCCGCAGAGCCAGTCCGCCGTGTCCTCGACCTTGGCGCGGCTCAGGCAATAGACAATGCCCGAGCTGCCCTTGTGTGCGGCCAGAAATCTCAGCAGCTGGTCGCGCGCCTTGTCGCGCTCGACAATGGAATAGGAAATATTGGGGCGGTCAAAACTGGTAGTGAACACCTCGGCCGTCTCAAGCCCCAGCCGCTCGATGATGTCTTCGCGCGTCGTCGGATCGGCCGTCGCGGTCAGGGCAATGCGCGGCACGCCGGGGAACAGTTCGGTGAGCCTGGTCAGCTCGCGATATTCTGGGCGGAAATCATGGCCCCACTGGCTGACGCAATGGGCTTCATCAATGGCGAACAGGGCAATATCGATACCCGACAGCATATTGGCAAAGCCGGGCGTCGCCACCCGTTCCGGCGCCACATAGAGCAGATCAAGTTCGCCGCGTCGCAATTGCCCGCGTACCTCAGCCGATTCCTCGGCAGTCAGCGAGGAGTTGAGCGCGGCAGCGGCCACACCGGCCTGGCGCAGTGCCTCGACCTGATCGCGCATCAGGGCGATCAGCGGCGAAATGACGATCCCGACACCGGGCCGGGCCATGGCGGGAATCTGGTAACACATTGATTTGCCGGCGCCGGTGGGGAACAGCACCACCGCATCGCCGCCCTGCACGACGTGATTGATCACATCGGCCTGCAGGCCGCGAAAATGCTGATGCCCGAAAACCTCGCGCAGAATGCCCAGCGGGTCACGCGGCATGATCGCGTCGCCCGCGCCGAACAGATCGATACTCGATTCAAGGGCGCTCACCCCGCCCTTGAATCACGGGACGGGGCGCGCCGCAAGGCGGCTTGGGTCAACGTGACATGCTATCCACCGACGATCTCCCCACCATTGGGGTGGAGCACCTGCCCGGTGACATAGGAGCTTTCATCGCAGGCGAGGAACAGATGGCAGGTGGCAACATCATTGGGCTGCCCGGGCTGCCGGATGACCGGTTTCGGCGCCGCGGCCCGAGCCGGATTTCTTGCCGCCGCCATCATCCTTGTTGACCGTCGCCCAGGCGCGGCTTTCGGCCTGGTCCTGGCTCACGCCCTTCTCCTCATAGGACTCTTCAATATGCTTGGCCTTGCGCTTCTGCTTGTCGGTATAAGCGGATTTGTCGCCCTGCGGCATGGTCGTCTCCTGCAACTGCGCGAGACCAGAGCGGACGGGGGAAGGGCTCGGCTGCCATTTCGTTGGCCGGGGCGGGAAATCGGAAAAACCATCCCCGTTCCCTCTGCCGCCTGGTCCGATTGACACGCTCTGGTCTCTTGCTACCCGAAATCACCAGAGGCTGTTATTGGTTCCGTCACGATTTTTCTGTGAGTTCGGCGACGGTTTGAGACTGCCGAGAGAAGAGAGGCGCGCTCCCTTCCTACTTGATGGGACAGGTCGGGGTGGGGTCCGCCTCCGGCCACCAGACCACCCCTGTGGCTACGACAGTGGCCTGCTCAGAAACGGCGAGCCGCGCCGCACAAAGCGCCAGGGTGTCGCCACCGCCTTGGTGATGCCAATGCGCGGCCCGGTGGCGATCTCATGGCTCTCGGCGCTGGCGGCGAGGCTGAAGGGGGGGCTGGCAAGCGGCAATCCGTTTTGTGCCGCATCAATGCCCAGCGCCTGACAGAGCTTGCCGGGACCCGAACAGAGTTGGCGCCCGGACATGCCACCGCGGCGCTGCTGCATCAGCGCCAGCCCATGGAGCGGCTCCAGCGCCCGGATCAGCACGGCGCTGCCCGGCTGGCAGACAAAGTTCAGGCACCAGTGGATGCCGTAGATCTTGTAGACATAGGCATGCCCGGCCGGACCGAACATCGCCGCATTGCGCGGGGTCGGTCCCTTGAAGCTGTGCGAGGCAGGGTCTTGCTGGTCATAGGCCTCCACCTCGACCAGGACCCCGCCCACGCCATCGACCAGGAGCGTGGCGCCGATGAGATCGCGCGCCACCTCGGGGGCGGGGCGATCAAAGAAGGTGGGGGCAAGCTGCGGCATCACCGGGTGCCGCTGAGGGTCTCAGAACCCCCACCCTTGATCCCTCCCCATAAGGGCGAAGGGCTGAGGCTGGGGCGACACCGCAAAGGCGGAACCAGACGCATCACCCTCAATCCACCCGACCGCGCGCGTCGACCCGAACGCTCTCGACAACGTCATCGCCCGAAATCAGCGTCACCCTGTCAAAGAGATTACTCACCACGCAGGCGTGGTTGGGGATGATGCGGATCTTGTCGCCGATCTGCGGCTTGTCCACGCACCCGGTCAGATCGATCGTGCCATGCTCTTCGCTCAGCCCGACGATCTGGGCCCCGGGATAGGCCTCGATCAAACCGAAACCACTCATCCCCAGCGTGTCGCTGGTCAGCGCCTTGGAGCCGGCGTCGATAATGGCACGGTTTTCGGTGGGCCGGCTGACCACAGTGGCCAGCACTGTCAGGGCACAGTCCTCGAACCCGCCCACGCCTTTGCTGACCTGGAAGCGGTCCATATAGATATAGGTGCCGGGGCGATGCTCAGTGGCCGCTGTCACCTCATGGGCGTGCCACAGATCGGGCGTGCCGCCATTGGAAATGATCGCGGGGGCAAGACCTGCTGCGATCAGTGCTGCCTTGGCAGCCGCCAGAAACGCCTGATTGGCTTCGACCTGCCCGGCGGCCGGATAGGTCATCAAGCCGCCAAACACCAGGCCGGGCGACGCCGCAATGGTCCGCGCCAATTCAAGCGCCGCCTCGGGGCTCTGCACCCCGCAGCGGCCCATGCCGGTATCGCACTCAACCAGCACGGTTAGCGGCTGGGCGGCGTGGGCAAAGGTGCTCGACAGGCCAGCCACGATGTCGACGCTGTCGGCAGTGACAGTGATATGCACACGCTCATGCAGCGCCTTGAGGCGCGCCAGCTTGGCAGCGCCCAGGATATTGTAGGGCAGGAAGATTTCGCTGATCCCGGCATCGGCCATCACCTCGGCCTCGCCCAGCTTCTGCACCGTGATGCCGACCGCGCCCAGCGCCATGGCACGCTTGGCAAAGCGCGGCAGCTTGTGCGTCTTGATATGCGGGCGCAGCTTGATGCCATGGGCATCGGCATAATCCTGCGCCCGTTTGAGACTGGCCTCGACGCGATCAATGTCGATCAGCACGGCGGGAGTATCGACCTCGAAAATACGGCTCATTTGCCCCTCAACACATCATCGACGAAACGCAGATTGCCGGCGGTGAGCCCGGCATCGACCGGCAGCACCGTGCCGGTAATGCCCGAGGCGGCGTCCGAACAAAAAAACACCGCCGCATTGGCGACTTCAGCCGGCAGCACCATGCGACCCAGCGGATAATGCGGCAGCACATTGTCCAGCAGGCCCGGATCGGCCTCCAGGCGGTGATCCCAGGCCGGCGTACGCACCGAGCCGGGGCAAATCACATTGGCACGCACGCCCTGGCCGCCGCGCTCCACCGCGATGGCCTTGGCATAGGCGATCAACCCGGCCTTGGCAGCGGCATAGGCCGGGTTGCCGTAATGGCCCAACCCATTGACCGAGGCGATAAACACCAGGCTGCCGGCGCCGCGCCTGGCCATGGCGGCGATGATCGGGTCGGTCATGGCATAGGCGCCATTCAGATTGATGGCGAGTTCGGCTGCCCAGACCGCGTCATCGAGTTGGTCGAGGGTTTCGGCCCGTGTGAAACCGGCATTGGCGATCACCGCGTCGGGCGCGCCGCTTTTGGCCAGATACCGTTCAATGGATGCCCGTGTTCCCCTGGCGTCGGCCTGGTCAAACAGCACCGTGTCGACCAGATCGAGCCCCGCGAGCATGCTGGCCTCGCGGTCGGCGCCCACCACCTTGGCCCCCGCCGCCCGCAGGCTGGCCACCAGTGCCTGGCCGATGCCGCCGCCGGCGCCACTGACCAGAACGGTCTTGCCGTTCAATCCGAACACCGAGCTGTCCATTATCCGATCATCCCTGCGGCTGCTTGTAGGCGACGCAGTCGATCTCGACCTTGCAGTCCACCATCATGTGGCTCTGCACCGCTGCGCGCGCCGGTGGGTTCTCGCCGAAATAGCTCTTGTAGACAGCGTTGAAGCTCCAGAAATCGCGCGGATCATCCAGCCAGACCCCGCAGCGCACCACATCTTGCAGCCCATAGCCGGCTTCTTCCAGAATCGCGATGACGTTCTTGATCGTGAGGTGGGTCTGCTCGACGATGCCAGCCCCCTGGATTTCGCCGTCCTTCATGGCCACCTGGCCGGAAACGAACAGGAAGCCGCCGGCCTCGACGGCACGGGCAAAGGGCAGGTTCTGGCCACCGGCCCCGGACTTTTCGGCACCATAGCGTTTGATCGACATCGCAGCACTCCTGGGAGAATCTTGTAATCAAATTTCGTTATCAGCCATCATATCGGGCCAAGAGAGCGGTTTCACCGACAAATCACGGATCAAAATGTAAATTTCTTACGTGATTGCCCCATATGGCCTGTGTTACCGTGCTCTCCAGACACCTTAGCCCAAGCCCAGAAATAGTCACTATTGCGAGTTTCCAAGTGCGCGTCTTTACCGCCGCCCTAGCCACTGAAACCAACACATTTTCACCCATTGCCGTGGACCGGCGGGCGTTCGAGGCCTCGCTCTATGCCCGGCCGGGCGAGCATCCGGCCACTCCCACCCTGTGCACCGCGCCGATCACGGTGGGCCGCGAGGTCTGCGCCCGGCAAGGCTGGACGCTGATCGAAGGCAGCGCCAGTTGGGCCGACCCGGCAGGCTTGGTGGCGCGAACCACCTATGAAGAGCTGCGCGACGAAATTCTGGCGCAATTGCAGGCCGCCATGCCCGTCGACGCCGTCGTGCTGGGGCTGCATGGCGCCATGGTGGCGCAGGGTTATGATGATCCCGAGGGTGATCTGCTGAGCCGTATCCGGACCATTGTCGGCCCCGGCGTGCTGGTCTGCGCCGAGCTTGATCCGCATAGTCACCTCACCGCCAAACGCGTCGCAGCCGCCAATTTCCTGGTGGCGTTCAAAGAATTCCCGCACACCGATTTCGTCGACCGGGCGCGGGACCTCTGGTCCATCGCGGTGCGGGCGCTCAAGGGCGAGATCACCCCGGTGATGAGCGTGTTCGACTGTCGCATGATCGATGTGTTCCCCACCTCCAAACAACCCATGCGCGGTTTTGTTGATCAGCTTTATGCGCTGGAACGGGCCGAGCCGGGTGTGCTCTCGCTCTCGGTGATCCACGGCTTCATGGCCGGCGATGTGCCCGAAATGGGCACCAAGATCATCGCCATCACCAATGACAATGCCGCCAAGGGCGCGGCCTTGGCCGAAAAGCTCGGGCGCGAACTGTTTGCCATGCGCGGCACCTTCATGGTGGCGCAGGTGGATGAGCGCGCGGCCGTTGACGCGGCGATTGCCGCGCCGCGGGGGCCCGTGGTGATTGCCGATGTGTGGGACAATCCCGGTGGCGGCACGGCGGGCGATGCAACGGTCATTCTAGCAGAGCTGATCGCCCGGGGGATAAGTGACGTCGCCGTCGGCACGATCTGGGACCCGATCGCGGTTCAGATCTGCATGGCAGCGGGCGAAGGGGCTGAAATTCCACTGCGTTTTGGCGCCAAATCGGCCCCACATACAGGCAGTCCGATCGATCAGCTTGTGCGGGTAAACCGGCTGGTGCGTGATGCCGAAATGCGCTTTGGCGAGAGCTATGCGCCCTTCGGTGATGCGGCCTGGATCAGCTTTGCCGGGATCGATGTGATCCTCAATTCCACCCGGGCGCAAAGCTTTGATCCATCACTGTTTTCCGTGATGGGCATTGACCCGAAGTCGCGCAAGATCCTGCTGATCAAATCGACCAATCACTTTTACGACTCGTTCTCCAGAATCGCTTCGGAGATCATCTATTGCGCGGCCGGAAAGCCTTATCCCAACACCCCCGCCACGACCCCCTACCGCAAGGCGCGCCGAGATATCTGGCCGATGGTGGAGAACCCCTGGGCCTAACGGTTCGGGCGTGGCAGTTGAGGCCTTGGCGTTAACGGACTGTTAGCATCGACGGGGCGACGCGTGAAACTGCGGCGCCAACTGCTAAATGTCAGGATGGATCCCGGCCATCGCGGGTGTCACACCCCCTCCACCGCCTATTGGCGGTCCCCCTCTCCCGCAAGCGGGGGAGGATGAGCCGCGGTGCAAGCGCTTATTCGGAGGCCCAGTTGCCGTACATGATGGGCATCAGGCCCACGAGCGACTTGAAACGGTCCCAGCTCTTGCGTTCGCGCATGGTCCAGCCGGCTTCCGCAATGGCCGACAGGCGCGGGAAGACCAGACGGTCGAAGATGGCGCGGTCGGTCATGGACTCGCTCCAGATGCAGGCCTGCACACCCATGAGCCTTTCCAGCCCCTGTTCGGAGAATCCGTCGCGGGCCTCGAACTCATAGGTTTCCTGCGGGCCCGACCAGCCGGCCCAACCGGCACCGGGTTCGGCCCAGTCGACGCCATTGGCCATGTCGAGATAGTAGCGCTGCCCCGGCGAGACGACGATGTTGAAGCCCTTTTCGGCGAGGGCGGCGTTGATCTCGACATTGCGCCAGCCGATGACGAAGCTCTTGTCGGGGTCCACCGCATTGCCGTGCGCAGCCTCCTCCCAGCCGCCGGTAATGGCGCCTTTGGCGGCGATGTAATCATGCACGCGGCGAATGAAAGCGGCCTGGATCAGCGCGGTGGGTGAGCCCTCGATTTCGTCGGCACCGTGATGATTGCCAAGCCGGTTGAACTGCCGCTCGTGCTTGGCGCGCATGTCCGGGCCGCCGAGCTTTTCAATCATGTCGAGCGCCAGGGGCGAGCCGGACCAGGCGGCCAGTGGCACCTCATCGGCACCGAGATGGAAGATGCCAGCGGGGAACAGCTCGAGGACTTCGTCGACGACAGTTTCGACGAATTTGTACACCGGCTCATAGGCTGGGTTCAGGCTGTTATTGGGAAAGCCCTGCACCGACTGGTACTCGCCCCTCTCATCGGGGTCGCGCAGCTCCGGCAGTGATTGCAGTGTGGCGTAGGAATGGCCGGGAATGTCGATCTCGGGGATCACCGCGATGGCCAGGCTATCGGCCAGCGCCACAATCTGGCGCACGGCCTCCTTGGAATAATAGCCGCCCGTGGGCTGCGGGCCCGAGCCGAGCAAGGGCGGCAGCGCCTTGCCGTGACCGCGCCAGGCGCCGATTTCGGTGAGCTGGGTATAGGCATCAATCTCGATCCGCCAGGCCTCGTCCTCGCTCAGGTGCCAATGGAACTTGTTGAGCTTGTTCCAGGCCAGCAGTTTGAGCAACTGGCTGACTTCGGCGCTGGAATAGAACTGGCGGGCCACATCGAGATGGCAGCCGCGATAGGCAAAGCCGGGTTCATCGGCAATGGTGCCGCCAGTGGGGAAGACAAAGGTCTGCGGGTACTTCTTGGCGCCGCGCAGGATCTGGCCGAGGGTCACGAGGCCATAGAACATGCCCTGGCGGGTGGTGGCCTCCACAACCGCGTGGTCTTGACTGAAGCTCACTTCATAGGCTTCGGCGCCCAGGCCATCCCGATAGCGAATGGCAACGGGCATGCCGGCCTCGGAAGCCGGGCGGACAATGGCCTCGACAGCAAACAGGTCATCGACCAGACCGGCAAAGGCGGCGGCGGCGCGGCCGGCATCCGTGCCTTCCGGCTTGAGATCCAGGCCAGGCGGCGGGGTGCGGGTGCCGGTAGTGGCCACCGACTTCGGCCAGGGGATGATGGAGACTTGTACCGGTGCCTTGGCCGGCACGGGGAACTTTGCCGCGCCCTTGAGGAGCGGCGAATTGTGGCCCTTGCCCTGGGTGGGCGCGGTCGCGAGATTGACGATGGTGCCATCAGCCAGCTCGACATAGGCGGCATTGGCGCCGTCGCTCCAGTGCCGCAAGCCATAGGACAGGCCGCGCGCGATGGACGTCCAGGTCTCGCCCGGCGCCAGCACAAGGCCGTCAGGCGGGGCGATCAAGGTGTAGTTGGACAGCCGTTTGAGCAGCTTGCCGTTTTCCAGCGTCGCCGTCGGGTCGATCCGGGCCGGGCCCGAGAAGCCGAGGGTGAAACCGCTGACCGGACTGTCGCCCGTGTTGGTCAGTTCGAGGCCATAGGCGAGCGGCGCGTCATCCTTGGCGGGGGTCCAGGTGGTGACGAGGGAGAAGGAGGTGGTCATGGAAATGTCTCTTGGTCGGATGTGTGGCTCCCCTCCCCCTTGCGGGGCCGGGTGGGGGTGGAGGTCCAGCAGTGATGAACTGAACGACCCCCTCCCTCGATCTGGCCATTCGAGCACAGCTCTCATGGCCTTCTTGTCTCGAAAGGCTCCACTTGGAGCCTTTTATCGGCCGTGCCGACCGATGGCGAAGCCTTGCAAGGGGCAGGGAAGGCTAACCGCAACAGTGACGGACTAATCCCCCAAAGGCTGGGCGTCGTCGCCGTCACGGTTGACGACGAGCTGGTGCTTGATGCGGCGCATGCTGGCGATAGCGGACGGGCCGAGCCGGGTGGCGACGGTTTGCGCCAAGACGTCAATTGTCGCCAGGAAGGCATAGCGGCCCGGTGTGGGGCGGAAAATATCGCCGTTCTCCTGCCAGTTGATCGGCAACAGGATATCGGCCTGCTCCGACACAATGGAGGCGGATCTGGTGATGACCACCCGGGTCAGGCCATATTCCCCCGCCACGGTCAGCGCCTTGGCAAGTTGGGCGTTATTGCCGGAGAGCGAACAGGCCACGATGACGGTGCCGGATGGCGCTGCGGCGGTCCGCATCATCTGCATCTGGTGGTCGTCCGTGGCAGCGATTTTGAGCCCGAGGCGGAACAGCCGTGCCTCGATCTCGCCCGCCATCATCGAGGAGGCGCCACCCGATCCGAAGGCCAGCACGAAACTGGATTTGACCAGGCTTTCAGCAGCGCGCTCGACGGCAGCGAAATCGAAATGGTCGAAGGTCTCGTAGATGATCGACTGGATGCCGTTGACCACGCCCTGGGCAATTTCGTGCACGCTGGAGGGACCGGCGGCAGGAGCGAAATAGCGCTGGCCAACAAAACGGGACTGCGCCAGCCGTACCTTGAAATCGGCATAGCTGTCGCAGCCAAGCCGGCGACAGAAACGGGTCACGGTCGGCGGCGAGACGTCGGCCTGCGCGGCAAGATCGACAATGGAGAGCTTGAGCACACTGTCGACGTCGGCCAGCACAATTTCGGTCAAGGCGCGTTCAGAGCGCGTGAACGCGTGCTTTTCGCTCTGCAGCTGTCCAACAATATCGAGCATGGTCACTTCCCCGGCGTGCAATCA
The DNA here is from genome assembly GCF_039938915.1 of Devosia alba. Taxonomy (NCBI): domain Bacteria; kingdom Pseudomonadati; phylum Pseudomonadota; class Alphaproteobacteria; order Hyphomicrobiales; family Devosiaceae; genus Devosia; species Devosia alba. The sequence goes on along the minus strand of NZ_JBDUUI010000008.1, from coordinate 118,024 downwards.
GCCGATCAGTAAACTGCCAGCCCCGCCTGATCAAACAGGTGCACCTGATCAAGCGCAAAGCCGATCTCGCTGACCTTCCCCTCGGCGATCGCCGGGGCGCCTTCGAACAGCGCGATGAAGTTCTCCCCGCCTGGCAGCGTGGAGTAGGCCACGGTGTGGATGCCCAAATATTCAACGATATTGGGGGTGACGTTGAGCGTGAAGTCACCCTTGCCCAGTTGCAGGTGCTCGGGCCGAATACCCAGTGTGATGGGCGCCCCGGCCTTGGCCTTCGTGCTGCGCGGCAAGGCGATATTGCCCAGGGCCCCCAGATCAACGCTGAGTGTGGTGCCATCAGCCTTGGCTACGGTGCCGTTGATGAAGTTCATCTTGGGGCTGCCGATAAACCCGGCAACGAACAGATTGTCGGGCTTGTGATAGAGCTGGAGCGGCGAGCCGATCTGGGAGATTTCACCGGCGTCGAGCACGACGATCTTGTCAGCCATGGTCATGGCCTCGACCTGATCGTGGGTGACATAGACCATGGTCGAGCCGAGGCGCTTGTGCAGTTCCATCAGCTCGATGCGCATTTCCGAGCGGAGCGCGGCATCCAGATTGGACAGCGGTTCATCGAACAGGAAAATCTTGGGTTGGCGCACAATGGCGCGGCCAATGGCAACGCGCTGGCGTTGACCACCCGAGAGCTGGCCGGGACGATGCTGCAGGCGCGATTCCAGTTGCAGGACCTTGGCGGCAGCGTCGACGCGCGCCTCGACCTCGGCCTTGGGCAGCTTTTCCACGCGTAGCGGGAAGGCGATGTTCTCATAGACCGTCATGTGCGGATAGAGCGCGTAGCTCTGGAACACCATGGCAATGCCACGCTGCACAGGCGGCAGGTCGTTGACCACCTTGCCGCCGATCTCGATGTCACCCGACGTGACGTCTTCAAGGCCCGCGATCATGCGCAGCAGCGTGGACTTGCCACAGCCGGAGGGGCCAACAAAGACCACGAATTCGCCCTCGGACACGTCCAGATCGATGCCCTTGATGATGCGGGCAGTGTTGAAGGATTTCTCGAGGCGTTTGAGCCTTAGCAGCGACATGGGCCGTCTCCGGGCGGCGGGGCTTGATACCCGCGGGCAGGCAATGGGAAAGGTGCCGCCGCCCCAGATTCGGGGCGGCGGTCAGGTCGGAGGACCTTACTTGTACTGCTCAAGTTCACCAGCAGCCTTGGCAAGGGCATCTTCTGGGGTAGCAGCGTCAGTCACCACGGACTGAACCATTTCGATCATCACGTTCTGCAGACCGATATAGTCGGTGAACAGCGGCTCGGGACCACCAAACTCGATGCCGTCAAGGAACGGCTTCCAGTATGGCTGCGCGGCAACCAGTTCGTCGGTCTGGGGCTGCAGCGGACGGAGCGGCGTCAGGCCCTGGGCCATCTCGGCAGCCCACTGGCGCTCGCCATCGGTGATGTACTTGGCCAGGCTGATCGCCTGCTCTTCAACACCGGTGCCCTTGAACACGGCCAGGGCGTCAGTGATCAGCAGCGTGCCGGGGCCCTTGGCGTCCGGACCGAGCGGCAGATCGGCAACACCCCAGTTCATGCCGGCTTCCTCGGCGCGGATAGCCGCCCCGGGCGACGCTTCGATCATGGCAACGCCACCATCGAGCCAGATGGCGCGCACTTCGTTCTGCTCGTAGGCGGTCGGGCCCTCTTCGGAGTAGGGCGTGATGTCCTTGAGCGCAGTCAGGGCAGCCAGAACCTGCGGGCTGTCGATGGTGATGTTGCCATCGGCGTCGATGATCTGGCCATTATTGGTGTAAACCCAATGCAGGAACTGGTGCATGGTGTTGTCGAAGGTCTTGGCGACGAGACCATAGCCGGCCGCATCGGTATTCTCGGCGATCTGCTTGGAGAAGGCGATCTTCTCTTCCCAGGTCTTGGGTGGGGTTTCTGGATCGAGGCCGGCAGCCTCGAACAGGTCCTTGTTCCAGAACAGGGCCTTGGTGGAGAAGGCAACCGGGATGCCCCACTGGGTGCCGTCGAAGGTGACGGTGTCGGGTACATAATTGTAGTAGGCGGCCTTCTCTTCGTCGCTCATGGGCACAGGCACGATGAGGTCGTTCAGCGCAAACTGCTTGAGGGTGCGCGAGCCGACATAGGCCAGGGCGACCGGGGTCCCGGCCGCAGCCAGTGTTGTGACCTTGTCCTGGCACTGGCCCCAGCCGACGATTTCAGGCGCGACCTTGAAACCGGGATTGGCAGCTTCCCACTCGGCGAAGTAGTCGGCATAGCCGGCGGTTAGCTCGTCACCGCAGTTGATGAAGGCGATTTCCTTGTCCTGAGCGAAGGCGGCCGGCGTTGCAATGGCGACAGCCAGCAACGATACGGCGGTAAGTCCGATGATTTTTTTCACGGTGTTCAGTCTCCCTTTGTGTGCGCCCCGAGAGGCGACTTCCCTCAATCGGGGCCAAGCGACCCCGATCTCGATTCCCTGGTGGTCTTACTGCTTGATGGCACCGGCGGTGAGGCCGGCGACCAGGTAGCGCTGCAGGAACACGATGACGATCATGACCGGCAGGATTCCGACGAAACTGGCTGCCATCAACTCGTTCCAGATCACTTCCTGCTTGCCGAAGAAGGCGAAGAGCCCAACCGGCAGCGGCATGAATTCGGTCTTGGAGTTGAAGGTCAGGGCGAAGATGAATTGCTGCGCATAGGCGCCGATAAAGGTCATGATGGCGACCACGACGATGCCCGGCATGGCCAGCGGCAGTATGACCCGGCGCAGGGTATAGAGCCGGCTGGCGCCGTCCACCCAGGCGGCCTCGTCCAGTTCCCTGGGAATGCGCATCATATAGGTGCGCAGCAGCCAGATCGACGAGGGAATGAGAAAGGCCGCGCCCGGCACGATCATCGCCCAATAGGTGTTGAGCAGCCCCAGCTGGCGCATCAGGCGGAACAGCGGGATCAGCAGCACGGCGCCCGAGAACATGTTGACCGCCAGAAACCCGCCCAGCATCAGACTGGAGCCGGTGAACTGGAACCGGGCAAAGGCATAGGCGGCCGGCACCACGATGACGACCACGATCAGGGTCACGATGGAAGAGATGAAGAAGGAATTGAAGATGTGCATGCCCAGCGCGGGTACCGACTGCCACATGGTGAAATAGGCGTCGAACGAGCCGTTCTTGGGCCAGAAGCTGTAGGGCGTGGAGAACAGCAGGGCCAGCGGCTTGAGTGAAACCAGGAAGCCCTCGATGAAGGGCGCGAGGATGAAGAACAGGAACACCGCCATGGCCACATACATCAGGCCGGCTTCCCACCATTTGTAGCGATCGATCATCGGCTTGGTGGAGCGGGCTCGGCGCGCTTTGGCGGGCCGGACCAGCGCCTTGCTGTCGACAGCAGCAACCTCGGTAGTGCGGGCGACATCGCTCATTTGGCTTCTCCCTGTGAGAGCTTCCGGACGGCGCGGAAATAGACGATGCAGAACAGCGACACGAAGATGCAGATCACCACGGCACGCGCGGCACCCTCGCCGTATTTTCGGCTGCCCATGGCGGTCTTGTAGGTATCGATGATCATCGTGGTGGTGCTGCCCGAGGGACCGCCCTGGGTCAGGATCCAGATGATGTCGAAGGAATTGAAGGTGGCGATCAGGCTGAGCAGGCTCATGGTGAGCAGCGCCGGGACCAGCAGGGGCAGGGTGATGCGACGGAAGCGGTAACCCCGTCCGGCGCCATCGGTCCAGGCGGCCTCATAGAGATCGCGCGGGATCGACTGCATCGCCGCCAGCAAATAGATGGTGACCATCGGCACACCGATCCACACATCGGTCAGGATGGTGGCCCAGAAGGCGCTGTCACCATAGGCCAGAATGGGCCAGGGTTTTTCGATCACCCCAAAATTCTGCAGCAGGCCGGAAATCATGCCGAACTGGCCATTATACATCCAGCCCCACATGAAAATGCCGATGGCCATGGGAACGACCCAGGGCGGCATGATGAGAATGCGGAACATGGCCTGGCCGGGAATGGCCGCATTGAGCAGCGTGGCGCCCAGCGTGCCGATGATCATCTTGGTGGCGACCGAAAAGAAGGTCCAGACGAAGGTGCGAATGATGACTTCGGTGAAATTTCCCGCGCCGAAGATGCGCTCGTAATTGGCCCAGCCGACCCAGTCGGAGGTGGGCCGCAGCGAGGCGTTGGTGAAGGACAGCACCACTGTATCAAACAGCGGATAGGCGACGATGATCAGAATGTAGATGAGCGCGGGCGCCAGCAGGGCGAGGGCGAACAGGGAGGCGCTACGGGTGCTGGTCATCGGCTTCTCCCTATCCTTCTCGCCCGAGGGCGGTATCGAACTCTTGCCAGATGGGAGTCATGTCGATGACCGTTCTGGTGCGCATCGCCTGATCCATGGTCAGCGCCAGCAGACCCGCTTCCAGCGCGTCGATGATCGACACCGGCAGGGGCTCACCATCGAGCACGTGCTTGAGAATATCCTCGGCCATCTGCTCGTCGGCGCCATAGTGCTGGCTGAGTTCGCTCAATTTGTAGGTGGTATCGACCAGTCGGTCCGAGGTCCGGCTGTCGGTGACCCGCAGGAAATTGCGGATGAAGTCGCCCTCGGCCATGCCCTTGGCGCCCATCACGGCGAAGCGGCGGAAATCGTCTGGGACATTCAGATTGGTGTGGAAGCTCAGCGCCGCGCCATTGGCGTATTGCACCATGGCAGTCTGGTAATCGATGATGTCGCCATCGCTGTCGAACACCTTGTCGCTGCCCATCCAGCCGGTGGGTTTGCGGTGATAGACTTCCAGGTCGTTGATGCCGACATTTGTCGGCGCATTGGCCGGCACGAAGGTACGACGTCCCCCAAAGCTGGAGACGTAGTGTGGGCGACAGCCCATCACGCCATTGTAGAGATCCAGGTCATGGCAGCATTTTTCGAGCATGAAACTGCCCGAATAGCGCTCATAGCGGCGCCAGTCGCGCATGAAGAAGGCGCCGTGATAGGGCGGAATATGCTCGGAGGCCTCGATCGAGGTGATGTCACCCAATTGGCCTTCGGCCTGCGCCTTGCGCAGATCGACATAGAGTGGCGCGTAGCGCAGCACCAGGCCGACCATCAAATTGTCGGCCCCATATTGGGCGATCAGCCGCGCGATCGCCATGGTGTCCTCCACCGAGGTCACGACCGGTTTTTCGGTGAAAATCTTGACCCCGCGTTCCAGGCCGATACGAATGTGCTCAAGGTGCAGGTGATTGGGCGAGCCCACCATCAGCAGGTCGAGTGGTTCGCTGTCGAGCATGGCCTCGAGGCTGTCGAACGCGGTACCGACCGAGACGCCATGTTCGGTGGCATAGGGCAGGCCAGCCGGCGAGGGGTCGACATATCCGGCAATCGAGAAGTCATCGCGGGCAGCGGAAAAAACCCGCGCCAAATAGCCCAAACGATAGCCAAGACCGATGACGCCTACCCGCATAATGATCCCTGTTTTTTGACGCCAGTCTCTGTCGGATTGGTCGTATTTTTGTAAACTATTTTCAAGATTAGGGTCGCTTTGAAACCAATGTCAACACGAATCCGCCGCAATAACAATACCAATATAAGCCACGCATGAACTTTGCATAAGCGATCAGCAATTTGCTGATTTTCTGGGCATTTATCGGCCGGTTTTCGCTGGTTCCGGTGTGGACAAGCCGGCGGAAAACAGACAGATTGTCAAAATTGGTATTCATCTGGCCTCCAAATGTCATCTGCTGCCGGATGGCCAATTTGAAAATTTGCGACACCAAGGCGGTGGGCACGCCGGCGACGGCGGCCACCATGGACATCGGCCAGGATGACCGAGTTCAGAACCATGGCAGATACGATCAGAGCAACGCGACGAGATGGACATGACCAGCACCAATCCCTTCCCCAATGATGCCGACCGCAGCGCCATCTGGACCATGCTGGTGGAGCGCGACATTGCCGCCTTCGTGGCTGCCGACTGGAGCATGGTGGCAGGCGACTTCATCGAGCCGGGCTTTCTCGGCATCAATGGCGGCAAGTCCGGCAATCCAGACAATTGGCGCATCAGCTTTCCCACGCTCGGGGCCTATCGCGACGACTGGATCGCCCAGGCCAAGGCGAGCCAGCAGCTCGACTATGCCGAAGACGTGCTGACCGGCATCCACCGCGCCACCAGCCTGACCGAGATCGAGATCAATGGCGACATCGCCATCGCGCACAAGAAATTCGACGGCGAGATCGCGCTGCGCGATGGCGGCAAGGACGTGCTGAACTGGCAGACGCTGTATTTCTGCCGCAAGGTCGCGGGCGTGTGGAAGCTGACGGGCTTTGCCGGGTATCTGCCTTATCCGATGGCGGGGTAAGCCGCGGCGTGCCTATGCCCGCGCCCCCTCATCCGTCCCGGCCAGCGGCCGATCCACCCTCTCCACTCGTGCCGCAGCCCCCTTATCCCTTCGTGGGAGAAGCTGCCCAAAGGGCGGAGGAGGGGACTTTTTTCTGAGAACCGGAACATGCTCACTCCCCAGCGCCTGACCATGCTGATCTTCTTTCTGCAGCCGATCGCCTTCGGGTCATGGCTGCCGCGTATTCCCGAGGTGCAGCTGGCGCTGGGGCTCGGCCCGGGCGGACTGGCTCTGGCCTTGCTGGGCCTGCCCTGCGGTACGCTGCTCACCCTGCCATTTGCCGGGCCGCTGGTGGGGCGGATCGGGCCGCGCCGGGCGATCATTGTCGGCTTTGTGCTGTATTCGATTGCTGTTGCGCTGCCCGGTTTCGCCACTGACGCGACCCTGCTGTTCGGGGCGCTGATGCTGATCGGCTCCTCCATGTCGTTTGTCGAACTCGGGCTCAACGTGCAGGCCGACGCGGTGGAGAAGGCCACCGGCTCGGTGATCATGACCACCGCACACGGTTTCTGGTCGGTCGGGATCATGGCGGGTAGCCTGATTGGCGCGGCCCTGGCGGCACTGGGGCTGGAGCCACGCTGGGCGATCCTGCTGGTATCGGGAGCGGTGCTCCCGCTGGCCATTGCGGCCGCCCTGACCTTGCCGGCCTATGCCGAGACGAGCCAGAGCCATGAGGGCAGTCGCTCGGCCTGGGCGCTACCCAGCTGGGCGCTGCTGGGCATCTGTTTTTTCGTATTCGGCATCACCATGACCGAGGGCGCCATGGCCGACTGGTCGGCGATCTTCCTGCGCGATGCCCTCGGCGCCGAAGCGGGCACGGTGGGGCTGGGATATTCGGTATTTGCGCTGATGGTGGCAGCCGGCCGGTTTGGCGGCGATAGTCTGAAACGCCGGTTCGGCGCGGTGACCACAGCGCGGATCTGCGGCGTGCTGGCCCTGGCAGGCGCGACCATGCTGGTGTTCACACCCAATACCATACTGGCGCTGCTCGGCTTCGGCATTATCGGCCTGGGCGTCTCGGTGGGGTTCCCGCTGGCGGTAACGGCCGCGGCCGCCCTGACCGATCGCGCCGCCTCAGCCAATGTCGCCATTTTGAGCTTTGTCGCCCTGCTGGGATTTCTGATCGGCCCGCCGGTGATCGGTTTTGTAGCCGAACATGCCGATATGCGGTTGGGCCTGGCCTGCGTCATTCCCGGGCTGCTGCTGAGCCTGGTGTTGACCGGCCGGCTCAACACCAACAAAGCTGTCTCCAAATCCAATCCTGAAGCTCAAATCGCTGGAGTGCTGTGATGCGCATTGCTGTTGCCGGCCTGCACACGGAGTGCAGCACCTATAATCCCGTTCTGGCGCGGGAGGCCGATTTCCGCGTGCTGCGTGGACCCACCATGCTCAAGGACGCCTATTTCGATTTCCTGACGCATTTTCCAGCCGAGTTCATCACCGTGCTGCATGCGCGGGCGATTGCCGGCGGGCCGGTGGAGGGGGCGCTCTATGCGCGCTGGAAGGCGGAAATCCTTGACGGGATCAAGGCCGCCCTGCCGCTTGATGGCGTCTATCTGGCCATGCATGGTGCGATGTTTGTCGAGGGCCTGCAGGACGCCGAGGGCGATTTGATCAGTGCGGTGCGCGATCTGGTCGGGCCCGATGTGCTGATCGCGGCCAGCTATGATCTGCATGGCAATGTCAGCCAGCGCATCGTCGACGGGTTGGACATATTCTCCACCTATCGCACCGCGCCCCATATCGATGTGGCCGATACCATGCGCCGGGCGGTGGCCATGCTGGTGCGCGCGCTCCGCTCCGGGCAGCGGCCAGTACTGGCCTGGGCGCCGGTGCCGGTGTTGCTGCCGGGTGAGCGCACCTCGACGCAGGATGAGCCGGCGCGCTCGTTCTACAGCCAGTTGCAGGCGGTCGAAGACCCCACCGGAATCTGGGATGCCTCGTTTCAGGTGGGCTATGTGTGGGCGGACGAGCCCCGCGCCACGGCCTGTGCCGTGATCACCGGGACCGACCGGCTGGCCATGACCGCGGCGGCGCGGGTGCTGGCGCAGGATTATTGGGATTTGCGCGAGCGCTTCGTGTTCGGCACCACCACGGGCAGCATCGAGGAATGCGTCGACTGGGCCGTGACCGCCACCACTGCCCCGGTGGTGCTGGCCGAATCGGGCGATAATCCGACGGGCGGCGGTGTCGGCGACCGGGCCGAAGTGCTGGCCGAACTGATGGCCAATGACGCGCAGGGCGTGGTGTTTGCCGGCATTGCCGACAAGCAAGCCACCGACGCGGCCTATGCCGCCAGCACGGGCGCGAGCCTCGAGCTGACCATTGGGGCCAGTCTGGACCCGTCCAGCGTCATGGTTAAAACCGAAGCTACAGTGCAGTTCCTGCTCGAAACCGGCGACCCGCAGCTGCGCGAAGCGGTGGTGCGGATTGGCGGTATTGATCTGGTGATCACGGCGCGGCGGCGACCGTTCCACAACATTGCCGACTTCACCCGGCTCGGGCTCGATCCTCGTACCGCCAGGATCGTGGTGGTAAAGTCGGGCTATCTGTCGCCCGATCTGGGTCCCATCGCCAATCCCAGCCTGATGGCGTTGTCGCCCGGCGTGGTGGATCAGTCCGTCGAGCGGCTGGAGCGGCGGCACAAAAGCGTACCGCAATATCCGTTCGACAAGGATTTTGCCTGGGCGCCGGAGGTATTCTGGTCAAAGCGCGCCGAACAGCGCTGAGCCGTGCGCCTCGCGCGGGGGCGGACACTAGGTGCAGTAGATGCCGTATAGCGTCGTCAGAATATGGCGCACATCATCGGACGCGATGGAGTAGAAGACCTGCTGGCCGTCGCGCCGCGTCGTAACGAAGTTCCAGGCCCGCAGCTTGGACAGGTGCTGGCTGAGTGGGGACTGGGCCAGCCCGACTCGCGTTTCCAGGTCACCCACATTCATTTCACCATCAAGCAGGCAGCACAGAATGCGCAGGCGCTTGGCGTTGGCCATGGCTGTGAGCAGGCGTGACGCCTGCTCGGCATTGGCCTCGAGTTTTTCAATTTCCATCTTGACCATATTAGAATGTTCTAATAAGTGTATATTCGCTTTGAGACGTAGCACTCAAACATAGCAATGATCAAGGAGGCTGATTTGACGACCCAGATGGACAGCGCTGACTGCGCCACTGGACGGACACCAGCCTCTATCCTGTTTACACGCCAACTGGCCCCTCGACGTGCAAGGTTATTTATAGATGACGGAATTTACCCCTCTCGTGTCGCTGCTTGGCGGCGCGCTGATCGGTCTCGCCAGCGTATTACTCATGGCCTTTCATGGTCGCATTGCCGGTATGACCGGCATTCTGACTGGTTTGCTGCCGCCCATAGCCCCCGACTGGGCCTGGCGCGCAGCGTTTCTGGGCGGTGCAATCATCGCGCCCGCTCTCATGGTGCTGCTGACCGGCTATGATGTCGGTTTCGCCAGTCCCGTTCCCACACCCTGGGTCATCATTGGTGGTCTGATCGTCGGCGTCGGTGTGTTCTTCGGTTCTGGTTGCACCTCGGGTCACGGCGTCTGCGGCATGGCCCGCCTGTCGCCGCGCTCGATCGCCGCAACAGCGGTCTTCATGGGGGCGTCTTTCGCCACCGTTTATGTCGTTCGCCATGTGCTGGGAGGCTTCTGATGCGCCGCACAATTTTCGCTGGCCTGATTGGCCTTGTATTTGGAACCGGCATCGCCATTTCTGGTATGGCCAACCCGGCCAAGGTGCTCAACTTCTTTGACCTTGCTGGCGATTGGGATCCCTCGCTTGCCTTTGTCATGGGCAGCGCCCTGCTGGTAGCGGCAGTCGGCTATTTCTTCGTGCTCAAGCGCGACAGGCCGATCCTGGAAACCCGGTTTCACCTGCCGACCAACCGCAAGCTCGATGCATCGCTACTGGCAGGGTCTGCATTGTTCGGCATAGGCTGGGGAATTGCCGGTTTCTGCCCCGGCGGCGCCATCCCGGCCCTGGGCCTGGGAGAGAGTGCCGCCTGGATCTTTGTTGCCGCGATGCTGGTTGGTATCGCCGCCGCCAAAACGGCCCGTGACGCCCTGCTGCCTCGGGTCGCCAAAACCGTCTGAATTCATTCAAGAAGAGGATATGACCATGACGTCCATTCCATTCACCCCAGAACTTGATGTGCATCCTGAAGTGGTGGCGTTCTTTGACAAGCCAACCAACACCATCAGCTATGTGGTCAAGGATCCCAATTCCAACGCCTGTGCGGTCATCGATTCCGTGATGGATATCGATTACGCGGCCGGTCGCATCACCTATGATGGTGCCGACAAGATCATCGCCTATATCCAGGATAAAAAGCTGGATCTGCAGTGGCTGATCGAAACCCATGTGCATGCCGATCACCTCTCGGCGGCGCCCTATATCCAGGGCAAGCTGGGCGGCAAGCTGGGCATTGGCGAGAATATCAAGATCGTGCAGGAAACCTTCGGCAAGGTCTTCAATGAAGGCACCGAATTCCAGCGCGATGGCAGCCAGTTCGACCGGCTTTTCACCGATGGTGACAGCTACAAGATCGGTGGCCTGACCGCGCATGTAATGCACACGCCGGGCCATACCCCGGCCTGCATGACGCATGTGGTTGGTGATGCCGCCTTTGTCGGTGACACCCTGTTCATGCCCGATGGTGGCTCGGCCCGTGCCGACTTCCCCGGCGGCGATGCGCGCACCTTGTATCGTTCAATCCAGCGTGTTCTCGCCCTGCCTGCCCAGACCCGGCTGTTCATGTGCCACGACTACGGTCCCAATGGCCGCGACATCCAGTGGGAAACCACGGTGGCCGACGAGCTGGAGCACAATATCCATGTGGGCAAGGGCACCGACGAAGACACCTTTGTGGCCATGCGCGAAGCGCGCGACGCGACACTGGACATGCCCAAGCTGATCATCCCGTCACTGCAAGTGAACATGCGCGCCGGCAAGCTTCCCCCCAAGGATGAAGACGGCAATACCTTTCTCAAAGTCCCCGTGAACGGGCTCTGACCATGTGGCCCTTTACTCAAGCAAAACCCAAAGAGAAGACCATGCACCTCAACAAGATTACTGCCGATTACGCCACCACTGGCCAGATCACCCCCGACCAGATCAAGGCCATTGCCGACGCGGGCTACAAGTCCATCGTCTGCGCCCGTCCCGATCATGAAGAAGGCGGCCAGCCCAGCTATGCCGAAGTTGCCCGCGCCGCCGAAGCGGCGGGCCTGAAGATTGTCCACATTCCGGTTTCCGGCATGCTGGGCGAAGGCCAGGTTATCCGCTTTCACGATGCCTGGACCAACCTGCCCAAGCCAATGCTGGGTTATTGCCGCTCCGGCGCACGCGCCGGCAGCCTCTACGCGACTCTATCCAAGTAAGACACCATGAAGCTCAAGACCTATCTTCCCATTCTCGAATGGGGCAGCCGCTATAATCGGGACTCCCTGACCAGCGACCTGGTTGCGGCGGTGATCGTGACGATCATGCTGATCCCGCAATCGCTGGCCTATGCGCTGCTGGCCGGCCTGCCGCCGGAGGTAGGTCTTTATGCTTCGGTGCTGCCGCTGGTGGCCTATGCCATCTTCGGCACCTCGACGGCGCTGGCCGTCGGCCCGGTGGCGGTGGTGTCGCTGATGACCGCTTCGGCCATTGGCAGCATCGCTGCCGAGGGTACGGTGGACTATGCCAGCGCCGCCATCCTGCTAGCCGCCATGTCGGGCATCATTCTGGCGGTGCTGGGTCTGTTCCGGCTCGGCTTCATCGCCAATTTCCTGTCACACCCGGTGATCTCGGGCTTCATCACCGCCTCGGGCCTGATCATCGCCACCAGCCAGGTGGGTGGCATGCTCGGCATCAAGACCGAGGGCCATGCATTGCCCGAACTGGTGATGTCGATTGTGCACAATATCGGCACCATCAACTGGTATACCTTGGCCGTCGGCGCGGTGTCCCTGGCCCTGTTGCTGTGGATCCGCATGGACCTCAAGAACTGGCTGATCCGCTTCGGCCTGCCCAAGGGTGCGGTGACCATCATCACCCGCGCCGGGCCGGTACTTGTGGTCTTCCTGACCATGGCCTGGTCGGTGCTGGGCGATCTGGGTGCCAGGGGCGTGGCACTGGTAGGCGACGTGCCGCAGGGCCTGCCCATGCTCTCGCTGCCCAATTTCAATCTCGATACCATGCAGGCGCTGTTGCTGCCGGCGCTGATCATCTCGATCGTCGGCTTTGTGGAATCCATTTCGGTGGCCCAGACCCTGGCGGCCAAGCGCCGCCAGCGCATCGACCCCAATCAGGAGCTGATCGGCCTGGGCGCGGCCAATATCGCGGCCGCTGTCGGTGGCGGCTATCCGGTAACGGGCGGCTTTGCCCGCTCGGTGGTCAATTTCGATGCCGGTGCGGCCACCCCCGCCGCCGGTGCCTTCACCGCCATTGGTATTGCCGGCGCCACCCTGCTGCTGACCCCGTTCCTGGCCATTCTGCCCAAGGCGACCCTGGCGGCAACGATCATTGTGGCCGTACTGACCCTGGTGGATTTCTCGATCCTCAAACGCGCCTGGACCTATTCCAAGGCCGACTTCACCGCCGTGGCCATCACGCTGCTGGGCACCTTGCTGATGGGCGTGGAGGTGGGCATTTCCCTGGGCGTTGCCGCCTCGATACTGATTTTTCTCTATCGCTCATCCCAGCCGCATGCCGCCGTGGTTGGTCAGGTGCCGGGCACCGAGCACTTCCGCAACGTCAAGCGCCATGATGTGCACACCATTCCCAGCGTGCTCTCGATCCGGGTCGATGAAAGTCTCTATTTCGCCAATGCGCGCTATCTCGAGGATCTGGTCTATGGCGAGGTCGCCGGGCGGCCTGAACTCAAGGACGTGGTGCTGATGTGTTCGGCGGTGAACGCCATCGACATGTCGGCGCTGGAAAGCCTTGAGGCGATCCAGCACCAGCTCCAGGATTTGGGCGTCCGCCTGCACCTGTCGGAGGTCAAGGGACCGGTGATGGACCGCCTGGCGGGCACCGAATTCCTGCAGCATCTGTCCGGTGGGGTGCATCTGAGCCAGCATCAGGCGATGGAAGCGATCAAGGCGTTGCCCGCAGCAGCCTGATCATCCCCTGCTCCCGCAGCGCCATGCCCTGCGGGAGTTTTGTTTTGCGGCGTGGGGAACGGCGCCTATCAGGCCGGGGCCAAAACTGCCGGTCAGCGCTGCCAGCGGCCAAGGCCGTTGCGGTTGAAATACTCGATCAGCACGCTACCGTCCGCCGGATCGAAGGTGACCGAGGACTTTGAACCGGCCGGCGCGTTCTCGTTGCGCGGCGCCATCGCGAACACCTCACCATCCCAATGGATCAGGGCGAAGCTGTCGCCGCGCGGGCCCAGCCGGGCGGTCAACCCGCTATCACCCTGGGTGATTTCGAGCGGCCCGAAATAATCGTTCTGATAGGTGCCGAGATAGGCATCGAGCGGCCGGGCAGGGGCGGGTTGGGCGGGCGGCGCGCTGTCGGCCAGATCGCCTTCGGGGTCGTAAAACGCCACCATGCGGGGATGGAAGGCGTCATACCAGTCTCGGGTAGGCTCGCCAAATTGCACGGTGTCCAGAAAGCTGTTGGCGATGGCTTCGGCCGCGCCTAGCGGTCCGGCATTGGTGAGAACGACAATGCCGACATCGGCCGATGGGATGAACTGGATACGGGTGGCAGCGCCCAGGGTGAAGGCTCCGGAATGACCGAACACCGTGCGGCCATCAGCGCCAATGCCGACATTGAAGCCATAGCCGTAAAAGCTGGGACGGGCGCTGGGGACGTGGCCGGGCGAGCTGAATGCCTGGGGGCTGAGTGCCGCCTGCAGGGCGGCCGGGTCGATCAGCTGCTGCCCATCGCGTTCGCCATCGGCCAGCAGCAGTTTGAGCCATTCGGCCAGATCAATGACAGTGGAGGAAATGCCACCAGCGGGCGCCTGGGGGTCTGCGTTGCGTTGATACAGAGGCTGCAAACTGCCATCGACCAGCGTGTGCAGGCTGGCGCGGTTGGCCTGGGCGACGAAGTCGGCATTGCGGGAACTGGTCGCCGTCATGCCAAGTGGGTCGTACAGCGTCGCTTCGGACAAATCCTCCCAGCTCTTGCCGGTCGCTGCAGCGACCGCTTCGGCGCCGCTGGTAATGCCGAAATTTGAGTAATTGTAGGAGGTACGGAAACTGTCGAGCGGCAGAAGGCGCAGTCGCGCCATGATCTCGGCGCGGGTGAAGCCGAGATCTTCAAGCTCATCGCCGCCGCCCAGCGGCAGGCCCGAGCGATGGGCGTAGAGATCACCAATGGTCGCGTGCTCAGTGACCCAGTCGTCATTGAGCCGGAATTCGGGGAGATAGGCGGTGACCAGATCATCCCAGGCAACCAGGCCATTGCTGACGGCAATGGCTGCCACGGTGGCGGCGAGCGGTTTGGAAACCGAGGCAATCTGGAACACGGTATCGGGGGTAACCGGATCGTCCTCGCCCAGCTTGCGCACGCCAAAGCCCTGGGCAAAGACGGTCTCGCCGCCATGCACCACCGCCACCGCCACGCCGGGGACCAGGCTGCGTTCCATGATGGTTGCGATGGTGTCCTCAAGCTGGTCGAGGGCCAGATCGAGACCGCCAGGGGCGAGTTTGACAGCATCCATATTCGGCGCCGCACTGAGATCGAGATTGGCCGGCTGGGCCTGAACGGGTGCCATGGTGCCGATTATGGCCAGGGCAGTAGCGAGCGGTAGCGCGCGAGACATTAGGGTGGTCATGCAGAATGCTCCTCCGGGCTGGCTCCGCAGGGGGAGCTCCTGACTATCGTCAATCCGCACGCTGCGTACGGCGGCGACGCCCCTGTCAAACCACCGCAATAATGACGGTATCGTTATGGCAGGGCCAGATATTTTATTGGCCTGCGTACTGCGCGGGCCAGCTCAGCCGCGTTCGGTGATAATCCGGGTCAACGATTCCGAGGCCTTGACGATGTGCTTGCGCGTCAGATCGGCGGCGCGCTCGGCCTCGCCGGCCCGACAGGCATCGATGATCTGCTGATGCTCGGCAATGGCCAGTGCGCGGCCATGGCCCAGGCTGAGCTGGGCGCGGATATAGCGCTCGATGCGGTCATTGGCAGCTTCGGCGGCCGCAAAATAATATGGCAGACCAGCATCGAGATAGAGCGAGGAATGGAACTGGCGATTGAGATCGCCCCAGCGCACGCCATCGGTTTCCTCGGCAAAGGCTTCGCAAAGCTGCTGGGCATGGTCGAGCGAATGCTGGCTCATGCGCGGCACGGCATGGGCGATCAATTTCGGTTCGACCGTGGCGCGGAAGTCAAAGATCTCCTGGATCTCGGCGACCGAGATGCGGCTGACCACCACCCCCTTGTAGCGCACCGAAGTGACCAGGCCGCTGGCTTCGAGCTGCTTGAGCGCCTCGCGCACCGGGATGCGGCTGACATTGAACATCTTGGCAATGGCATCCTGGCGCAGGGTCTGCCCTTCTGCGAGTTCACCGCGAATAATGGCCGTGCGCAGGGCGTCAAGAATCACGTCCGACGAGGACGCGCCGGCACCGATATTGGACGCTCGTGCACTCAGCCCTTCCATCAATCCAGCTCCTCCACTGTGGCCCATACCGGCTTTTTGCCGGCGCTATCTGCCTCCCGGCGTCTGGGCGCCGAAGCAGAACATAGCATGTTGTATATTGGATACAATCGTGCAAACCTAAGTTTTAGATGCCCTGGTGGAGGGAACAACGCCAGGATCGATAACAGGTTGAGGAGCCTTCACGATGAAACTCACGACACTTCTTGCGACTACCGCGATTGCCATGGCCTTGGCGGGCCCCGCCTATGCGGAAATGAAAATCGGCATTCTGGCGCCCACCACCGGCTCGGAAGCCACCTACGGGCAGGACATGGCCAATGCCGTCAATCTGGCCATTTCCGAAATCAATGCTGCGGGCGGTGTTCTGGGTGAGCAGCTCAGCTCGGTGATCGGCGATGATGGCTGCGATCCGCAGCAGGCCGTCAATGCTGCCAGCAAGCTGGCGTCATCCGATGTCGTGGGTGTCGTCGGGGGCTATTGCTCGGGCGCCACCGTTCCCACCCTCAAGATTTTCGGCGATGCCAGCATTCCGTTCGTGATCACCGGCGCCAATTCCACCAAGCTGATCCCGGCCAATCCCGGCAACGCCTTCATGATCAATTCCACCGGCAATGATCAGGTGGCCAAGGCCATCGAGTACTTCAATTCCGTTGGCGCGAAATCGCTGGCCATCGTCAACCAGGGCGATGCCTATTCGCAGGACCTTGCTGACCTGACCAAAAAGGACTGGGAAGCTGCCGGCAACACGGTCCCCGCCTTCGAAGTCGCCAACAAGGGCGAGCAGGACTATTCGGCCATCGTGACGGCCATCCGTTCGGCCAATCCTGATGCCGTGTTCTGGACTGCCTATTATGCTGATGGCGGCCTGCTGATCCGCCAGCTGCGCCAGGCCGGGTATCAGGGCACGATCGCTGTGGGCGATGGCTCCAATTCTCCGGAACTGTTCAGCATTGCCGGCTCGGCGGCCGAGGGCGTGATCGGGTTCTCCAATCCCATCGCTGAGTTCCTGCCCGGGGCCAAGGACTTCATTGCCGACTACACGGCAGCCAATGGCTCGCCTCCGGGCCCCTATGCGCCGCTGGCCTATGACGGCATGCACCTGCTCGCCACCGCAATCGAGGCAGCCGGCAGCACCGATCCCGCCGCGATCAACGCCGCGCTGATGGATGCTGACTATCCCGGCATTGCCGGTCAGATCACCTTCACCCCCGAAAACACCCTCGCCCGTTCGAACTTCGTCGTGCTGAAGGGCAATGGCGGCAAGTGGGGCCTGGCGCAGTAGCCCAACCCGAACACTGGCCCCGCCGCCGCATGGGCGGCGGGGCCAATGACGATCGGCGTCCGGTGGGGGAACTTGTGCATGTCCGTCTTTGATATCTTCTTGCAGCAACTGGTGAACGGGCTTGTGCTCGGCTCGTTCTATGCGCTGGTGGCGCTGGGCTACACCATGATCTACGGTGTGGTGAAGCTGCTCAATTTCGCCCATGGCGACGTGTACATGGTCGGCGGCTTTGTCGGCTTTCTGGTGCTCTCTGTGGTGGCGCCAATGGTCGGGCCGGGCTGGACTGGCGTGGCCGTTTCGATGGTCGTGGCGATGATCGCGGTCGGCTTTCTCGGCGTGGTGATCCAGCGGGTTGCCTACCAACCCATGCTCAACGCCCCCCGGCTTTCCATCCTGATTACGGCGCTGGCGGTTTCGCTGGTGCTGCAGAATGGCGTGCTGACGCTGACCCATGGACAATATCAGCCGATGGGCGCCGATCTCGGCTTTGGCGGCGTCAATCTGGGCCTGCTGTTCATCAGCTATAATCAGATGATCCTGGTGGGCACCGCCGCCGCGCTGATGATCGCGCTGGAATTGTTCGTGTCGCGCACCCAATATGGCCGGGCCATGCGGGCGATCTCGATCGACAAGGACATGTGCCGCCTGATGGGCATCAATGTCACCGCCGTGATCGCGGTGACCTTCTTTATCGGCTCGGCGCTGGCCGCCGCGGCTGGCACCATGGCCGGGGCCTATTATGGCTCGGTCTGGTATTTCATGGGCTTTCTGATCGGCATCAAGGCGTTTACCGCCGCGGTGATCGGCGGCATCGGCTCGATCCCCGGCGCCATGCTGGGTGGCTTGATCCTGGGCCTGCTTGAATCCTTTGGTACCCAGATCCCCGGCATTGGCAGCGAGTGGAAGGACGTGTTCTCCTTCGCCGTGCTGATCCTGGTGCTGGTGCTCAAACCGACTGGCCTGTTGGGCAAGTCCGAGCAGGAGCGCATGTAACATGGCTCAGCCCCGCTCCAACGCTTTCAACAATATCATCGCCCAGTTCGACGAGCCCTGGAAACGCTATGCAGCGTTTGCGGTGATCGTCGCGCTGCTGCTGATTGCCCCCATTTCGCTGGGGCCCTATGCCACCGTGATCCTGACCAATGCGCTGCTCTATGTGGTGCTGGCGCTGGGGCTCAATGTGGTGGTCGGCTATGCCGGCCTGCTCGATCTGGGCTATGCGGCCTTCTTTGCGGTGGGCGCCTATACGGTGGGCATTCTGACCCACATTTTCGGGCTCGATTTCTGGCTCACCCTGCCATTTGCAGTGGGCGCTGCCATGATCGCCGGTGTCATCATCGGCACGCCCACCCTGCGCTTGCGCTCGGACTATCTGGCGATCGTGACACTGGGTTTTGGCGAGATCGTGCGCTTCAGCGCGCGCAATATGGAAATCACCGGCGGCGCCAGCGGCATTTCGGGCATTCAGCAGCCCTGGTTGTTTGGCTGGCACATCAACACGCCGTTTGAATTCTACTATGTGTTCGTGGTGCTGGCGATCATCGCCGTGATCGTCAGCGTGCGGTTGCAGCATTCGCGGTTGGGCCGGGCCTGGCTCTATGTGCGCCATGATGAGGACGCAGCCGAGGCGATGGGCATCGATACGGTGCGCGTCAAGCTGGCAGCCTATGTGATCGGGGCGATCTTTGGCTCGATCAGCGGGGCGTTCTTTGCCGTCAATCTCGGGGCCATTTCACCGGAGAGCTTCTCGTTCCAGCAATCCGTACTGATCCTGATGGCGGTTATTCTGGGTGGTATGGGCAAGATCCCCGGCGTCATCCTCGGCGCCTTCATCGTGGTGCTGGCGCCCGAACTGCTGCGCGATCTGGGCGAATATCGTCTGCTGCTGTTCGCGGTGGGCCTGCTGCTGATCATGCTGTTCCGCCCCAGTGGCATCTGGCCAGTGAGGGGGAAATGAGCATGGCCCTTCCCCTGCTTGAACTGCGCGGCGTCAATCTGAGCTTTGCCGGCAATACCGTGCTCGACAATGTCGACTTCAGCGTCGGGCGTGACGTGATCGTCAGCCTGATTGGCCCCAATGGAGCCGGCAAGACCTCGCTGTTCAACTGCATTACCGGCTTCTACAAACCGCAATCGGGCTCGATCAAGGTCGATGGCCACGAGTTGATGGGGCTCAAGCCGCACAAGGTTACCCAGGCCGGCATTGCCCGCACCTTCCAGAATGTGCGGTTGTTCCAGCAGATGACCGTGCTGGAAAACGTGATGAGCGGCAGCCATTGCCGCTCCAGTGCCGGCGCCATATCGGCCATTCTGGGCCTGCCCAGCCAGCGCCGCGAGGAGGCAGCGATCCGCGCCCATGCCATTGAGTGTCTGGAGTTTGTCGGCATTGCCGATGAGATGGATCGCGACGCGACCAATCTGGCCTATGGCCATCAACGCCGGGTCGAAATCGCCCGCGCGCTGGCAACCCGGCCCAAGCTGCTGCTGCTCGATGAGCCCGCGGCAGGCCTCAATGCCGGCGAGAAACAGGACCTGCTCAATCTGATCGGCCGCATTCGTGACGAACTCGCTATCTCCGTGCTGCTGATCGAACATGACACCGGCATGGTGATGAAAATCTCCGAACGCATCAGCGTGCTCGACCATGGCGTGATTATCGCCGAGGGCGCGCCCAAGGAGATCCAGGCCAACCCCAAGGTGATCGAAGCCTATCTGGGCCAGGACGACGGGGAGGATCTGCTATGAGCGCGCCAACCGAGACCCTTCTTGAGCTGGAAAATATCACCGCTGGCTATGGCCGGATCGTGGCCCTCAACGGCATTGATCTCAAGGTGCAGACTGGCGCCATGGTGACCCTGCTGGGCGCCAATGGGGCGGGCAAGACCACCACGCTCAAGACCATTTCGGGGCTGGTGCGGGCGTCGGGCGGCACAGTGCGCTTTGCCGGCGAGGATATCACCCAGACCCCGGCGCATGAAATTGCCCGGCGGGGCCTGGTGCATGTGCCCGAAGGCCGCCACGTGCTGCGCGGTCTCAGCGTGCGCGAAAATCTCGAACTGGGGGCGTTCACCGTCAAGGACCCGGCCACACGGCGCAAGCGGATGGATGAGGTGTTCGCGCTGTTTCCCGTGCTGGCCAAGCGCCAACACGGCGATGGCTCGCTGCTATCGGGGGGTGAACAGCAAATGCTGGCCATTGGCCGGGCACTGATGCATGGCCCCCGCCTGCTGCTGCTGGACGAGCCTTCGATGGGACTGGCGCCCAAGCTGGTGATCGAGACCATGCAGATCGTCAAACGGCTGAGCGAGGCCGGGACCACCATCCTGCTGGTCGAACAGAATGCGCGCCTCGCGCTCAAGCTTGCCCATTACGGCTATGTGCTCGAAAGCGGTCATATCCGCATGCAGGGGGAGGCAGCCACGCTGCGGGCCGACAAATCCATCGTGCAGGCCTATCTGGGCGAATGATCCGGCCTCGCTCCCGGGACGGCAAGACTGCGCGGCCGTCAATTGCCAAGGCGGCAGTGCGGCCCTGACGACGGAAATGACGCAGAGCGGCGTGCTGGACATGCCCGCTGCGGCAAGGCATGTCCAATGCAGCAGCTGCGAACCTTATACCCCGCTGCAGCAGACCACTTATGAGCCGAGAACAGCCATGGCACGACACAGCTTCTTCTGCGTAGACGGACATACCTGCGGCAATCCGGTGCGGCTGGTGGCGGGCGGCGGGCCGCAGCTCAAGGGCCAGACCATGCTGGAGCGCCGCGCCGATTTTCTGGCGCAGCACGACTGGATCCGCACCGCGCTGATGTTCGAACCGCGTGGCCATGACGTGATGTCGGGCTCGATCCTTTATCCGCCCAGTGACCCGGCCAATGACATGGCGATCCTGTTCATCGAGACCTCGGGATGCCTGGCCATGTGCGGCCATGGCACCATCGGCACGGTGACCATGGCGATCGAGCAGGGACTGATCGTGCCCAGGGTGCCGGGCGTGGTGCGGCTCGAAGCGCCGGCCGGGCTGGTGATCGCCGAATACACCCAGGTCGGCGATTACGTCGAAGAGGTGAAAATCACCAACGTGCCGTCCTTCCTCTACAAGACCGACCTGGAGGTGGAGTGCCCTGATCTGGGCCTGCTCAAGGTCGACGTGGCCTATGGCGGCAATTTCTACGCGATCATCGACCCGCAGGACAACTTCGCCGACATGGACCGGTATTCGGCCGCCGACTTCATCCGCTGGAGCCCGGTGCTGCGGCAACGGCTGAACGCGGCGCACAGCTTTGTTCATCCCGAGCAGCCCGAGATCAATGGGCTGAGCCACATCATGTGGACCGGCGCGCCCAAGCTGGCCGGCTCCACGGCACGCAATGCGGTGTTTTACGGCGACAAGGCGATTGACCGCTCGCCCTGCGGCACCGGCACCTCGGCGCGTATGGCGCAGTGGTATGGCAAGGGCAAGCTCAAGGCAGGTGACGCCTTTGTCCATGAGAGCATTATCGGCTCGATCTTCAAGGGTCAGGTGGAGAACACGCTGAGCGTCGGCGGGCTGCCCGCCATCGTGCCCTCGATTGCCGGTTGGGCGCGAATGACCGGCCTCAACACCATTTTTGTCGATGACCGCGACCCGTTCAGACACGGCTTTCTGGTCAGCTAAACCAATTCTTCGCCCGCGAAAGACCCTGCCATGCGTTCCACCCGCTCCATTCACATCGTTTCCTGCCACGCCGAGGGTGAGGTGGGAGACGTGATCGTGGGCGGGGTGGCGCCGCCGCCCGGCGACACCATCTGGGAACAGTCGCGCTGGATTGCCAGGGACCAGAGCCTGCGCAATTTCGTACTGAACGAGCCGCGCGGCGGGGTGTTCCGCCATATCAATCTGCTGGTGCCGGCCAAGGACAAGCGGGCGGTGATGGGCTGGATCATCATGGAGCCCGAGGACACCCCGCCCATGTCGGGATCCAATTCGATCTGCGTGGCGACGGTATTGCTCGATACCGGCATTGTGCCGATGACCGAGCCGGAAACCCACATGGTGCTCGAAGCGCCGGGCGGGCTGGTGGAAGTGGTGGCGCAGTGTCGCGATGGCAAGGCGCAGTCGATCACCGTGCGCAATGTGCCTTCTTTCGTCGACAGGCTTGATGCCACTATCGAGGTGGAGGGGATCGGCACGCTGCGCGTCGACACCGCCTATGGCGGCGACAGCTTCGTGATTGCCGATGCACGGGCGCTGGGCTTTGCCATTGCCCAGGATGAGGCGCGCGACATCGCTGAAGCCGGCATCCGCATCACCCGCGCGGCCAATGAACAACTCGGCTTCACCCACCCCACCAATCCCGACTGGGCCCATATTTCGTTCTGCCAGATCGCAGCGCCGCTTGAGACTGTTGAGGGCCGGCTGACCGGCGCCAATGCTGTGGTGATCCAGCCGGGCAAGATCGACCGCTCGCCCACCGGCACGGGCTGCTCGGCCCGCATGGCGACTTTGCATGCGCGCGGGCTGATGGCGGTGGGCGATGAGTTTGTCGGCCGCTCGATCATCGGCTCGGAATTCTTCTGCAAGCTTGAAGCGCTGACCGATCTGGCCGGCACGCCGGCGATCATCCCCACCATTACCGGCCGCGCCTGGATCACCGGGACGCGGCAGGAAATGCTCGACCCCGCCGATCCCTGGCCGGCAGGCTATCGGCTGTCGGACACCTGGCCCAGGATCAGCTAGTCAGGCGCGGTCGGCAGCCGTCAGTGCCACGGCAGCGGCCAGATCTTCGAGCGCCGTGCCCACCGACTTGAAGGCGGTGATCGCGGTTTCACTCTGGCGCCCCGGATGGGTGCCACGGCACAGCATGGCCAGATCGGCCAACAGGCCCTCCCGGCTCAAATTGCCCGCTGCCAGCGGCTGGGTGACGTCGCCGCTTTCCTTGCTGGCGCCCTCAAAGGTATCGACGAAAATTCCCCCGGCACGGCTGAGCACGGCGTCATCGGCCTCGCGCATATCGGGGCGGAAGCTGCCCACCAGATCGACATGGGTGCCCGGGCGCAGCAGCTCGCCAAGGATGATCGGCGTCTTGGCCAGGGTCGCTGTGCTGACGATATCGGCGTCGCTGACGGCGCTGGCGAAATCGGTGGTGGTGACGATGTTCGGCGCAATGGGGCCCAGTTCGTCGGCCAGCGCCTGCGCCTTGTCCAGCGAGCGGCTGCACAGGGTCAGCTTGTCGATGGCGAAGATGGCGCAATAGGCCTGGGCCAGGTTCCGCGATACCCGGCCGGTGCCCAGGATCACCAGATGGCGGGCATTGGTCCGCGCCAGGAAGGTCGCGGCCAGCACGGAGGCGGCGGCGGTACGGCGGGCGGTCAGCTCGCCACCATCGATCTGGCCAATAACGGCGCCGGTCTTGCCGTCGAACAGGGTATAGACGCTGGCCACGGCGGGCAGCCCGAGCTGGTCATTATCGGGAAACACCGTCACCAGCTTGACGCCAATATGCCGGCCCGGCTGCCAGGCCGGCATCAGCAGAAGATTGCCATTGGTGGCAGCGTCGCCCACATGCAGGTGCTGGCGCAGGGGCGCCTCCGCCCCCTCGACAAAGGCCGTCTTGAGCGCGGCAAGCAGAACGGGCCAATCAAGGCCTTGGCGAACGTCTTCGGCGGAATAGGTTTTCATGGCGGCACTATAGGGGCGATGCTGTTGTTTGCAACGCGCGGCGGCCCGACCTCGGCCGGCGCGCTATTCGTGAAGACGCGCAACTAGGAGTGCGCCGCAAAACCGGCTAGGTAGTCGCTAAGCAATCCAGCGGCTTTTCGGGACGAGAGCACAATTTGACCAGCGAGCCGACCATTTCCCGCCCGCGCTACGCCATTGTCGACATCGCCCGCGGCGTGGCGATCATCGCCATGGTTGCCTATCATCTGTGCTGGGATCTCAGCCTGTTGCGCTTCATCGCCCCCGATGTCGGTCGCGATCCCAATTGGGTGCTGATCGCCCGCACCATTCTGGCGGCATTCATGCTGCTGGTCGGCGTCGGTCTGGTGCTCGGGCATGGGAACGGCATTCGCTGGCCCAGCTTCTGGCGGCGTACCGTCTTTGTCGTGCTGGGAGCGCTGGCGATCACCCTTGGCACCTGGCTGGTGTTTCCCGACAGCTTTGTCTATTTCGGCGTGCTGCACGCCATCGCCCTGTTCAGCCTGCTGGGCCTCGCCTTTGTGCGTGCGC
The DNA here is from genome assembly GCF_039938915.1 of Devosia alba. Classification (NCBI taxonomy): domain Bacteria; kingdom Pseudomonadati; phylum Pseudomonadota; class Alphaproteobacteria; order Hyphomicrobiales; family Devosiaceae; genus Devosia; species Devosia alba. The sequence continues at coordinate 93,506 of NZ_JBDUUI010000008.1, read as the reverse complement.
CGCTGTGGCTGGCGATCGCGGTGGCGGCGATTGTTATCATATTGCCATTCTTGTATTCGGACCCGCTGTTCAACGAGAAGCTGTTCTCCTGGATCGGTTTCTGGCAAGTGCCGCCGCCAGCCAATGATCTGGTGCCGCTGTTTCCCTGGTTTGGCGTCGTCCTTGTCGGCCTCATCGCCACCCGTCTGGTGCTCGCCTCGCCATTGGCCGGGCGCCTCGCTGCCATCAGTCCAGCGGGCCGCCTGCCGCAATTGCTGGCGCTGCTCGGCCGCTGGAGCCTGCTGATCTATCTGCTGCATCAGCCCATTCTGCTGGGCCTGCTCTATCCGGCCGCCGCGGTTCTGCAGCCGGAGATCGCCATGCGCAGCAGCGATTTTCTTCGCTCATGCCAGACCACCTGCATGGCGGGCGGCACCAGCGCCCCGCTCTGCACCACCTATTGCCAGTGCGGCCTCGAGGGCGTGGAGGCCAACGATCTGTGGGGCGCCGTCTATTCCGGCATGGTGTCGGCGCAGGAGCAGACCATTCTGGACGCCAGCAATCGCCAGTGTTCGGCGCTGATCTATCCCGAACTCAATATGAGCCAATAGGGGCAGGCCGGCCTGATAACGTTGCGAATTACATTTTTGCCCAAATTGCGTCTTGAATGGTAGGCTGATTGGGCATTCAATAAACCACGAGCTGATTTGTCCGAACTCCGGTAGCGGTTGGCGCCTGGCCCGTTCGGACCCCACATTTATTGAAGTCTGGATACTTCCTTGACCACCCATACGGCTGGCCGCGACCATTTTCGCGGCGATGCACGGGCGCATTTGGCTGCCGCTCACGCTGGTAAGGGCCGCCGCCCGCTGGTGCGAATTGCGCTGTTTTCACTGCGTCATCCTTGGCAGGCGTCGCTGGCCATCGGTGCCACCATTGTCGCCTCAGTGCTGCAATTGATGATTCCCCGCCTGCTCGGCCACGCCATTGATCAGGCGCAGGGTATTCTCAGCACCGCCGCCGAGGGGGCCGAACAGGCCCTGTTCTGGAGTGCCATGACGCTGCTGGCCGTCTCGGTGGCGCGCGGCGCCTTCACCCTGGTGCAGAACTATTTTTCGGAATCGGTGGGCCACCATGTCGGCTATGAGCTGCGGCTGGCCTTTTACGACAAGGTGCAGAAGCTCTCCTATTCCTACCATGACAAGATCCACACCGGTGACCTGATCACCATGGGCCTGCTCGATCTCGACGGTGTGCGCATGTTCTTTGCCACGGGCCTCGTGCGCATGGTGCTGCTCTCGGTGCTGATCGGGGTGGGGGCCACCATGCTGCTCACCACCGATGTGATGCTGGGTTTGCTGGCGCTGAGCTTCGTGCCCTTCGTCGCCTGGCGCTCCTCGGTGGCCCAGCTTACCTTGCGCGCCACCTGGATCGCCCTGCAGGAAAAGCTCTCCGGCCTGACCCGGGTGATGGAAGAAAACCTGGGCGGCATTCGCGTGGTACGAGCCTTTTCGGCGCAGGATTTCGAGCTCGACAAATTCGATACTGCCTCGCGTGCAGCCTTGGCGCTGTCCCATCAGCGGGTCGATGTGCGGGTACGCAATACCAGCGCCATGACCTTCTCCTTCTTCGCTGCCATGGGATTGGTGCTGTGGTTCGGTGGCAACAAGGTGATCGCTGGCGACATGAGCGTGGGCACGCTGGCCTCGTTTCTGACCTTCATGACCATTTTGCAGATGCCGGTGCGCCAGCTCGGACTGATGGTCAATTCTTTCGCCCGTGCTTCCATCTGTGGCGACCGGCTGTTCAATTTCCTCGACGAGCCGTTGGCCATTGATGATGTGCCCGGCGCGGTCGATCTCAAGCTGACCGAGGGCACGCTGCGCTTTGAGGATGTGCACTTCACCTATCCCGGCGCTACCCACCCCACTTTGGCGGGCGTCAGCTTCGAGGCAAAAGCGGGCCAGACCATTGGCATTGTTGGCGCCCCCGGCAGCGGCAAGTCGACGCTCGCCCATTTGATCCCGCGCTTTTACGACATCGACGCCGGCAAGATCACCATTGATGGCCAGGATGTCAGTCAGGTCACCCTGCAGTCACTGCGCCGCGCGGTAGCGGTCGTGCAGCAGGACACCTTCCTGTTCACCACCACCATTGAAAACAACATTGCCTATGGCGATCCCTGGTCCAAGGAAACCAAGATCGAACGGGCCGCCGAAAGCGCGCAATTGCACAATTACATCATGGGTCTGCCCGCCGGCTACGACACTGTAGTGGGTGAACGCGGGGTGTCGCTTTCCGGTGGGCAGCGCCAGCGTCTGTCGATTGCCCGCAGCCTGGTGCTCAAGCCTGCCGTGATGGTGTTTGACGATTCCACCGCTGCCATTGATGCGGGGACCGAGCACCGCATTCGCAGTGCCATTCGCCGCTATGCCAGCGACCGGGTGACGCTGGTGATTTCCCATCGCCTGAGTTCGCTGCTGCATGCCGACACCATCCTGTTCCTCGAAGATGGCAAAATCGTCGAGCAGGGGAGCCACGACGAACTGCTGGCCCAGGGCGGTCGCTACCGTGCGCTCTACGATCTGCAGACCCGCCCCAGCGACAATATTGAACTCGGGAGCGCTGCCCAATGAGCGTGCTTGACGAAGACGAACGCGAAGTTGCCGCCTTTCCGGGCCAGCGTCCACCCCGCGCCAGTGTCGGGAGCCACCGCATTGAAGAGGACGTTTTTGGCAAGGCCTATGATCCCCAGACGGTGCGCCGCATCTGGGCATTCGTGCGTCCCTATCGGGCCAAGATCGTTCTCTCGGTTGCGGCGGTACTGGTGTTCACCGCTACCCAGTTGGCCATTCCGCTGATCATTGGCCGTGCCATCGACAGCGGCATGACCGAAGGGGGCAATGCCACCAATCTGCTCTGGGCGGTGGCCGCCTTCGCCGTTGCCGTCATCTTCAACTTTGGCGCCTCCTTCGTGCAGGAGACCGAAGTGGGCAAGGTGGCCGAAAACGTGCTGTTCGACATGCGCCGCGCCATGTTCGCCCAACTGCAGCGCGTCTCGCTCAGTTTTATGGACAAGACCGAAGTCGGTCGCCTGATGAGCCGGTTGCAGGGCGACGTCAATTCCATGCAGGAGTTCCTCGAAACCTCGGTGATTTCGGTCGGCGACATGGTGCTGCTGATTGGCATCGTCGTGGTGCTGCTGTCGCTCGATTTCCGGCTCGGCCTGCTGACGCTGTCCACCATGCCCATCCTGTTCATCGTCCGCATCTTCTGGCTGCCTCCCGCCAAGCGCGCCTTCTGGAATGCCCATGAGACCAATTCGATCACTGCCGGCGCCATGGCCGAGGGCATCAATGGCGTCCGCACCGTGCAGAATCTTGACCGCCAGAAGGTCAATTTCGACCTGTTCGACGACAAGGCCTATGCCAATCTGCGCACCCAGTTGATCGGTTCGCGCTTTGCCCAGGTGATGGTGCCGATTGTCGACTCCCTGACCGGCACCGCCATGGCCATTGTCGTGGTGGTGGGTGGCTCGCTGGCGCTCAATGGCAAGCTGGAGATCGGCGTCATCGTCGCCTTCCTGTTCTACATCCAGCGCTTCTTTGACCCGATCCGCTCGCTGACCATGCAGTATTCCATCATGCAGCGCGCCATGACCTCGGGCCGCCGCATTACCGAAGTGCTCGATATTCCCGCCTCGATCACCGACAAACCTGACGCCATTTCCCTGACGCGTGACATGGATGGCTCGGTCGAGTTCCGCAATGTCAATTTCGCCTATGACCCGGATCGCCCGGTGCTCAAGAATGTCAGTTTCACGGTCAATCCGGGCGAGACGGTCGCGCTGATCGGCCCCACGGGGTCGGGCAAGACAAGTGCCATGGCCCTGGTGCACCGCTTCTACGAGGTGCAGTCCGGCGCCGTGCTGGTGGGTGGCCATGATGTGCGCGATATCACCCAGCAATCGCTGGGCGAACAGGTCGCCATGGTGCTGCAGGAGCCCTTCCTGTTCACCGGCAGCGTGTTTGACAATATCCGCTACAACAAGGTCAACGCGACGCGCCAGGACGTCATTGATGCGGCCAAGGCCGTCGGGGCGCACGAATTCATCGAGCGCATGCCAAACGGCTATGACAGCATTCTCGAACAGCGCGGCTCCAATCTGTCGCTGGGACAGCGCCAATTGCTGAGCTTTGCCCGTGCCCTGGTGGCGGACGCCAAGATCCTGGTGCTCGACGAGGCTACCGCCAACATCGATTCCTATACCGAGCGGCAGATCCAGAAGGCTTTGCTGACCCTGCTGGAAGGCCGCACGGGCATGGTGATCGCCCACCGTTTGGCGACCATTCGCGGCGCCGACCGCATCATCGTGCTGCAGAATGGTGAATTGATCGAAACCGGCAATCATGACGAGTTGATGGAACTCGGCGGCCTCTACGCCAAGCTCTACAACATGAACTACTCCAGCTTTGACGACATTCCCGACGAACTGGTCAGCAAGGCCAATGCCAAGGCGGCGAGCACCTGAGCCCAGTGCGCGCTTGCCGCCTTACCGTGCTTGCCAATCCGGCATGACCACCTCGACACCCCCTCTTGCCACATCGGTTCTGGCGCCGCTTGCCGCGCCGGTGCATGAAGCGCCCCGACAGCAGGAGTGAAGTGCGTGAGTCTGTGGGTGAGTGCGGCGTTGCTGCTGGCCGTGTTTGGTACCTCGACTTTGTCGGGCGTGTTCGGCATGGCTGGCGGACTGGTTTTGCTGGGTATTCTGCTGGCCATCCTGCCGGTCGGCACGGCCATCGCCGTGCAGGGCGCCATCCAGATCGTGGCCAATGGCTCGCGCGCCTTCATGTCACGGGCCTATATCGACTGGAAAATACTGGGCATGATCTGCCTGGGCCTGCTGGTGGCGGGCATCATCCTGTTCATCGTGCGCTATACACCGGATCTGACAACGGTGTGCATCGCCATCGGGCTGCTGCCCATTCTGGTCTGGATTCCCAAAAGCTGGCTGGAACTCGACGCCAGCAAGCCGTTGCATGCCTTCTTTTGTGGCCTGCTCGGTGGCGGTCTCAACCTGGCGGTCGGGGTCTCTGGACCGACCGTCGATATCTTCTTTATCCGCACCCAGATGGATCGTCGCAAGATCATCGCCACCAAGGCGACGACGCAGGTGGTCTCGCACGCCGCCAAGGTGGTGTTCTACTGGAATGCCGCGGCGGTGCTGACCCCGCTGGAATGGGGTGCCATTGCGCTCGCAGCGCCCTTTGCCATCGCCGGTACCAGCGCCGGTCACTGGATTTTGCAGCGGCTCACTGATGCCAATTTCCGTTCCTGGACCCGCTGGATTGTCACCGCCATCGGGATATTCTATCTGGGCCGCGGCATTTCCTTGCTGATCTGATCGCGATCAGTATGGTGCCGGCCAGGGGACCAGATGGCACCGTTCGACAGCGTTACCGCGCGCCTGATTTTATTGTTGGCTGATACCGGCTCAATCGGTCGCGCCGCCGAGCGCGAAGGCATTGCCTCATCGGCCGTCAGTCGTCGCGTCTCCGATCTGGAAAGCCGCCTCGGCGTGGTGCTGTTTGACCGCTCGGCACAAGGCGTCAGGCTGACCATTGCGGGCGAGGCCTATGCCGAAGGCTGCCGTACCGTGTTGCGCGCCATTGCCGATCTTGACGCGGTAATGACCGATTTCAGTTCGGGTCATCGCGGCGCGCTCAGGCTGGCCTGTACCAGTTCGGCCCTGACCGGACGGTTGCCAGAACTGTTGGCGCACTACGCGGCCCGGCATCTCGGCATTGATCTGGATATTCAGGAAATGAGCGCGGCCAAGGCGCTGCTGGCTCTTGATGAGGGGCGGGCCGATATCGCCATTGTTTCCGACAATTACGATTTCACCCGCTTTGAGATCAAACCCTTCGAGGATGATCGCGTCTGGGTCGTTGTGCCGCCCGACCATCCACTGGCCGCCAGCATCGAGCCGCGCAAGGAAATTGCCTTTGCTGCCGTGCTCGACCATCCCATTGTCGGCATCCATCACGCCGGCTCGCTCGACCGACTATTGGCGGATGCAGCCAACACGGCCGGCAAGCCGCTGACGGAGACCCTTCGCGTCGAGAGTTTTCCGGCACTGGTGCGCATGGTCGAGGCCGGCTTTGGCATCGGCTTCCTGCGCTCGACCAGCCTGCATCTGCTGGCCGGTACCGATCTGGTCTGCGCCCCGCTCGCCGAGCCATGGGCGCTGCGCCAATTGCTGGTCGCCCGCCGCAAATCAACCCCCTTGTCAGCCGCCATGAAGAGCTTTATCGCCCTGTGCAGCGAGACCTATACCCCCTCAATCTGAGGCTTGCGACATTTCGGCGCTTTCACGCGATCCGCCGCCGCCCTATGAGTGAACCATGAACAGCACGCGCAGCATCAGCAGCGAGATCGGAACGGCCCTGGCCGTGCTGGCGATCTATCTGCTTACCCTGCTGGCGCCGCTGCACGAAGCCCGCGCCAGCCAGCTGGCCTTTGAAAAGCTGGGCTATTCGACGCTGCAGAGCGGTTGGGTGCTGTGTTCGTCCCTTTCGACTTCCGATTCTGACCCTGACAGCGAAACGCCGGTCAGCAAATGCCCGGTCACCGGTGTCGGCAAGTCCGCGCTCGTGGGCCCGGCTCTTGACGCCGTGGTGCTGGATCTGGGCGCTATCATGCTCGCCGCCCCGCGTCCTGTGGCGCGCGTCACGGTTCGTCCGGCGACGATTGCCCCGCCGTCGGGGCCCCGTGGCCCACCGGCATTGGTCTGATTGCCCCGAGCCCCTGGCTCATTCAGATCCATTTCTCTTTCGAAAGTCATCACCATGATCCGTACTCTGCACGCTGCTGTTGCAGCCATTCTGCTGCTCGTCACGCCCGCCTTCGCCCATGACGGGACCACCCATGTCGGCGAGCTCAACATCACCCAGCCCTTCACGCGTGCCACCCTGCCCAACGCACCCGTCGGCGGGGGCTTTTTGACCATCGCCAATACGGGAGCTGAGGCCGATCGTCTGATCGACGCCAGTTCCGCCGTGGCCGGCGATGTGCAAATCCATGAAATGGCCATGGAAGGCGATGTCATGAAGATGCGCGAGCTGGCCGACGGTCTTGAAATTCCGGCCGGTGCAACCGTGGCGCTGGCCCCCGGCGGCTTCCATATCATGTTCATGGGTCTCAATCAGGCCTTTGTCGAAGGCGAAGCCGTGCCGGTGACGCTGGTGTTCGAAAAGGCCGGTTCGGTCGAGCTGGCCCTGCCAGTACTGGGCAATGCGGCGAAATCGGCCGAGCAGGGCGCCATGGAAATGGGTCACGGTACCGCGGCGCCCGCTGCGGCCACCAAATAGTGGCCATCAAGACGGTTCGGCTTTGGCTCTGGGGCGCGGTTGTCGCCCTGGCGCTGACAGCTGGTGTCGGTGCCCTGCTGCTGCGTCAGTCGCCGCCGGGCGCCACCCCCTTCGGCACCGGGACCTACAGCCTGATCGACCAGAACGGCAAGGCCGTCGATCAGACCCTGTTTATCGGTCACCCGTCGGCGCTGTTTTTCGGCTTCACCCATTGCCCGGAAGTCTGTCCCACCACCATGGCCGAAATGGCCGGCTGGTTCGAGGCGCTGGGCGATGAGGGCAAGGACCTGCGGGCCTATTTCGTCTCCATCGACCCCGAGCGCGATACGCCGGAAATGTTGGGCGACTATGTCAGCTGGGTCAGCGATCGCATCACCGGCATTACCGGCACGCCCGAGGAGATCGCCAAGATCGCTGGGTCCTGGGGGGTCTACTATCAACGCGTTCCGCTCGACGATGGTGGCTACACCATGGATCACACGGCGCTTGTATTCCTGCTCGACGACAAGGGAGCGTTCCAGGGCACCATCTCCTATGGCGAGGATCAGGAGACGGCGGTCGGCAAGCTCAGGAATTTGCTGGCCAAATCCTGAGATCAAACCGCCCGGTTCGCAGTGCTGCGGATCGGGCACCCACCCCACAGAACTGCGCCCGCGCCAAACTGGTGGGTGACGAGGCGGGCTATGCTGGCTAGGTTGCGCGCAACAGCCACAAGGAGCGTGCCGTGCAGCCCTCGATATCCATCATCACCATCGGTGTCGACGACCTCGAACGCGCCTTTGCCTTTTACCGCACCCTGTTTGATATCAGCGATGACCAGATTGGCGCTGGCGAAGACCACATCGCCTTTTTCTTCGATGATGGCTTTTCCTTCGTGCTGTTCCCGCGTGAGCAGATCGCCCAGACCGCTGGCAAGCCGGTCGCCATCGCCGGCACACCTGGCTTCGTGCTCAGCCACCAGGCCGCAAGTCCGGCCGATGTCGACGATATCCTGCGCCGGGTGCTCGTTGCTGGCGGCGCCATCATCACCGAAGGCACGCAATCGGAATGGGGTTATTCAGCCTATTTCGAGGACAGCGAAGGCAATGTCTGGGAACTGATGGCCAAGCCACCAGCGCACTAAACCCTCCATAGAGGGGCGGCGCTGATAGTGCGGGGGCAGGAGCCCCAACACTTGCTGCCGCTGCCCTAAAAGCCGCCACCCGTCTTGAAGCCGCCATGCTTGCGCGTGCCGCTCGATCCGGTGCGGGGACGCGAGAAGCCGCCGCCAGTGGCCCCCCCGGAGGGACGTCCGAAACCGCCGCCAAAGCCACCCTTGGACTTGCCGCCGCCGCCCCCGAAGCTGTTGTCCGGCCAGCTAAAGCCCCCACCTTCGGGCCAAGGCGTGTTGGAGCGCTGCCGGCCATTATTGGGCAGGCCGACCCCGCCGCCCCAATCGCTGGTGCCCGCACCCCAATTCTGGCTGCGCTGCCACTTGTCCCAATAGGACGCTGCCGTGATGCTGCCGCGCAGGAAGTCGTTGAGCAGATCGCCCACCAGCCGTTCCTCGCGAAAGGTCGAGCGTGGATCGTCAAAGTGCTGTTTTTTGAACTCCCACTGGATATCTTCGAGTTCGCGTCGGCGGGCGGCCAGGGTCTTGAGCCGCTCCTTCTGCTCGCGCGTTTCCTGCTCTTCTTCCTTGGCGCGGGCCCGTGCATCGTCAATCTGCGCCACGATGGTGTCGTCCTGGCCGGTGCGGGTGCGACGCGCATCGGCCAGCAAGCTCTGGATGTCTTCACGCTCGAGCGCGGTGGCCAGTTCCCCCAGCGTGCCTTCAATGGCCGGGTTGAGGCCCTGTGACAGCGTCGCCACGGTTCTGGCGGCCTCGTCGCGCTGATCCTCGGTGGCCAACATCTGAGCATCAAAATCGGTGAGCTGCTGCTGGGCGCTTTTCATGGCGTCGCGGATCGGCTTGCCGCCTGCCGCATCAATCGCTGCGGTCTCCATCTCGTCGAGTTCGGCCTCGGCGGATTTGGCCATTGCGATCTGCCGTTCGGCATGTTCACGCAACCGCAGCGGAATTTCGTTGAGCATGGCAAAATTTGGCCGCGTCTTGTGGAAGCCCACCAGCTTGGCTACCAGGCCATCAAGATAGCGCACCAGATTGTTGGCCCGGTAGTTGGCCGTGCCGTAGCCCGCCTCCCAAAGATACATGAACAGCCGATCCTCGCGGTAAGGCTTGCCCTTTTCCTCCCGATCGGCCTCGGCCTGCTCGGTCTTGCGCATGGATTGGGCGGCCACTTCGGCTAGCGCCACTGCCTGCTCCTGCTTGGCGGCAAAGGCTGGATCGCGGGCAATTGACGCACCAAGAGAGTTGGCCAGGGCCCTGAGTTCGGCCTGATGGGTCTCGTATTGCTTGAGGACGGCGGCCCGCTCTGTGGTCAACTGGCTGAGCCGGGCGTCGATCTCGGCCACCGCGCTCTCGGCCCTGCTCAAATCCTTGGCATGGGCCTTGACCTGCGCCCGCGCCCTGGTTTCGGCCGTCGAAATGGCGCCGTCCAGCTCGCCCTGTATTGCCGGGTCAAGGCGCAGCCGCGCGAGCTGCCGGAACAGTTCTGCCTCGCCCTCGCGGATCTTGCTGATGCGATCGGCGGCGCGGGCCAGCCGTTTGGAAATCTCGTCTTCCTCGCGGCGGATATCCCGCATCGCCTCGTCCAGGCTCGCCAGTGCCTCAGGGCCGCGAATGCTCATAACTCTACCACCGCGTTACCGCCCCGCCGGACACCGGCACATTGTAGTTTACTTCGATGAATCCATAGGATTTCCGGCCGATTTCATTGTTCTGGATGATGCCATCTTCGCGCTTGTCCGCCACCACCGCGTCATAGACCGCTTCGGGAACCCGCACGCCCCAGATGCTGACCGTTTCGGTCGCGCCAGTCTCTTCGTTGAGAATGGGCAGGCTGAGCGTCTGCCCGTCGGCATCGAGCGCCTCGACCACCAGATAGTAGTTGGTAGCGTCGGTATTAATCTCCGGGAAGGTCCAGAAGCCGGATTGCTCGTCCGCGCGATTGACCACCCGCAGCGTATATTCCTGCCGGATCAGATCGCGCAGCGCCGTCAGGTCCGCCACCGCATCCTCGGCTGCCGGGCGGTTGCCCTCAGCGGCAAAGGTCTGGCCTCGCGTGCGGATGGCTTCGGCATCCAGCACCGCCTGCTGCACCTTGGTCTCTTCAAAAATCGTATCGTACAGATTGTCCATCTGCGCGGGCAGACCTTCGGCCAGCTCAATCCGCGCCTGTTGGGCCTGTTCGGCCTGATAGGGCTGCCACACGCCGAAATAGCCAACAAACAGCGCCACCAGGGCCGCAGCGATCAGCAATACCGGCTTGCCCCATTGCTGGCGTCCGACATAGAGTCGCGCCAGCGTCACCCCAAAGCTGGGTGCCGGGGGATCATAGGTAAACCGGCTTTCCTGCAGAGCCACCACACCCTCCCTGAGAATGTGGTCCGGTACCTCAATGCCCTGCTGATGGTAAATGTCGCGCAGCCTGTCGATCAGTTGCGCTTCCTTGGCATCGGTATCGAGTTCACGCGTGGCCAGACCCTGCTGGTGGCGCAGCGTGTCCACCACGTCCATGGCCAGCATGACTTCGTCCAGGGGGGCAGCGGACCGCGCTGTCACGTCACTCATTATTGCCGCCCGCCCTTGCCCGCCGGTCCCCTCAGTTCTTGCCCTCAAGCAGCAATGCATTGCCCTCGGCGGCCAAAGCCGCCAGCCGGCGCTTGCCATCTTCCACTGCGTCGCGGATTTCCTCGGAATTCTTGGTCGAGGCCACCCGCATCTCGTTGATGATGGTGCGGCTCTTCTCCTGGAAGTTGACCACGGAATCCACCAGCTTCTTGACCGCATCGGCGCGTACGGTTGGGCCATAACCGGCCCGCACGGCCTCCTCGGTCACCTTGTCGCCGATTTCCGAAAGGGTTTCGAGGCTCTTGCTCATCCCTTCCTTCATCGCATTCAGCGTGGCGGTGGACTCGTGCAAACCAAACATGCCGGTAAACGAGGCAGACAGTGCGGTCAGCACGGTTTCATTGGTCGAAAAGAACGAGATCGACTGCTGATACACGCGTTCCTTGGCGTTGGTGGTCTGCATCAGCCGCGCCATTACCACTTCGGATGTGTTGTAGGAAATAGTCAGATTGTCCGACAGATCCTTGGCGATCTGGTACCGCGCTTCCTCATTTTGCATGTCGCGCAGCTTTTCGTCGCGATCCATTTCCAGCCGTGCCCGGTCCGCCGGCACACTGCCGGAAAAGGACGACACAGCGGTCGATGCCGCCAGCAGGATGTCCTTTTTACCCTTCAGGCGCTGTTCAGCGGTGTGCAGCACTTCGAGCGCCATCACCTCGGACTGCTTGAGCGCACCACGGAAATCGCGATAGGCCTCCAGAATGGTGTGCTCGCGATCGATCTGGTCCTTGGTATCGGCCGTGACCTCCAGATAGGTATCGCGGATCTTGTCAAAGCGTGTGGCAATATCGCCGCGGCTGACCTTCATCCATACATTGGACGCCCGCTCGAGCAGGTCGAGCTTGTTGTCTGCCAACTGGTCGACCATGCCCTTGGCGTCGTCGCGGATGGAATCAAAGCCCTTGGTGATGTCCTCGTAGCGCTCGCCGATCTGCATGGCGGCAATCTGCTCGCGCACCACCTCATTGAAGGCACTCGCCTGGCTCAGCGTCCGCCCGATCAGCAACACGCGGGTTTCGTCCAGCTCGGTAATTTTCTCCAGCAGGCCCGTAATCGGGGCTTCACCCTGCTGTTCGGGCCAGATGCCCAGGTCACGAATGGCGTTGACTGCCTTGTCCAGATACTGCAGCGGCTTTTCCGCCCCCATGGCAGCGGGTGCAACTGAAGCCGTTGATGTCGTCGACCCGTCATTAGCCATTTTATCGCTCCTCATCCTATCCAGACGAGCCGGCAAATGCCTGTCGTCGTGCTATTGATCGCTGGTGTGCCGCTGCGTGACAATTGCAACTGCTCGCCCCGACAACTATTTAGACATATTGGTGCGAAAAAGCCGCACGTAAAGAGCCGGAGCACCCCTATGACACCTAGCTGTTTCCCTTGGCATCGCGGCCACAATAGGGCCGGGTCCCAGCACCGGCGCGAGGGGAGCCGCTGATGGATTTTGGTGGACGCTATCTGATGGCAGCGCCGCGGGTCGCGGTATGGGCCGCGCTCAATGACACCGCCATGCTGAAAGCCGCCATTCCGGGCTGCCACAAGATCGTCTGGTCGGGGGCCGATACACTGGATCTCGAGATCAAGGTCAATCTTGGCGTCGTCCATCCCATCTTCAAAGGCGATCTGGCGCTGACCGATATCGTCCCGGCCGAGCGCTATACGCTCACGGGCCGGGGCAGGGGCGGACTGCTGGGACTGGCTGAAGGCGCAGCCGATATCATTCTGTCCGATCATGGTGAACACACCCTGCTGGTCTTTGCTGCGCGGGGCGGCGCCTCCGGTCAGATCACCAAGCTGGGCAAAGCGATCATCGGCAATTCGGCGCAGAAGATCATCGATGGCTTTTTCGAGCGTTTTGGCGCGGCCATGGATGCCCAGGTGACGCCCTTGCCCGTCGACGAGCCCAGGTGACCTAACCTGTTGATTGGCTTGCATGATTTCGGTTGTCACGCCGGCAGGACGGCGCCTGGGAACACGTCGTTCCCCTTGCCAACGGCTCGCTGGTAATCAGCGCCAGGCCGTTTCCGACCCCGGTATCGATCTTCGGCTGCAGGCAGTTGCAATGCAGTGCTCGGGCTGTGCTGTCAGCCTGGCTGACGGGTGCGTGGTCAGCGGCCTGATGGTCAAATTTTGACCAACCGGAAAAATATCATCAATTGCATCTTGCAAGCTGCCGATTTGCACGATTGTATCGACTGATAGTGCACGCCGAGCATCCGCTGCAGCCAACGGCCAGCGCAAGCGTGTCAGACAGGGAGACGAACTCAATGAAATTCACCACCTTTACCAAGGCCCTTGCCAGCAGCGTTGCGCTGAGCGCGGTTCTCACAGGTGCCGCCCTTGCCGATCCTGCACTGATCTATGACCTCGGCGGCAAGTTCGACAAATCGTTCAACGAAGCGGCCTATAACGGCGCCGAAAAATGGAAGGCCGAGACCGGCGGCAACTACATCGACCTCGAACTGCAGAACGATGCCCAGCGCGAGCAGGCTCTGCGCCGTTTCGCCAGCCAGGGTGCCAACCCGATCGTGGTGATGAGCTTTATGTGGGAATCGGTGCTGGGGCCGCTGGCGGCTGAGTTCCCCGACACCAACTTCGTGGTGATTGATGCGGTGGTGGATGCGCCCAATGTGCAGTCCATCCGCTTTGATGAGCATACTGGTTCATTCCTCGTGGGTGCCCTGGCTGCCATGAAGTCCGACGCCGGGACCTTCGGCTTTATCGGGGGCATGGACGTGCCGCTGATCCATCGTTTCTATTGCGGCTATGCGCAGGGTGTTCGCTCTGTCGATCCCGAAGCAAAGCTGATTGAAAACTACACGGGCACCACGCCCGCAGCCTGGAATGATCCCGTGACTGCCGGTGAATTGGCCAAGGCCGCCATCGATCAGGGCGCCGAGGTGGTCTTTGCTGCCGCCGGTGGTTCGGGCCTGGGCGTGTTGCAGACCATGGCTGACAACGGCAAGTTCGGCATCGGCGTCGATAGCAACCAGAACTATCTGCATCCTGGTTCGGTGCTGACCTCGATGGAAAAGCGTGTTGATAACGCGGTCATCGAAGCCTTCACCAATGCCGGCGATGACGTCACGTTCAAGCCAGGCAAGATCGATCTGGGCCTGGAAGGCGACTTTGTTGGCTACGCTCTTGATGAGCACAACAAGGATCTGATCACCGAAGACATGATCGCCCAGGTCGAGGCTCTCAAGGCCAAGGTCCTGTCGGGCGAGATTGTCGTCCACGATTATGAATCCGATTCGTCCTGCCCGCTGTAAGCGGCCAGATGAGCGACACACCCCCACCCATCAAGCAGCGGCCGGAAACGGCCGCTGCTTCGGCCCCAGCCAGCGGCTGGGCGATCGAGCTTGAACAAATCAACAAGCGCTTTGGCGCCGTTCAGGCGAACAAGGATATCGATCTCAAGGTCGGACGCGGCACCATCCACGGAATCGTCGGGGAAAACGGGGCCGGCAAATCCACCCTGATGTCCATTCTTTATGGGTTCTACACCGCTGACAGCGGCACGATCCGCGTCAACGGCACCCGCCAGGCCATTACCGACAGCCGCCATGCGCTGGCGCTGGGTATCGGCATGGTGCACCAGCATTTCATGCTGGTCGACAATTTCTCCGTCCTCGAAAACGTCGTGCTGGGCGCCGAGGATTCCGGATTCATCCGGACCAGCCTGGATCGGGCGCGCAGCGAACTCGATCGGCTGGAGCGCGAATACGAGCTGGAAGTGGACCCGGACGCCCTTATCGAGGAAATCTCGGTCGGCCAGCAGCAGCGCGTCGAAATTCTCAAGGCACTGTATCGCGGCGCTGAAATCCTCATTCTGGACGAGCCCACCGGCGTGCTGACGCCCAAGGAGGCCGACGATCTGTTCCGCGTGCTGCGCACCCTGCGCGAACAGGGCAAGACGGTGATCATGATCACCCACAAGCTGCGAGAGATCATGGCGATCACCGATGCGGTTTCGGTGATGCGGCAGGGCGAGATGGTGGCCACGCTCAAGACCGCCGAGACCAATGCCGAAGAGATTGCCGAACTCATGGTCGGTCGCCACGTCCTGCTCGATGTCAGCAAGGGGCCAGCCACGCCGGGCGAAAAACGGCTCGAGGTCAAGGATCTCGTGGTCAAGGACGACATGGGTATTACCCGCGTCAAGAATATCAGCTTTTCGGTGCGGGCTGGCGAGATCGTTGGCATTGCCGGGGTTTCCGGCAATGGCCAGTCCGAACTGCTCGAAGCCGTGACCGGCATGCGCGACCAGCACGGCGGTCAGGTCATCCTCAACGGCCAGGCGCTCTCGCTCAAAGGCGATGATGGCGCCGCCAGGGCACGTATGGCGGGCCTTGCCCATGTGCCCGAGGATCGCCAGCGCATGGGACTGGTCACCGATTTCTCCGAATGGGAAAACGCCATTCTGGGCTATTCGACCCGGCCCGAATACGGCGCCGGTCCCATTCTCGATATTGCCGCCGCCAAAGCCAAGGCAGCCGAGCAGATCGAGAGATTCGACGTGCGGCCAGCCGACATCAATCTGAAAACCGCGCTGTTTTCGGGCGGCAATCAACAAAAAATCGTGCTGGCGCGCGAAATGGACCGCGACCCCGAAGTGCTGGTGGTGGGCCAACCGACGCGTGGCGTCGATATCGGCGCCATCGAATTCATTCACAACCAGATCATCAAGATGCGCGATGCGGGCAAGGCTATTCTGCTCGTCTCGGTCGAACTTGACGAAATACGCTCGCTTGCTGACCGTATCCTGGTGATGTTCGACGGCCAGATCGTGGGGGAGGCCGACCCGGCCACCGCCACCGAGGGCCAGTTGGGTCTGATGATGGCCGGCGTCGTCGAGGAAAGGTCCACCACTTGAGCGCGCTCAAACCCCTACCGCGCTGGGCCGATGTGGCCCTGCTGCCCCTGCTCAACCTGTCACTGGCCATCCTGGTCTCGGGTCTCGTGGTGCTGATGATCGGGCAAAATCCGTTCATGGCCATCTGGGCCGTCATCACCGGCGCCTTCGGCAGCGGCTACAACATCGGCTATACGCTGTATTATGCCACCAATTTCGTGTTCACCGGCCTCGCCGTTGCGCTGGCGGCCCATGGCGGCCTGTTCAATATCGGCGGCAACGGCCAGGCCTATGTGGCCGGTCTGGGGGTCATTCTGGTTGCCCTGGCCCTGCAGGATACCCATTGGCTGATCGTCGCCCCGGCAGCGCTGGTTGCCGCAGCGGTATTTGGCGGCGCCTGGGCGTTCATTCCCGGCTATCTGCAGGCCAAGCGCGGCAGCCACGTGGTTATCACCACCATCATGTTCAATTTCATCGCCTCGGCGCTGATGATCTACATGCTCAACCGCGTGCTCAAGCCCGCCGGGGTCTCGGGGCCGGAATCGGCCATGATCGCCGAAAGCGGTCGCATGCCCAAGCTGGGCAGCTTCTTTGCGCCCTTCAATTATACCCCGGTCAATATTTCAATTTTCATCGCCATCCTGGCGCTGGTCGGGGTCTATATCCTGATCTGGCATACCAAATTCGGCTACGCCCTGCGCGTCATGGGCCAGAACCCGACGGCCGCCCGCTATGCCGGCATTTCCAACTCCCGCATGATCATCATCACCATGACCCTGTCGGGCGCGCTGGCGGGCCTGGTGGCCTTCAATGAAGTGCTGGGGGTGCAGAACCGGCTGGTGCTCGACTTCGTTGCCGACGCCGGTTTTGTCGGCATTGCCGTGGCGCTGATGGGGCGCAACCATCCCATTGGCATCGGGCTGGCAGCCTTGCTGTTCGGCGCGCTGTATCAGGGTGGCAATGAGTTGCAATATGTAATCTCCGGCCTCGACCGCACCGTGGTGGTGATCATCCAGGCATTGGTGATCCTGTTCACCGGGGCGATGGAGGGTCTGTTCCGACCTGGTCTGCAGCGCAGCTTCATGTTGTTTTCGCCAGAGCAGAAGGCCGAAGCCGTCGCTGTCTCTACCGTCAAGACGGAGAACTGAGACATGGATGCTGCAGCCATTATTTCCATTCTCGACGCCACGCTGCGGCTGTCCACGCCGCTGCTGCTGGCGTGTCTGGCCGGGCTCTATTCGGAGCGAGCCGGGGTGTTTGATATCGGGCTTGAAGGCAAGATGCTGGCGGCCGCTTTTGGTGCGGGCGCCGTGGCTGCCGTTACCGGATCAGCCTGGCTCGGCCTGCTGGCCGGCATTGGCGTATCAGTGGCGACGGCATTGCTCCAGGGTGCCGCCGCGATCTCGCTCAAGGGCAACCAGCTGATTGCCGGCGTCGCCATCAACATGCTGGCGGCGGGTCTGTGCACCTTTCTCGGCCAGCAATGGTTCCATCAGGGCGGACGCACGCCGGCCCTGGGGCCGAACGGTCGTTTCAGCACCATTGACCTGCCTTTTGCCCATGAGCTTTCCGGTATCCCCATTCTCGGCCCGATCTACGCCGAGCTGATCTCGGGCCACTATATTCTGGTCTATGTCGCCTTCATCATGGTCCCGGTCACCGCCTATGTGCTGTATCGCACGCGGTTCGGGCTGCGGCTGCGCGCCGTGGGCGAAAACCCCAAGGCTGTCGACACTGCCGGTATCTCGGTCAATAAATTGCGCTATCAGGCGGTCATCATTACCGGCCTGCTGTGCGGTCTGGCCGGGGCCTATTTCTCCATCGCGCAGGGCTCGGGCTTCGGCAACAACATGACGGCTGGCAAGGGCTTCATCGCCCTGGCGGCGCTGATTTTTGCCAAATGGAAGCCACTGCCCGCCATGTTCACCTGCCTGCTGTTCGGTTTTCTCGACGCGGCGCAGATCCGACTGCAGGGCGCGCGGGTTTTCGACATCGAAGTTCCGGTGCAGGCCATTCAGGCGCTACCCTATGTGCTCACTGTCGTGCTGCTGGCCGGGTTCATCGGCAAGGCCGTGGGACCCAAGGCCGGCGGCATTCCCTATACCAAGGAGCGCTAGCCGCACCTGGCGCAAAGGACGAAACATGTCAAAAACGCCGACCGATCAGGCCCTGTTCGAGGCCGCTGAAGCTATTCGGGCCAAAGCCTATGCACCCTATTCCGGCTTCAATGTCGGCGCCGCCATCCTGGCCGATGACGGCAAGATCTATGCCGGCTGCAACATTGAAAACGCCGCCTATCCGCAGGGCAATTGCGCCGAGGCTTCGGCCATCGCGGCGATGATTGCTGGTGGTGGAAAGCGCATCACCCGAATTTATGTCACGGGGCCGGGCACCGCACCCGTCACTCCTTGCGGCGGCTGCCGCCAGCGCATCCGCGAATTTGCCGATCTCGACATTGAGGTGATCTCGCACGGTGTCGATGGTGAGCCGCTGATCCGAACCCTCGATTTTCTACTGCCGTATAGTTTTGGACCGGAGTATCTTGCCAAATGACCAAGGCGTCCAAGACCATCCACAAGATCGCCGGCAAGCAACCAATCGATGCCGCCATCGTGCTGGGTTCCGGGCTGTCAGCCATCGGTGACCTGCTGGCCGACAAGATTACCATCCCCTATTCCGAGCTGAAGGGCTTTCCCGGCGGCGGCGTCTCCGGCCATGGCCGCGATCTGCTGATCGGCATGCTGGGCGGCAAGCGGATTGCGGTTCTGACCGGTCGCGAACACTATTACGAACACGGCAATGCTGCCGCCATGCGGCCGGCGCTCGAGGCCATGGCCGATCTGGGCGCAAAGACCCTGCTGCTGACCAATTCGGCTGGGTCCCTTGATGCGCGGTTTCAGCCCGGCGATTTGATGCTGCTCAGCGATCATATCAACTATGCCGGCATGAACCCGCTGATCGGCGAGCCGACCGACCGCCGCTTTGTGAACATGGTCAATTGCTATGACCCTGAGCTGCGGGACAAGGCGCATGCCCTGGCCGGGCGCCTTGATATCAAGCTCGGCGAAGGCATCTATCTGTGGTATTCCGGCCCGAGCTTTGAGACGGTGGCCGAAATCCAGATGGCGATCCACCTGGGCGCCAACGCCGTGGGCATGTCGACCGCACCCGAAGTCATTCTCGGGCGTTTCCTGGGAATGAAAGTATGGGCCTGCTCGTCCATCACCAATATGGGCGCGGGCCTGTCGAGCGAAAACATCAGCCATGAGCACACCAAGATCATGGCGGTTAAGGGCGCCGGGAAGCTGAAACGGCTGATCCCGGCGCTGGTGGAGGAGTTATGAGTCTGCGCGTCGTTGACAACAGCCAGCCGCAGAGCCCGCACAAGCGCAATCCCGGTTTTCCGCTCGATCTCGATTGGGTCGAACGCGTCCGCATGAACCGTTCGGCGCTGGAGCGCCGCGCCGCCTCGATTGGCGCGCGCCGCACCGTCAAGAAGGACTACCAGCTGGCCTGGCTGCTCAAGGCCATCACGCTGATCGACCTGACCACACTCAATTCCGACGATACTGACGGTCGCGTCGAGCGGCTATGTGCCAAGGCACGCCACCCGCTGCGCCAGGATATTCTTGACCGGCTCGATGTCCCCGACCTGCGCATCCTGCCGGGCGCCGTCTGCGTTTATCACCGCTTTGTCAAAACCGCTGTCGAGGCGCTTGATGGCTCGGGCATCCCGGTGGCCGCTGTCTCGACGGGTTTTCCGCATGGCCTGGCGCCGCTCGAAACCAGGCTCAAGGAGATCGAGATGTCGGTCGCCGACGGGGCGGCCGAAATTGACATCGTCATCGAGCGCGGCATGGTGCTGCGCAATGATTGGCAGGGTCTGTACGATCAGGTCCGCGCCTTCCGCAAGGCCTGCGGCGACGCCCACATCAAGACTATTCTGGGCACCGGCGAACTGGCCACCCAGACCAATGTCGCCAAGGCGAGCCTGGTCTGCATGATGGCTGGCGCCGATTTCATCAAGACCTCCACCGGCAAGGAAAAGGTCAATGCCAATCTGGTCACCAGCCTGACCATGATCCGCATGATCCGCTGGTTTGCCGAAGAGACCGGCATCGAGATCGGCTACAAGCCGGCCGGCGGTATTTCCAGGAGCAAGGATGCACTCAACTACATGGCGCTGATGAAGGAGGAACTGGGCACTGGCTGGTTGCAGCCGCATCTGTTCCGCTTCGGCGCCTCGAGCCTGCTCACCGATATCGAGCGGCAGATCGAGCATGGACTGACCGGGCACTACGCGGCCGATTATCGGCAGCCCATGGTGTGAATTTGCCGGCCCCACCCCGGCCCTCCCTCAAGGGGGAGGCGACAGCGCTGCACACTCGGTGACTGGGGGATGATGACTGATTGGGAGGGTCTCCCCCTTGAGGGGAGGGGACAGGAGTGGGTCGCAAGGCCCCAGCACAGAACTATCGGCACTCTAAAGGAGGCCATCCATGAACGAGATCGCGCGCATCTTTGAAACCCTCGATTACGGTCCGGCGCCTGAAGGACCCGAGCAGGCCAATGCCTGGCTCGATGCCCATGACCGCAAGTTTGGTCATTTCATCGACGGCAAATGGACCAGGCCCGGCAAGACTTTCTCCTCGGACAATCCGGCCACCGGCGAGAGCCTCGCCCAGATCAGCATGGGTAGCGAGGACGACGTCAACGCTGCGGTCAAGGCGGCACGGGCGGCGTTCAAGGGCTGGAGCGCCCTGTCGGGCTATGAGCGTGGCAAATATCTCTATGCCATCGCGCGCGCCATCCAGAAGCATGCCCGCTTGTTTGCGGTGCTCGAAACCCTGGACAATGGCAAACCGATCCGCGAAAGCCGCGATATCGATATTCCGCTGGTCGCCCGCCATTTCTATCATCATGCCGGCTGGGCCCAGCACCTGAGCCGCGAATTTCCCGACGCGGTGCCCTATGGCGTCTGCGGCCAGATCATCCCGTGGAACTTTCCCTTGCTGATGCTGGCCTGGAAGATCGCCCCGGCGCTGGCCGCCGGCAATACGGTGATCCTCAAGCCCGCCGAATTCACCTCGCTGACCGCGCTGTTGTTTGCCGAAATCTGCGAACGGGTCGGTCTGCCCAAGGGCGTGGTCAATATCGTGACCGGGGAGGGCGGCACAGGCCAGGCCATTACCGCCCATGCCGGCATCGACAAGATTGCCTTCACCGGCTCGACCGAAGTGGGCAAGGCGATCCGCGCCGTCACCGCCGGGTCGGGCAAGGGGCTCAGCCTCGAGCTGGGCGGCAAGTCGCCCTACATCGTCTTCGAAGATGCCGATATCGACAGCGCCATCGAAGGGCTGATCGACGCCATCTGGTTCAACCAGGGCCAGGTCTGCTGCGCCGGCTCGCGCCTCTTGGTGCAGGAGAGCATTGAGGCCCGCTTCATCACCAAGCTCAAAAAGCGCATGGCAAGCCTGCGCGTCGGCGATCCGCTGGATAAATCCATCGACATCGGCGCCATGATTGCGCCCGTGCAGGTCGAGCGCATCAAGGACTTGATGAAGCGCGGCGTTGCCGAGGGCGCTGATATCTATGAGCCCGATGGACAGTTGCCGTCCCGCGGCTGCTTCCTCAAGCCGGCTCTGGTGACCAATGTCTCGCCCGCCAATACGCTGGTAGCCGAGGAGATCTTTGGGCCGGTTCTGGTCGCCATGAGCTTCCGCACACCCGAAGAGGCCGTGCAACTGGCCAACAATACCAAATATGGCCTGGCCGCCACGATCTGGAGCGAGAACATCAATCTCGCCCTCGATATCGCCCCCCAGATCAAGGCGGGCGTGGTCTGGATCAACGGCACCAATAATTTCGATGCCGCCGTGGGCTTTGGTGGATACAAGGAATCCGGCTATGGCCGCGAAGGTGGCCGCGAGGGCATGAGTGCCTATCTCAAGCCAGCCTGGGAGAAAGAGCTCAAAGCGGTGCCTGTTGCCAAAGCGGTGGAGCCCCGAGCCGGCAACCCGCTCGATACGGGCCATCTCGACCAGACCGCCAAGATGTATATCGGCGGCAAGCAGGCGCGACCCGATAGCGGCTATTCGCGCGCCGTACTCGACCCTTCCGGCAAGTTGATTGGCGAGGTTGGTGACGGCAATCGCAAGGATATTCGCAACGCCGTGGAAGCGGCGCGCGCTGCGCTCGGCTGGTCGACTACCCCGGCGCATACCCGCGCCCAAATTCTCTACTTCCTCGCCGAAAACCTTGACTATCGCCGCGACGAATTCGCCGCCCGCCTCAAGCTGCAGACCGGCGAGGACGGCACCGAGGAAGTCGCGCTATCGGTCGAGCGCCTGTTCGCCTTTGCCGGCTGGGCCGATAAATATGATGGCGCTGTGCACAACCCGCCGCTGCGCGCCGTCGCCGCCGCCATGATTGAGCCGCTCGGCGTCATCGGCATTGTTGCGCCAAACGCGCGACCACTGCTGGGCTCGATCGCGCTGCTGGCGCCTGCGCTGGCGATGGGAAATCCTGTGGTGCTGGTGCCTTCAGGCACGTCGCCGCTTTCGTTGACCGATCTCTATCAGGTCATCGAAACCTCCGATGTGCCCAATGGCGTGATCAATATCGTCACCGGCGATAGCGTGGCGCTGGCCAAGACCCTGGCCGAGCATGATGGTGTGGACGGCCTGTGGTTTGTCGGCAGCGCCGACGCATCGGCCATGGTTGAGAAGGCCTCAACCAGCAATCTCAAGCAGACCTGGACCAGCCGTGGCCTGGAGTTCGATCTGTCCAACCGTCGTTTCGAGGGTGACTATTTTCTGGCCAAGGCCACCCAGGTCAAGAACGTCTGGATTCCGTACGGAGCCTGACCCGGATACCCTGGCCGTCCCCCGAGAAAGAAAGCTGCCCATGGTCTTCCTCCCCCAAGAAGTCATCGCCCGCAAACGCGACGGCCAGGAACTCAGCAAGGCTGAAATCGCCGCCTTCATGGATGGCTTTACCCGCGGCACGGTCTCGCACGCGCAGGCGGCTGCCTTTGCCATGGCGGTGTATTTTCAGGACATGAGCATGCCCGAGCGCGTGGCGCTGACGCTGGCCATGCGCGATAGCGGCACCGTGCTCGATTGGTCTGACCTCGATGGCCCGGTGGCCGACAAGCATTCGACTGGCGGCGTGGGTGACAATGTCAGCCTGATGCTGGCGCCGATCATGGCCGCCATGGGCATTTATGTGCCGATGATCTCGGGACGTGGCCTTGGCCATACCGGCGGCACGCTGGACAAATTCGACGCCATTCCCGGCTACCAGACCCAGCCCGACAATGAGCTGTTCCGCCAGGTCGTGCGCCAGGCCGGTTGCGCCATCATCGGCCAGACCGCCGATCTGGCCCCTGCCGACAAGACGCTCTACGCCATCCGCGATGTCACCGGCACGGTCGAATCCATCCCCCTGATCACGGCCTCCATCCTGGCCAAGAAGCTGGCTGCCGGGCTGGACGCGCTGATCCTCGACGTCAAGACCGGTTCGGGCGCCTTCATGCCCACGCTGGAGCGTTCTCGCGAGCTGGCGCAAAGTCTGGTCACCGTCGCCGATGGCGCGGGGCTGAGGACCGGCGCGCTGATTACCGACATGAACGAGCCCTTGGCCAGCGCTGCCGGCAACGGGCTGGAAGTGCGCAATGCCGTCGATTTCCTGACTGGTCGGCATCAGGATGCGCGGCTCAAGGAAGTGACTCTGTCACTTTGCGCCGCCGTCGCCGAAATGACCGGTGTTGCCGCAACGGTCGAGGCCGGTCGCATGCTGGCCGAAACGGCACTCGACAGCGGCCGCGCCACCGAACGGTTTGCCGTCATGGTCCATGCCCTTGGTGGCCCGGGCAACTTCATCGACAGGCTCGACAGCCATCTGGCCGCGGCGCCGATCATCCGCGATGTCTTCGCTGACAGCGCGGGCACGGTGTCGGAGATCGACACCCGCGGCGTTGGCATGGCGGTGGTGGCACTGGGCGGCGGTCGCACCATGCCCAGCGACGATATTGACCACCGGGTCGGCTTTGATCGGCTGGCCGGGCTTGGCGCCCAGCTCGACAGTCACACCCCCATTGCCCGCATCCATGCGCGCGACGAAGCCACCGCCACGGAGGCCGAGCGCCGCATCAAGGCCGCCTACCGTCTGGGAGGCACTCCCACGATCTATGCGCTGATCCCCGACGCCGTGCCGTATCTGACCGCTCAGGAGATCTGACCATGCCCCGCGCCATCCTCTGCATTCTCGATAGCGTCGGTATTGGCGGGGCCCCCGACGCCGACAAATATGGTGATGTCGGCGCCAACACCTTCGGCCACATCGCCGAATGGGCCCATGCCGGCAAGGCCGACCGCGCCGGGCTGCGCGCCGGGCCGCTCAACGTGCCCAATCTGGACGCGCTGGGGATCGGCGCTGCCATCAAGCTCTCGACGGGCGTACTGCCGCCCGGCCTGTCCGCAACCGCCGGCGGCGGCATCTTCGGTGTCGGTCGCGAGGTCAGCAATGGCAAGGACACACCATCGGGCCATTGGGAAATCGCGGGTGTGCCGGTGCCGTTCGATTGGGGCTATTTTCCCCAGACCGAGCCGACCTTCCCGCCCGATCTGATCGCCGAATTCATCAAGCGCGCCAAGCTGCCCGGCATTCTGGGCGACAAGCATGCCTCGGGCACCACCATCATTGCCGAACTGGGCGAGGAGAGTATCCGCACCGGCAAGCCCATCTGCTACACCTCGATCGACTCGGTGTTCCAGATCGCCGCCCACGAGACCCATTTCGGCCTTGAGCGGCTATATGAGATTTGCCAGATCGCCTTTGAGCTCACCGCGCCGCTGATGATCGGTCGCGTCATTGCGCGGCCCTTTGTCGGTAAGGATGCCGCCAGCTTCAAGCGGACTGGCAATCGCCGTGACTTTGCCATTCCGCCGCCCGCCCCGACCCTGCTCGATCGCAATCAGACCGCTGGGCATCAGGTCTATGCCATTGGCAAGATTTCGGACATTTATGCCGGCCATGGGGTCACTCACAAGATCAAGGGCACCGGCCTGGACCAACTGTTCGACAAGACGCTTGATGCCATGACCATGGCCGATGACAGGGCGTTGATCATGACCAATTTCGTCGATTTCGATAGCGAATATGGCCACCGCCGCGACGTGCCGGGCTATGCCGCGGCACTGGAATTCTTTGATAGCCGCCTGCCTGAGATGATCGCGGCGATGCGGCACGATGATCTGCTGGTGTTGACGGCCGATCATGGCAATGATCCGACCTGGACCGGCTCTGATCATACCCGTGAGCAGATTCCGATCCTTGTCTTTTCCCCAAGCCTGGGGCAGTCAGAGATTGGCATTCGCACCACGTTCGCCGATATTGGCGAAAGCATAGCCCACTGGCTGGGGCTGGCGCCCGGCGCGCACGGCAAGAGCTTTCTTTAGAATAACAACAAGCAGGTGATCCCATGAATCCAGTGCGCGGCAACGTAACCGTCATCGATCACCCGCTCATTCAGCACAAGCTGACTATCATGCGAAACAAGGAAACCTCCATTGCCGGTTTCCGCCGCCTGCTGCGCGAGATAGCCCATTTGATGTGCTATGAGGTGACGCGCGATCTCGAACTCGAAATGATCACCATCGAAACCCCGATGGCGCAGATGCAGTCGCCTGCCATCAAGGGCAAGAAGCTGGTCTTTGCCTCCATCCTGCGGGCCGGCAATGGCCTGCTCGATGGCATGCTTGATCTGGTGCCGGCCGCGCGCGTCGCCCATATCGGGCTCTATCGCGACCATGAGACGCTCCAGCCGGTCGAATACTACTTCAAGGCGCCATCCAATCTTGAAGATCGGCTGATCATCGTGGTCGACCCCATGCTGGCTACAGCCAACTCGGCTACCGCAGCCATTGAGAAGCTCAAGGAACGTGGCGCCAACAATATCCGCTTCCTGTGCCTGCTGGCGGCGCCGGAAGGCGTGGCGCGCTTCACCGAGGCCCATCCCGATGTGCCTGTCTTCACCGCCGCCATTGATGAAAAACTCAATGAGAAGGGCTACATTATCCCCGGCCTGGGTGATGCAGGCGATCGCATGTACGGCACGAAATAACGGTCGTCACGCGCGGGGTCCTCGCTACGCTCGTCCACGCCAACTGAGAGTTCAATTTATGGCCAAGCTCGTCCACTCGATGATCCGCGTCATTGACGAGGCGCGGTCGCTCGATTTTTATCGGCGCGCCTTCGGTCTGCAGATTGTCGATCGGATCGAATTTCCCGAGTTTGCGCTGATCTATCTCAATGATCCGACGACCGGCGGATTCGAGCTGGAATTGACGGTCAATTTCGGACGCACCCAACCCTATGATCTGGGCGATGGCTATGGCCATCTGGCGGTTGTGGTGGACGATGTCGATGCCGAGCACGCACGCCTGATCGCGGCGGGGTTTGCGCCGCGCAAGCTGGTCGATTTCAAGAATGGTGACAAGCTGGTGGGAAGGTTCTTCTTCGTCGCCGATCCCGATGGCTATCAGATCGAAGTTATCCAGCAGGGCGGCCGGTTCGGCTAGGCCTCATACCTTTCCTGAATTGCGATGTCATTCCGGCCTTCGCCGGATGACATCCGAGTTTGGGTGGTCCCGCCTGCCTACTTTGCCTTGAGTGGCAGACCGAGCGCGATCAATTCCTTGCGCAACATGGTCGGGTCCTTGAAGTGGATGCCATGCATGCCAAATTTGCGCGCCGAGATGATATTGGACTCGCTGTCGTCGATGAACACGCAGTTTTCGGCGGCAATGCCGTAACGCTCACTGAACACCCGGTAGAGCCGTGGATCAGGCTTCACCAAGCCTTCGAGACCCGAGACGATCACCCCATCGAACTTCTCCAGGAAGGGCCAGTCGGGCAGGCAGCTGACCCACTTCTCCCAGGAAAAATTGGTGATGGCGAAAGTTGGGACTTCCTGCTCGATCAGTTCGTCATGAATATCGATCGTGCCCTGGATGAAGTCGCCCAGTGTTTCCTTCCAGCGCAGGTCAAACGCCTGGATTTCGCGCCAATACTTGGGAAAGCGCGTAATCAGCCTGGCAACGCCCTCAGAGTAGATCTCGCCAGCGTCAAATTCCAGATTCCAGTCCAGCGTGCAGATGTTCTGGTGAAACCACAGCGCGTCTTCTTCCGACTCGAAGAGCTTGCGGAACAGATACATCGGGTTCCAGTCGACGAAGACGCCGCCAATGTCGAATACGGGGACGAGCGTGTCTGTCATGGTCAACCTGCCTGGAGAAGGGATAGCACCCGGCTTGTGCCATGCAGGCCTGGGGGGTGCAAGTGCGCTAGTTCAGCTTGATCTCCTCGCCAAACCGCGGCATGTAGAAATTCTCGCGATACAGGTTTATCGCCTTGTCGAAGACAATGCCGTAGAGCGGTGTGTAGGTAGTAGCAGCCTCCGACACGATGACAAATTGCTCCGGGGCAATCGCCACAATCGCAGCCGGCAACAAATAAAGCGCTTCCTTTTCGTGCGCCCCCAGGCTTTGTCGCTCCTGGCCCACATAGCGCATGGACCATTTGACCCTGGCCTCGCCTTTGTCATCGACATAGACCTGCGATATGATCTGCTCCAGCGTGTCGTCCGCGTAGGGAGTCATGATTCCGCCGGCGACTTTGACATAATCATCAACAGTGTCTTTGATGATGGCGCCATTGGAGCGGGCCACCAGATCACCCACGGCCCCCGACACGGACTGCACCTTTCGGTCCATCGAGATCAGCGTGCTGCCTTCCACCATGCCGACATACAATAACAACATGATCGGCAGGATCATCGCAAATTCGACCGCAGCCACACCGGTCTCGGCGCGCTGGAAGCGCTCAATCCAGCGGAAAGCCCTGGCGCGCGATCGCATCAGCTATAGGGCTCGTTACGAAACACCGTGGCTGCCGCCATCAGGCGCTTCTGTTCGGGTAGATTGGCCAGGCTCATATCGCCAATCGACAGGATGACTGGCCACTTATAGTAGACCTGTACCACGACGATGCTGGAGCCTTTTCCCGAAGTATAGATTTCAGGCCGGGTCCAACTACAGTTGGCGGTGCAGTTCAGGTCCACCGGCGGCGAAATTCCCAGCTCAGCGAAATTATTGATGGTTTGCACCTCGACATGCAGCCCGCTGCAATCGCCAAACAGTCCAAACAACCGATCGCAAACCCGGGCCTTGAAGTCCGCCGCATTCATGATGATGCCTTGCGCCTGTCCGGTACGAATTTGACGGCTGGTATCCTGTACGGCACTTTCGAGCACCTGGCCCGACAGGAACACCAGGGAGGTTTCCAGAATGGCGCCAATGATAGAAAAGAATGGCAGGGCGAGCAGGCCGAACTCCACGGCAGTGGCACCGCGCTGATTGCGCGAAAATGCCCCAATTGGCCAGCGGCGCAGTGCTCGTCCAAACAATGTTCCCAGTGCGATCGCCATGGTTTTGCCTTGTTGCCAGAGTGCGACGCTATCCGCACATGGCTAACTGAAGGTTAGGATAGGGCCTCGTCGCGCTGGCAAGTGCACTACTGGTTAACGCAATATTGCACTCGGCAATCGGCTAGTTGCTCATTGAACTGACGAGGCTGGACGAGGCTACGGCCTGGCCGGAAAAGGCCGGGTCATCACCCATCATGATGATGTTCTGGCAAACCGGGGCGCAGGCCACGCTGGTGCGTGCCTGGCCCTGATAGACTGTTGTGACGCCCGCCTGCATCTGCACCACCTCGATGATCGTATCGGCAATGGGGTTTCCTGCATTGTCCAGCACGATCAGATTGGTTTGGCCGAAGCTCTTTCCCGTCAAAATCAGGGTTTTGGGGTCCTGAATGGTGACATCGGCAATACCCGGATTGCCCACGATCACCGTTGCCGCAGCAGCATTGATGCGCAAAATGCGGGCCATGTTCACATTGACATTGATGGGCGCGCCATCGGCGGCCATCACGGGCGCCACGCCCAGACCAGATCCAAGCGATAGGCAAAGGGCGAGAGCGGCGAGGAATTTGTTGCGCATGGCTGTTCCGGCGGTACTGATACTCAGGATGCCTATTTTCCACGCGAATGGTGAACAATTGGCAAACGCCGGATTTGCTGGTTTGGGTCGGTCGGATCAGTAAAACTGGACGATATTCTGCTTGACCTGCCGCCGGGCGCCACAATGTCGAGCGCGTTACGGTGCGGTCCCGCGCGATGCTGTGTGTTGCTGCGCCCCATAGCAATGAATTTACTTAAACTGCTGGTAACTATATTGAACTTGCTCGTGTTTCGATGCGATTTACAGCATTCAATTAACGTCTTTTCAAGGAGTGACGCCTAGTTTCGCCAATGTTCGATGTGTGACGTGTCGAACGATGGCGTCTCTTGATGACGTAAAAAATGGAGTCTGGGAATGAACCTCTTCGCACGTTTCGCGCAGGACGAGTCCGGCGCGACCGCAATTGAATACGGCCTGATCGCCGCACTGATTTCTGTCGGCATCATTGTTGCCGTCAGCGCTCTGGGTACCAACCTGGGTACTACCTTCAACAAGATCTCCACCGAGTTGAAAAAGACCCCGTAGGCGACCGATCGCATATGAATTGTGGACTACGGGGGAGGCGCGACGCTTCCCCCGTTTCGTATTTGGCCTTTGTTAACCCCGAATGGGCAGTTTGGCAGCGTCGGGCGCGGACCTGACGGGGAGCCTTGTCATGATTTCGAGCGTCGCTTTGCTGCTGTTTCCGGCCGGGATGGCCCTGGCAGCGACCTCTGACCTGCTCACCATGAAAATCTCCAACAAGCTGGTGCTGCTGATCGTCGCGGCGTTCTTTATCGTCGCCCTCGCCGTCCAGCTGCCACTCGATGTGCTGGGTATGCATGTGTTGTGCGCTGCTTTGGTGCTGGCTGTCGGCTTTGCCTTCTTTGCCTTTGGCTGGATCGGGGGCGGCGATGCCAAGCTGGCCGCCGCAACCGCCCTGTGGCTGGGTTTTGACCTGGCCGTGCCATTCCTGGTCTATTCCGCCCTGCTCGGCGGTGTGCTGACCCTGGCAATCCTGGGCCTGCGCAATTTGCCATTGATGCCCGTGCTGGCGCGCTATGGGTGGCTGGAGCGGCTGCATGATCGCAAATCCGGCGTGCCCTATGGTATCGCCCTGGCGATAGCGGGACTGTTGATCTATTCCAACTCCGTCATCTTTGAACGACTTGCTGCGTGAGTATTTAAGTCGTTGAGTATAGTTTGACTGTTGTTTGAATATCAGATTGATGCCCATCGGTGTTGCCGCCCTGACGATTCTTGGATCAACAGAATTTACTTATCATTAACTGAATTTGCCAAGCTTCAATTAACCAAACTTTGACCCTTTGGGTGCAAAGTCCGACCGGTCGAGTTGGGCGTCACCGCCCTGAATGAAACCGGAGTAAGTTATGAAGCCGGCGCGTATCATCCTGTTGCTCGTTGCCCTTGTTGCCGGCGGACTGGCGGCGTTTCTGGTTACCCGAGGTGGCGGCCCAGTGACCGAGACGCAGTATGTCACCGAGGTTGTCGAAGAGGCCAAGACGCAGATCCTGGTGGCCCGAACGCCAATCGGCG
This sequence comes from Devosia alba, assembly GCF_039938915.1. Taxonomy (NCBI): domain Bacteria; kingdom Pseudomonadati; phylum Pseudomonadota; class Alphaproteobacteria; order Hyphomicrobiales; family Devosiaceae; genus Devosia; species Devosia alba. The sequence continues at coordinate 62,948 of NZ_JBDUUI010000008.1, read as the reverse complement.
TAGGTGAGCGTCTCAATCAGCAAACTCTTGAGTGGCAGGATTGGCCGCAAGGCGCGCTGCGCGCCGACTACGTGACCATTGCGGCCATGCCCGATGCGCCAGCTGAGCTGACCGGCGCCGTGGCCCGCTATGAATTTTTTCCCGGTGAACCAATTCGCGAGGCCAAACTGGTCAGCGCCGATCAGGGCTATCTCTCGGCGGTGCTTTCCCCCGGCATGCGCGGCGTTTCGGTTGGCGTCAGCGCGGTGTCCAGTGCCGGCGGCTTTGTCGTTCCCAACGACCATGTCGATGTTCTGCTCACCACCCAGGGCGCGGCCGGCGAACGCTCCGAAGTCATTTTAGCCAATGTCCGGGTCCTGGCCATCGGCAAGCGCCTCGGCGAAGTTGGCACCAGCGGCGGGCAGACAGAAGATCAGGTTTCCTCGGGCAGTGCGCCCCAGGCAATCACCTTTGAGGATTCCACCATTGCCACGCTCGAACTGGACCCAAGTCAGGCCGAGACGCTGATCAATGCGGCCACGCGGGGGCAGTTGACCCTCACACTCCGCTCGGTGGCCGATTTTGCCGAAGACACGACGGCGCAGCGGCCCGGCAATAACCAGACGGTTCGGGTGTTCCGCTTCGGCAAGGAGCAGAGCGTCATGGCGGGCAGCACCGGGGCGGTGCAAATCGCCCAAAGCGCAGGAATAAGTAGTGCCGATGAAGGTGAGAATAACCTTCCCGCAATTGAGCAGGCGCCAGACGCCGCAATTGAGCTTGCACCCCAGTAGGGCGGAGAACACCATGAAGACGACTTTGACTAAAGTTCCCCGCCCGTTGGTTGGCCTGCTGCTCGCTCCCGCTCTGGCCGTGGGGCTCGCCGCCGGCCCGCTCGGCATGGCGCCTGCGGCGGCCGAGGAAACGCACCTGACCATTGCATCGGCTGCCTATGGCGCGACGCGCAAGCTTGAGGTGCAGATCAACAAGACCGTGTTGGTTGATCTGCCTGCCGGGGCCGCTGAAGTCATTGTCTCGCAACCCGGCGTTGCGGCCGCCATCATGCGCACTCGCACCCGCGCGATCATCCAGGGGGTCACGGGCGGCGATACCAATATCTTTTTTGTCGATGACCAGGGGCGGACCATCTCCGTTCTGGACGTCAAGGTTATCGTTGAGCCATCCCAGGTTGGCAACGCCCTTGAGACCGCGCTCGCACGCATCATCCCCGGCTCCAATATCTCGGTCGAGTCGATTACCCTGGGTGGCGCCACCAACCGCGTGGTCCTGACCGGCACAGTGCTGTCGAGCCAGGACAAGGAACGCGCTGAAGCCGTCGCTGTTCAATACGCCGGCGCCCCGGAAAATGTCGCGAGCATCCTCGATGTCTCGGGCAGCCAGCAGGTCATGCTGCAGGTCACTGTTTCGGAAGTGAAGCGCGATGTGGCCAAGCAGTTCGGCATCAATCTGGGCGCTGCCTTCAGTGTTGGCACGGCCAACTTCGGCATCAACAGTTCGCCGATGAACAATACCTTTCCGCCCAGCGGCGCCGATGCCAGTTTCAATATTGGTGGCGTTGCGGTTAATGCCGCCATTCGGGCTCTCGAAGGCCGTGGCGCCCTGCACGTGCTGGCGCAGCCCACGCTCACCGCGATTTCGGGCGAACCAGCCAAATTTCTGGCCGGTGGCGAACTGCCATACTCGACTTATGATACGAGCAACCAACAGCAGACGGTTATCTTCAAGCCATATGGCGTGGAACTCTCGTTTACACCGGTGGTCAAATCGAACGGCGTGATTGCGCTCAAGGTCGATACCTCGGTGTCAGAGCCGCAGGCCGACTTCTCCATCACCAAGCGACAGGCCAGCACGTCGGTTGAATTGGCAGCGGGCACGACCCTTGCCATCGGTGGGCTGTTGCAGGAAACCGCCCGCCAGCAGATCAATCAGCTCCCCGGTCTGGGCAATATCCCCATTCTGGGAGCGCTGTTCCGCTCGCGCGACTTTCAGACCGAACAGACCGAATTGGTCATTCTGGTTACCCCCTACCTGGTCAATCCCAGCCCAGCCAACGCCATCCCCGTGCCCACGGACAGATCCGTCGTGGCCAGTGATGCGGAAAGCATTTTCCTGGGGCGCCTTGAGAATATGTACGGCGTGGCCGGCACCGGAGAAATCCGCGGCAGTTTTTCGGGGTCTGTCGGTTTTGTTCTCGACTAGCGCGGGACGAACCGGGTTTCACTGCTTGCCCTGCGGCAAGACATCAATGCGAGCCGGTGATTGAACTGAGTTTGATTGCCAAGGCTTTGGGGCCGCGCACCAGCCCCGATGAAGGAGAGTAGGTTTCATGAGTTTTCTCAGCCCAGATGGCAAAAAGCCCGATGATCCGGCAACCGACATTGCGGCTGGCGCACGCCTGATCCCGCGTATCACTATCCAGGCATTCTGTGAGCATTCCCAGACCGCCCAACTGGTCGAAAGTGCGATCCACGATCGGCGCATGTCCAAGGTGGCATTGACCACTCACAATGGTGGCATTGACGGGGCGATTGAAACCTACAAGACCAATCCCACCCCCAATCTGATCATCGTCGAGAGCACGCTATCGCCCGAACAGATTCCGGCGGCGCTCGAAAAGCTCGCCGAGGTGTGTGACGCGTCGACCCGGGTCGTCCTGCTGGGGCACGTCAACGACGTCCAGCTCTATCGTGAACTGGTTCGCTCAGGCATCTCCGAATACATCGTGCTCCCTGCGACGGCCAGCCAGATCGTTTCGGCGATCACCGAGCTCTTCGCTTCGGAAAATGCCGCCCCGATCGGGCGGACGGTCGGCTTTGTTTCGGCCAAGGGTGGCGCTGGCGGCTCCACTGTGGCGCACAATGTTACCTGGGCCATCGCCACGGCGCTGCGTCAGGATTGCCTCGTGCTGGACATGGATCTGGCTTTTGGTACAGCCGGCCTCAATTTCAATCAGGATCCGCCACACGGGTTGGCCGATGCCGTCCTTGCCAATCAGAAGGTCGACCAGACCATACTTGAGCGGCTGATGAGCAAGGCCGCCAGCCATATCAACCTGCTGACTGCCCCGGTAACGCTTGATCGCACCTTTGATTTTGAGGAACGCGAGTTCGAACAGATCATCGAGATGTGCCAGAACACGCTGCCAGTTGTGATCCTTGATATTCCGCACGCCTGGAATGCCTGGGTGCGCCACACGCTGGCCACCATTGATGAAGTGGTGATCGTTGCCGAACCTGACCTGGCCAATCTGCGCAATGCCAAGAACCTCGCCGATACCATCAAGGCCTTGCGGCCCACCGAAAATCCGCCCTCGCTGGTGCTCAACAAAGTCGGCTTGCCGCGCCGTCCCGAGATCGGCTCCGATGAATTTGCCAGCTCGGTCGAATGTGAGCTGATCGGTCAGTTGCAGTTCGATGCGGCGCTGTTTGGTACTGCAGCCAATAACGGTCAGATGATCGCCGAGGTCGCGGCCAACAACAAAATCAACGAGGTCTATCGGGCCATCGGCATGCAGGTGACGGGTCGGCAGGTCGGCCATGTCGCGACCAAGTCGTCCGGTCTGATGAAGCTGCCCTCGTTTCTCAAGAAGCGGGCGTGACCGCGTATCGACAGCCTAGAATGGTAGGATGACTATGTTTGGCAAGCGCACCAGTTTTGGCGGCAATACCCCCGGCGTCGGCGAAGTCGCGCGCCCAGTACAGAGTCCGCCGCCGCGAGCCGATGTAGCGGCGCCGCCTGTGTCTCGCCCTGCCGACACGGACAGCATGGCTTCGCGCCTTCGCCCCGGCGAAGACGTCATTGACGTAGGCACTCCGGTCAACGCACAGCGTGACAAGGAGTACTTCCACACCAAGTCCGCCATCTTCAATGCACTGATTGACAGCATCGACCTGAGCCAGCTGGCAACCATGGATCAGGTTGCCGCGCGTGAGGAAATTCGCGACATTGTCGCCGAAATCATCGCACTCAAATCCATCATCATGTCCATTTCCGAGCAGGAAGATCTGCTTGAGGACATCTGCAACGACGTGCTGGGCTACGGTCCGCTGGAGCCACTGCTGGCCCGCGACGACATCGCCGACATCATGGTCAATGGCAGCCAGCGTTGCTACATCGAAGTGAACGGCAAGGTGCGGCTCACCAATGTCCGTTTCCGCGACGATTCCCATCTGATGAATGTGTGCCAGCGCATCGTCAGCCAGGTGGGTCGCCGTGTCGATGAAAGCTCTCCCATCTGCGACGCGCGCCTGCCGGACGGCTCGCGTGTCAACGTCATCGCCCCGCCACTGGCCATCGATGGCGCCGCGCTCACCATCCGCAAGTTCAAGCGCGACAAGCTGACCCTGCAGCAGCTCGTCAAATACAATTCCATCTCGCCAGAAGGCGCTGAGGTGCTGCGCATTCTGGGCAAGGTACGCGCCAATGTGCTGATCTCGGGCGGCACCGGTTCAGGCAAGACCACGCTGCTCAACTGCTTGACGGCCTTCATCGAGAAAGACGAACGCGTCATCACCTGTGAAGACTCGGCCGAGTTGCAGCTGCAGCAGCCTCACGTGGTGCGGCTCGAAACCCGCCCACCCAACCTCGAAGGCGAAGGCGAGATCACCATGCGTGATCTGATCAAGAACTGCCTGCGCATGCGTCCCGAACGCATCATCGTGGGCGAAGTGCGTGGCCCCGAGAGCTTCGATCTACTCCAGGCCATGAACACCGGTCACGACGGCTCCATGGGCACGCTGCACGCCAACAGCCCGCGCGAGGCCCTGGCGCGTCTTGAATCCATGATCACTATGGGCGGCTACTCCCTGCCCAGCCGGACCATTCGTGAGATGATCACCTCATCGATCGACGTGGTTGTCCAGGCCGCCCGTCTGCGCGACGGTTCGCGCCGCATCACCCACATCACCGAGGTGCTCGGCATGGAAGGTGACGTCATCGTGACCCAGGACATTTTCCTCTACGATATCACGGGCGAAGACGCCAATGGGATGCTGCTGGGCCGCCATCGCTCCACCGGCATTACCAAGCCGCAATTCGCCGAGCGCGCCCGCTATTTCAACGAAGAAGCCAATCTGGTCGAAGCGCTCGAGAAGTCCAATACCGAACAGCACGAGCTGATGGGGTAGTAGCATGTTTGGTCCCCTCATTATCGCTCTGCTTGCCATGATTGTTGTCGGTGCCATCGGCTTTGCCCTGGTGCCTTCGGCAATCGGCAGTGGGCGTGCCGAGCAGCGCCTGAAGTCATTTCAGGGTGACATTCGGGTCAATCGGCTGGAGCTGGATGCCACGCGCAACCGCGACCAGCGCCGCAAGGAACTGCAGCAGACGCTCAAGAACCAGACTGCTGCGCTGAACCAGAAAAAGCGCGCCACGCTCAAGCAGCGCCTGTTTCAGGCGGGCATGACCATCAAGCCGGCGGCCTTCATTCGCAATAGCGTCATTTTGGGCGTCGTGGCGTTTGTAGTTCTGGTCCTGGTACAGGTGCCAATCTATTTTGCCCCGGTCTTTGCGATAGCCGCCGGATATTTGGTGCCGCGCATGTATGTCAATCGCAAGCGCCGCAAGTATCAGGACAGGTTCCTCGACGAGCTGCCCAACGCTGTTGAAGCCGTTGTGCGCGGCGTCAAGACCGGCCTGCCGCTCAATGACTCCATGCGGGTGGTGGCCAAGGACGCCAAAGAACCCGTCAAATCCGAATTCGCTCGGGTGCTTGATCAGCAGGCTGTCGGCATGACCATGACCGAAGCGGTCACCGTGCTGCTTGATCGTGTGCCATTGCCCGAAGTCAATTTCTTCGTCGTGGTCATTACGGTCCAGCAGCAGGCCGGTGGCAATCTGTCCGAGGCGCTGGGCAACCTCGCCAAGGTGCTGCGCAACCGCAAGAAGATGAAACAGAAGATCAAGGCCATGTCCTCGGAAGCCAAGGCGTCGGCAGGCATCATCGGTTCGTTGCCCTTTGTGGTGGGCATTCTGGTGAGTCTGACATCGCCGGCCTATCTGGCGCCACTGTTCTTCACCACCCTTGGCAATATCTGGCTGGGCATCGGCGTCGCCATGTTCTCGGCCGGCATCTTTGTCATGAGCAAGATGGTCAAGTTCGACTATTGATCGGGCAGGGAAGCACAAATGTATATCTTTGAACTGCTGGGCCAGCGCGAATTCCTGATCGCCGTACTTGCGGCAATATCCATGGCGGCGGTCGTCTTCACCTTCGGCTCCAGCTTCATAGTCAAAACCGAGATGAAAGACCGCATCAGGCGCGTCGCGCTTGAGCGCGAGAAGATGCGCGCCGAAGAAATGGCCCGGCTGCGCGGCGGCGGCAGTACGGCAGTGGAAGGGCGCGGTATAAGGCGCACCGGCGAAACCAAGTCCTATATGAAAAACGTGGTCGAAAAGCTCGATCTCAAAAAGGCCTTCCAGGATGATGCCACGGTCGACAAGCTGGCCATGGCCGGCTATCGCGGGCAGGGCCACCTGACCACCTTTCTGTTCATGCGCCTGTCAACGCCAATCGCGATCTTCCTGGTAGCGGCACTGTATCTGCTGGTGCTGTCGCCGGGCGAGCGGCCGCTTTATCTCAATCTTGTTTACGCCGTCGGTGGCGGGCTGCTGGGCTCGTTTCTGCCCAATATCCTGCTCCAGAACACCACGACCAAGCGCCAGATGTCGATCCGCAGGGCCTGGCCGGATTGCCTCGATCTGCTGCTGCTATGCGTTGAAGCGGGCATGTCCATGGAGCATGCCTTCAAGCGCGTCGGCCGTGAAATCGGCCAGCAGAGCGCCGAGCTGGCCGAAGAACTGGCCCTTACCACTGCCGAACTCTCTTTTCTGGAAGACCGCAGCCGCGCCTATGACAATCTGGGCCGCCGCACCGGTCTGGACGGCGTTAGATCGGTGATGACCGCGCTTATTCAGGCCGACCGCTACGGCACCTCGGTTGGTCAGGCGCTGCGCGTGATGGCCGAGGAAGGCCGCGAACAGCGCATGATGGACGCCGAAAAGAAGGCAGCAGCGCTGCCGCCCAAGCTCACGGTTCCGCTGATCCTGTTCTTCCTGCCGGTGCTGTTCATCGTCATTATCTCCCCGGCCATGATCAAGGTGTTTGGTCCCGGCGGGGTTGCTGGCGGCTAAGGCCAGGCCCAAAAACTAAAAACAACGACGCCGCCCGAGGGCGGCGTGGATCTGTTCCGGTCAGCGCAGCACTGCTCAGCCTTTGGCGATCTTGTCCCAGCGATTCTGTTGGGTCAGCAGGGCGCGGACATAGGTAATGTTGTTGTTGACCTGATCGGGCGGCAGCTCGGCCGCATAGAGCGCCCGGCACTCATCGAATCGACCCTGCAATCCGACGATCAATGCCAGGTTCTGCCGGATCTGGCTGCTGGCCCCGCGCATCTGCACCGCGCGGCGCAGATGCTGTTCGGCGGTGCCCAGTTCATTGGTCATCGCATAGCTCAGCCCCATATTGGCTTCGATCGAGGCCTCACCGGGCATAATGGTCAGTGCCTGGGTGTAGAGTTCACGCGCTTCGCCATTGCGCCCCAATTGGTCCAGCGTGGCGCCTTTGACCAGCAGGGCATTCCAGTCGGGGACATCGGGGCGGATCACATTGTCGAGTACCGCCAGTGACTGGTCGAACCGGCCGTCAGCAGTCAGTGCTTTGGCATAGGCAACAGAGATATCGACATCCTTGGGATGGGCATCGATACCCACTTCGAGCACCGCTACCGCCTGTTGAGGCTGCCCCACGGCGCGCAGCGCTGCCGCGTAGTGGATGATGACACCCTTGTCGCGCGGGTTGGATTTGTAGCGCGCTGAGAGTTCGCCCAGACTGGCCTGACTCTGCCCTGCGCTCATGCCGGAATAGTCCGGTGACGGGGCGCTGCTACGGTTGGATGCACACGCACCCAGCGCCACAATCGCTACACCTGCCATCATCAGCGTACGCACAGACTTGAAATTGGTGTAGAGGAACGTCACCGGCAGCTCCAAGGCGGCGTCAGAGCGGACGAAACCTCGCCAACGCGACCGCGCAATATTCTGTTGTGGACCGCTGGCCCTTGCTCTGGAGCAATAAATCATTAACCCTAACAGCCAGTTAAAGCAGCGAGCTCGCCGTCACAGCGGCAACTGCCGACCGCTGGCAAACCTCACCAACACCATTGCGGAGCCCGCCAATGTCCAATCCCATTCCTGTCATCTGCGTGAGCGAGGGCGGTCTTGCTGCGGCCAGCATAACGCCCGCCCAGCGCGCATGGGCCGACACCAACGGCTTCACCGGGCAGCGCGGTCGCCTGCTGCCCGTCCCGGACAATGATGCCCGCCTGTGCGCCTATTTGTTCGGCCTGGGTGAGGCCACCGTTCATCCCGCAATGCTCACCGGTCTGGCTGGCGCTGCGCTGCCCGCCGGCAATTACCGTCTCGAGGGCACCTATGGTGATCCAGAACTGGCGGCGATCGGATTTCGCCTCGGCGCCTATCGCTTCGATCGGTACCGTTCCGGTAAGCCCAGGCCCATGCTGGACCAGCCCGAGGGGGGCGATGCCGCCGAAATTGACCGGCAGGTCGAGGCAGCGACCATCGCCCGCGACCTGATCAACACGCCAGCCAACGATCTGGGCCCCGACGCCTTTGAAGCCGTAGTCCGCGACTTCGCGGCGGCCCGTGGCATGGCCATATCGATCACGGCTGGCAATGATCTGCTGGCCGCCAATTTCCCGCTGATCCACGCCGTGGGTCGTGCTGCGGCCGAGCCGCCGCGCCTGATCGACCTGAGCTGGGGCGACCCCAGCCATCCCAAGGTCACGCTGGTAGGCAAGGGCGTGACCTTTGATACCGGCGGCCTCGACATCAAGGGTGCGGCCGGCATGTTGCTGATGAAAAAGGATATGGGCGGGGCCGCCAATGTGCTGGGGCTCACCCATGCCATTGTTTCGGCTGGTCTCAAGCTCCGTCTGCGCGTGCTCATTCCAGTGGTCGAAAACGCCATCTCCGCCGCGTCCTTCCGCCCCGGCGATGTGCTGACATCACGCAAGGGTCTGACAGTCGAGATCGGCAATACCGATGCCGAAGGCCGGCTGATCCTGGCCGATGCGCTGGCGCTGGCCGACGAGGAAAGCCCCGACCTGCTGTTCGACATGGCAACGCTGACCGGAGCTGCTCGCGTGGCGCTGGGCCCCGAACTGCCCCCGCTCTATTCAGCCGATGACGAACTGGCGCGCGCGCTGATGGCCGCCGGGCTGGCCACCGATGACCCGCTCTGGCACATGCCGCTCTGGTCGCCTTATGACGCCATGATGAGCAGCAAGATTGCCGATGTGAACAATGCCGCGTCGGGTGGCTTTGCCGGCTCGATCACCGCGGCGCTGTTCCTGCGCCGCTTCGTCGGCAAAGCCAAGGCATGGGTGCATCTGGATATATTCGGCTGGGCCCCGGAAGCCCGTCCCGCCCGATCCCACGGCGGCACCGATCAGGGCATCCGCGCCGTCTACACAGTGCTCAAGCAACGCTATCCTAATAGTTGACTCCGACAACTAACTCGTTGACAATATCAAACGTCAATGAGAGCATGGTTATGGGTGGACCGTCCGAAGATATCGCGCAGGTGCGCGCCTTCAACCGGTTCTATACCGGCGTGATTGGTCTGCTGAACGAAGGCATGCACGAGAGCCTGTTCAGCCTGGCCGAAGCACGGGTGATCTATGAATTGGGCAAGCGTGGTGCCTCCATGGCCGCCAGCGAACTGGCGCGCGGACTGGGCATGGATCCCGGGCAACTGAGCCGGCTGGTGCGGCGCCTTGACAGCTATGGCCTGCTCTCGATTGCGGCCAACGGGAGCGACAAGCGCGTCAACGATCTGGCCCTCGCCCCGCGAGGTGAGGCGGTCTATCAGGGGTTCGACAACGCCAGCAATGCCGCTGTGGGGACGCTGCTCGCCCCGCTTGACGCGTTCGAGCGCCGCGACCTTATGGGGTCGATGCGCCGGATTCAGGCCATGCTGGCGCAGCCCGGCGACGCGCCGCTGATCCTGCGGCCGCACCGCGTCGGGGAGATCGGCTGGCTGATCCACCGCCAGGGCCTGCTCTATCACCTCGAACAGGGCTGGAATGGCGATTTCGAAATGCTGATCGCCAAGCTCTACGGCGATTTCGTTGCAGCCCCCACCACGCCGCCCAAATCGCTGTGGATTGCCGATCGTGGCGGCGAGATCGCCGGATCCGTCTACATTGTCCCTGCCGGCGCGACCGAGGCCGCGGGCACGGCGCAATTGCGCATGCTCTATGTCGAGCCGGCCTTTCGCGGCCAGGGCGTGGGCCGGTTGCTGGTCGAGGAGGCCGTGCGCTTCTCCCGCGAGGCTGGCTATGACCGCGTCATCCTGTGGACCCAGGATTGCCTGAGCACGGCCCGCCATATCTACCAGAAGGCCGGGTTCACCCTGCTGCGCGAGGAGCGGCACCAGTCGTTTGGCGCCGATCTCAATGGGCAATATTGGGAACTGCGCTGCTGAACCAGCGCCCGTTCAGTAGCCGCGCTCGCGATCGACCACATTGATCAGCGGGTCGCCAGCCTCATGGCGCGCAATGATCCCGCTGAAATAGCGCACGCCGCTCTTCTTGTTGCTGATCGCGGCAACATGCGGGGTGATATAGCAGTTTTCGATGTCCCAGAGCGGGCTGGTCGCCGGCAGCGGTTCGGTCTCGAACACATCGAGGCTTGCCGCACCCAGGGTGCCGTCACCCAGTGCCTTGACGATGTCGGCTTCGCGCTGATGCCCGCCACGGGCCGCATTGACGATGACGGGCCCGCCCGCCAGCCGGTCTCGACGCAGCTTGGCGAAGGTGTCGCTATTGAGAATGCCGGTGGTCTCTGGCGTCAGTGGCAACAGGTTCACTAGAATATCGGTGCCGGCGAGGAAAGTGTCGAATTGCTCGGCGCCCGCGAAGCCCGCCACGCCGTCCATGCTCTTGGGGGTGCGGCTCCAGCTGCGCAAATCAAAGCCCAGCGGCTTGAGCCGGCGGACCGCATCCTGACCCAGTACGCCGATGCCCATGATCCCCACCGTGGTTTCCGACGCTGCTGGCGGGTAGAGCTGGCGCCAGCGCCTGGCCTTCTGGTCGGCATGAAAGCGGGTGTAGAGACGATGATGCATGGTGACGTGCGCCACCACGTAATCGCTCATCCGCTGGCTCAGATCATCATCGACAAAGCGCACAATGGGTGCCTCGGGCAGGGCAGGGTGTTGCAGCAGGGCGTCGACGCCCGCACCAAGCGACAGAATGGCCTTCAGCCCAGTCAAGCCAACAAAGGCATTGGCCTCAGGCTTCCAGACAAAGATGTAGCGGATCGCGGCAGGGTCATAGTCATCGCCACGCCGCACGACGGGGTAGCCATCCAGGGTGGCGCGCAGCGCCTCGGCCCAGCCTTCTTCATCGACATCGGTCAGGTGCAGCAACAGCAAGATCGTGTTCCTTCCAGCAAAAAGCCGCGCCTTTGCCGGGCGCGGCTTTAAAAAATGATCTGATTAAGCCGGCGCTATTGCGCGGTCGTTGTCGTAATCGGGGTGCCTTCGACCGGGGTTTCTGTACCGGTGGTCGTGGGAGTCTCGACAACTGGCGCCGGCTCGGCCGCAGGCTCTTCTGCCGGAGTGGCAGCGGGCGCGTCAGTCGCAGGTTCGGCTGGCGCAACTGCCTCAGCAGGCGCAGCCGCCTCGGCGGGCTCTGCTGCATCTGCGGCAGCGGGTTCTTCAGCAGGCGCAGCTTCTGCTGTCGGGAATGGCACCGGTGCAGCATCCAGCGTCTGCAGATAGGCCAGGATGTTGGCGCGCTCTTCAGGCGTGCGGATGCCGGCAAAATTCATCTTGGTGCCCGGTGCATAGTCGCTGGGCTTGGTCAGGAATGCGTTGAGATTTTCATAGCTCCACACATCGCCGGCGGCGTTGTGGGCCAGCAGCACGTCCGAATAGGCAAAGTCGTCGACGCTAGCTTCTAGCCGGCCAACCACGCCGTACAAGTGAGGGCCCTGCTTGTTGGGTTCACCCTCGCCAAAATTGTGGCACGATTGGCATTTCTTGACCGCGTTGGCGCCCTTGGCGGCATCGGCGCTAGCCAGCAATAGGCCGAGCGGCACTTCCGGCTCGGCTTCGGCCGGCGCAGCGCCACCGTCCACCGCCTCGGGTTCAGGCAAGGCGTAGCCCGGCCCATTGTTCTGGATGGGATGGTAGATAGCTTCAGCGATAAAGCCGGTGCCCATAACGAACAACAAGGTGCCCAGAACGGCACCCATGATCTTGTTTAGCTCGAACGAATCCATTTGGTCTCTCTGCCAGTCCATCCCCTGCGGACGATAGTCGCACTCCCCACCACATTCGAAAACCCCAATAGGGAATCCGTCTTCAGCGGAACGGCGCGACGCGGGCGGAAGATAGTCCGACGGCTGGCGTGGCGCAACCATGCAATCCCAGACTGCGACATTTCCCCACCGCAAGTGCCGTGTGAGCTGGCTGCTGCATCAATTGACTCCGCTTGTCCCGGGGTTCAAAAGCCTTTGCGCCAACCAGAACTGGACCCGCAGATGACCAAGAAGATCGCTTTTCAGGGTGAGCCGGGCGCATTCAGCCACGCCGCCGCCAACAATCTGTTCCCCGGCGAGGAGGCGATTGGCTGCGTTACCTTTGAAGAGACGATTGCTGCGGTGCAGTCCGGCAAGGCCGACTTCGCCGTCGTGCCGGTCGAGAATTCCCTCTATGGACGCATTACTGACGTTCACCACCTGCTGCCTGAAAGCGGCCTGTTCATTATCGGCGACCACTTTCTGCGCGTCGAGATGACCTTGCTCGGTGTGCCCGGCGCACGACTGGTCGATATCAAGGCGGTGCAGTCGCTCTCTGTGGCCCTGGGCCAATGCCGCAAGTTCATCACCGATCATGGCTTTCGCACCATCAATGCGGTCGACACCGCGGGCTCGGCCCGCGAAGTGGCCGAGAAGGCTGACAAGTCGGTGGCAGCCATCGCCTCCCGCTTTGCCGGCGAGATCTATGGTCTCAATGTGCTGGCCGCAAATATCGAAGACGCCGATCACAACACCACGCGCTTTCTGGTGCTGTCACGCGACGAGAAGCGAGCGCCCCAGGGTGGCAGGGTCAAGACCACCTTTGTATTCCGCGTTCGCAACGTGCCGGCTGCGCTTTACAAGGCCATGGGCGGCTTTGCTACCAATGGTGTCAACATGACCAAGCTGGAAAGCTACATGGTCGGCGGCGCTTTCACCGCCACCCAGTTTTATGCCGATATCGAGGGGCACCCCGCGGACCCCAACGTGATCAATGCTTTTGAAGAGCTCGGCTTCTTCACCGACTATTTCCGTATTCTGGGGGTCTACCCGGCAGCTGACGGCGCTTAGTTCAGCCGTCCATCAGGCCGGGTGGCAGGCTGCCGATGCGCAGGATTACGCGCGGCTCGTCATAGGCATCGGTTTCGACGTCGACCTCCTGCGAAAACACCAGCACACCGGCGCGCATCGGCGCCAGACGCTCGGCCGTGGCAATCGCATTTTCTTCGCTCTTGGCTTGCTGCACGGGGTCGGCAATCAGCTTATTGCCGTTCTGTTTAAAGGCTTGCACGAGATACATCGTCGCCATGGCGCTCTCCGGAGTTGACGCCGGGCCTAACACCTTGCTGCGCCATTCCCTAGCCAATTGACACCCCTTGCTGTCCCGCTATGGTCCGCGCGCACTATTCTGAGGAACTCACCATGTCTTTTACCGATCTCGCCAAGACCATCGATGACGCCTTCGAGGCCCGTGCTGCAATCGGTTTCGACACCAAAGGTCCCGTTCGCGACGCGGTCAACGAGGCCCTCAACCTGCTCGACAGCGGCAAAGCCCGCGTCGCCGAGAAGGTCGATGGCGTCTGGCAGGTGAATCAGTGGCTGAAAAAGGCCGTGCTGCTGTCGTTCCGCCTCAACGACAACAAGCTGATCGAAGGCGCGCCGGGCGGCTCGTCGTTCTGGGACAAGGTGCCCACCAAATTTGAAGGCTGGAGCGAGAACGCCTTCCGCGAGGCCGGCTTCCGCGCCGTGCCCGGTGCCATTGTCCGTCACTCCGCTTTCATTGGCCGCAACGTCATTCTGATGCCTAGCTTCGTGAATCTGGGTGCCCATGTCGGGGAAGGGACCATGGTTGATACCTGGGTCACCGTCGGCTCCTGCGCCCAGATCGGCAAGAACGTGCATATCTCGGGCGGCGTTGGCATTGGTGGCGTGCTTGAGCCGCTGCAGGCCGGTCCGGTCATTATCGAAGACAACTGCTTTATCGGCGCCCGTTCCGAAGTGGTTGAAGGCGTCGTTGTCGGCGAAGGCGCGGTGATCTCGATGGGCGTCTTCATTGGCGCCTCCACCAAGATCGTCGATCGTGCCACCGGCGAAATCCACATCGGCAAGGTGCCACCCTATTCGGTGGTGGTATCTGGCTCGCTCCCCGGCAAGCCCTTCCCCAACGGCCAGCCCGGCCCGAGCCTTTACTGCGCCGTGATCGTCAAAACGGTCGATGCCCAGACCCGTTCCAAGACCGGCATCAACGAGTTGCTGCGCGACTAGCCCCGTTCTGGTGCAAACTGCGCGAGTCACCTAACATGTGGCATGCCGGAGCTTTTCGGCATCCTGCCTGTTGATTTTTTGAGGGGAAAATCATGGATAGTCTCGTGCCGCTCTTCACCACCACAGACGGCAGGATTTCGCGCAAGACCTGGTGGTTTGGCGTCGTCATCCTGATCCTGGCCAGCATCGTGCTCAACCTCATTCTCGGCGTTTTCGGCATCAGCGCGGCTTGGGCCCAGTTGATCGCTTTTGCGATCATGTTCGTGCCCAACTGGTCCATTGGCATCAAGCGCCGCCAGGATCGCGATAGCGACGCGCGTGATTTCAAGATATTTCTCGCCATCTCCGGCATCCTGACCGTGCTGCAGGCGCTGGGCATCGGCACGACCGACGTCGACGTGGCTGGCGTGCCGACCCAGATGCCCTCCTTGCCCCTGTCGCTGGTTTACTTCGCGGTGGGCATTTACGGTATCTATGTCCTGGTCCAGCTTGGCTTCCTGCGGGGCACCACTGGCAGCAACAGCTTTGGCCCGGACCCGCTCGACGGCGCGGCCTGAACGAACAAGGACGGGATCACCTGGTGACCGACAACACTGCGGACGATCCTGTCCAGCTCCTCAAGAACCTGATTGCCTGTCCCTCGGTCACCCCCACCGAAGCGGGGGCGCTCGACGTGCTCGAAGCGGCGCTGAACGCGATCGGCTTTGCGGTCACCCGGCTGACTTTTGAGGGTGATGGCTCCTATCCGGTCGACAATCTCTTCGCCATTCGCGGCAATGTCGGGCGGCGTCTGCTGTTTGCCGGCCATACCGACGTGGTGCCGCCCGGCGATCTGGCCCATTGGACCACCGATCCCTTCACTCCGCGGCAAGCCGACGGCAAGCTCTATGGCCGGGGCGCTGCCGACATGAAATCGGGCATTGCCGCCTTCGTCGCTGCTGCGGCCGCCATTCCTTTGGAGGCTGGCACCATCATGCTCGCCATCACCAATGACGAGGAAGCCGACGCCATCAATGGCACTGCCAAGCTGATGGCCTGGGCGCAGGCGCAGCAACACCATTTTGATTTTGCCATTGTCGGCGAGCCGAGCTCGACCGCCAACCTGGGTGACAGCATCAAGATCGGCCGGCGTGGCTCGCTCTCTGGTGTCATCACCGTCGCCGGCACACAGGGCCATGTCGCCTACCCCGACAGGGCCAACAATCCCATGCCGGCCCTGGCCCGGGTGGTGACGGCGCTCGACACCACTATCGACACCGGCACCGCGCATTTTCCCCCCAGCAATCTCGAGGTCACCTCGATCGATGTTGGCAATGTCATTTCCAATGTCATTCCGGCGTCCGGGACCATTCGCTTCAACATCCGCTACAATGATTTGTGGACGCCTGACACCCTTGCCGACTGGGTCCGCAGCCGCATGGCCAGTGTTGACGCAGCGGGCAGCACTATCACCTTTGCGCTGGCTGGCGAGCCGTCGCGTTCTTTCCTGTCGCCGCTCAGCGACGATGTGGAAACCCTGGCGGCGACCATTGCCGACCTGACCGGCCAGCGTCCGGGCTTCTCCACCGGCGGCGGCACGTCGGACGCGCGCTTCATCGCCCAATATGGTCCCGTGGTGGAGTGCGGCCTGGTCGGACCCTCCATGCACAAGGCCGACGAGCACATTGCGCTCAGCGATCTGGCCGGGTTGACCGAAATTTACCGCGCCTTCATGCTGCGCTTTTTCGGAGCGGTCTCGTGAAGCTCTGGACCGTCGTCAACCGGGCCATTGTCGGCTGGCAAATGATCGTGCGCGGTCAGCCTGGCTGGCGCAGCCAGTTCACCATCAGTGCGGCTGGCCTGGCCACCGCCCTGTTCGTGTTTGTCTTTGTCGCGTTTCTCGGTGTGGCTGCGGCCTCGATGAGCATCGGCATGCCGGGGGGCATGGGCGTATTGACCGCCATGGCTGTGCTGGCACTGCCCGTCATCTCGCTGGTGGTGACACTGATGATTTCGCGCAGCTTCATCAACAGTCAGGCGCCCATGCTGCCCGTACTGGTCCCCGGCGTTTATGCAATGGCCGGCTTCCTGCTGTTTGAGGGTCTGCTCGCCCTGATTGGCGGCCCCATTGTCATGCTGGCCTGGTTCGGCACCGGCTATCTGCTGTTTCGCCTGGCGCGCATTGCACTGCTCTGGAGCATTGGCGTGGCCGCCGGATTTGCCGCTTTGACCATCGTGCTGCTTGTAGCAATGCGCCTGGCGCTCTACATGCTGCCTACCACTCTCCTCTGACCAATCGAGACGCGCCTTGGCCCAGCCGACCCCGACATTCTTCGATGAACTGATTGCCGCGGCGCAAGGCAGCTTTGCCCTGTTGACCGGCGACCGCAAGGCGCCGACCCATTTTGACTTCAGTCAACGTGGTCTGGTCAGCAGCTTTATCGCCTTTCTGATTGCCGGTGCCATATCGGCCTATGGCCCGAAATTGCTGGGATTTTCGGCTGAAACCGGCGCGGCCTCCACCGGCCTGCTGCTGAGTGCCATGCTCTATGTGCTGCAGGCTGGCGCCGCCTGGATCGTGCTGCGGCAGTTCGCCCGGCTCGATGGCTTTGTGCCCTATATTGTGGCGTTCAACTGGATCAATTTGTTCGCGTCGCTGATCACTCTCGTGCTGCTGATGGTCGGCGTCGGCCAGTTCGCCACCATTGCCGTTGGCGTCGCGGCTCTTGTGGTCGAGGTCAATATTGCGCGGCTGATCGTCACCTTGGCGCCCTTGCAGACCGTGATCTTCATCGTCGCCAAGCTGGTCATTCAGGCCGTCGCCATGGGGCTGATTATCGCCATGATCGCGCCGGGCATGTTCATGCCGGCCGTCAGCTAGTAGTCGACCCGCGTCAGGTAGAGCCCATCTGAAGGGGCCATGGCGCGGCAATGGCTACGGTTTCTGGCGTCGAGCGCGGCGCGGAAGTCGGCGGGCGTCCATTTGCCTTCCCCCACCAGCTTGAGGCACCCCACCATCGAGCGCACCTGATGGTGCAGAAAGCTGCGGGCGCTGGCATTGACCACGATGTGGTCGTGCTCGCGCCGCACCGTCAACACGTCCAGCGTCTTCATCGGCGAATTGGACTGGCACTCCGTGGAGCGGAAGGTGGTGAAGTCATGGTGCCCCAGAATCAGGCTGGCGGCCTCGTCCATGATCTCGGCATCGAGCGGCTTGTACACATGCCAGACCTGGTTGCGCTCAAGGATGGCCGGCGTGCGGCGATTGAGGATACGATATTCATAGTGGCGCGCCGTCGCCGAAAACCGCGCTTCGAACGTGTCGGCTACCAGTTCGGCGGCAACAATTCCCACTGGTTTGGGCCGCATCAGATGATTGAGACCCTCCCGCACCTGGAACGGGTCCCAGTCCCGTGTCAGATCGACATGCGCCACCTGGCCCAGCGCATGTACCCCGGCATCGGTGCGGCCGGCAGCCTGCAGCGTCACCGTCTCGCCGGTCATCTGTTCGATGGCGCCTTCCAGCGTCTGCTGCACGCTCGGCCGCGTCTTCTGTCGCTGCCAGCCGGAAAACGGTGTGCCGTCATATTCGATGGTGAGCTTGAAGCGCGGCATGTCTAGTGCACAATTGCCGGCAGGGTTCCGGCGCCACGCAGGAACGTAGCGGCATCCATGGCGCCCTTGCCCTCGCGCTGCACCTGGGTGAGCCGCACCGCGCCCTCGCCACAGGCGATGGTCAGATCGCCCAGCAGTTCGCCGGGTGCGCCCGTGCCCTGGCCGAGCGTCGAGCGCAGGGCCTTGACCCGCACCAGCTTGCCGCCGAGCTCGATTTCAAACCAGGCGCCGGGGAAGGGCGACAGCCCGCGAATGTGATTGTGCACTTCGGCCGCCGGGCGCGACCAGTCGATCCGGGTTTCGGCCTTCTCGATCTTTTTGGCGTAGAGCGCGCCGTCTTCGGCTTGCGGGGTGAATTGCAGGCTGTCGCGCTCCAGCGCGGCAAAGGCCCGGCCCATCAGATCGGCACCCACAACCATCATGGTGTCGTGCAGTTCGCCCGCTGTCATGTCGGGGGAAATGGC
Organism: Devosia alba; assembly: GCF_039938915.1. Lineage (NCBI taxonomy): Bacteria > Pseudomonadati > Pseudomonadota > Alphaproteobacteria > Hyphomicrobiales > Devosiaceae > Devosia > Devosia alba. The sequence continues at coordinate 44,304 of NZ_JBDUUI010000008.1, read as the reverse complement.
AATGACCTCGCCCAGCCCGATCGGCCCGGTGTCGAGCCCTTCTTCCATCTGCATCACCTGAATGCCGGTCTGGCGGTCGCCGGCCATGATCGCGCGCTGAATTGGCGCCGCGCCGCGCCAGCGCGGCAGCAGCGATCCATGCAGGTTCAGGCATCCCAGGCGTGGCGCCTCCAGAATGGGTTTGGGCAGCAGCAGGCCATAGGCCACGACGATGGCGACATCGGCGTCATGGCTGGCAAAGATGATTTGCTCGGCCTCGCCCTTGAGCGAGCGGGGTGTGAATACCGGAAGGCCAAAAGCCTCAGCCGCCAGATGCACCGGCGACTTGCGCTCTTCCTGCCCCCGGCCGGCTGGCTTGGGCGCCCTGGTATAGACCGCCACAACCTCGTGCCCGCCCGATACGATCTCGGTCAGCGTGGGCACGGAAAATTCGGGCGTACCCATGAAGACGACGCGCATTGGGCGGAACTTTCGTGTTTGCCCGCCCGGCGGGGCAGGCGACATTCTAGCCGACGGCGCGCTTGGCGGCCTTGTCGAACTTCTTGATCACCCGGTCGCGCTTGAGGCGGCTGAGATAATCGATATAGAGCACGCCATCGAGGTGATCGAGTTCGTGCTGGATGCAGACGGCAAACCTGCCTTCGGCTTCCCTGGTGACTTCCTTGCCCTCAAGGTCGGTGTATTTCACCACCACATCATTGGGGCGCTCGACCTCGTAGTAAAGCTCGGGGATCGACAGGCAGCCCTCTTCGGTCACCTGAATCTGCTCGCCGAAATGGGTGATCTCGGGATTGATCATGACCAATGGCTCGGGCGTTTCGTCTTCGCCGGCCAGATCCATCACCACAATACGCTTCATCACGCCAATCTGGGGTGCGGCCAGGCCAATGCCCGGCGCATCATACATGGTTTCCAGCATGTCGCTGGCCAGCGCCTTGATCTCATCATCGATCTCGGCGATCGGATCAGTGACGGCCCGCAGGCGCGCATCGGGAATGACAAGAATGGGGCGGATAGCCATGGGTGTTGGTCCGGCAATTAAGGGATGTGCCTCTCGATATGGTATTTTCGCGCGTAAGGTCAACTCTTGTGGCCCCTAACTGCGCTGATCACCCATAGAACATTAGAGGAACGGCTCGAATCGGCTAGACTCGCCTGATGGACACAGTGATTTTTATGCTCGGCGACTGGCCGGTTACCTCCGCAATGGCGGCAATCCTGGGCGGGCTGCTGCTCGTGCTGCTGGTTGGCGCCGTGATGATCGCCGCCATGCGGGCCAGCGCGGCGCGGGCCGAAGCCGCTGCCCAGCAGGCGACCGAGCAGTTGCGCGCCAATTTTCTGGTCCAGATTGGCGAACGCGACAGCCGCATCCACGAGCTTGACCACCAGTTGGCCCAGGAGCGCGAACGCGGCGAGGAACTGCTCGATATCGAACGCGAAAAGGCCGCCTCTCTGCGCGCCGATAATTCGGGCCTGCGCGCCAGCATGGCCGAGCAGGCCAAGCAGTCCGAAGAGAACCTCAAGCGCTTCCTTGAAGCGCGCCAGCACATGACCGACGAGTTCAAGTCCATCGCCGGCGACGTGCTCAAAAGCCATAGCGAGACCTTCTCCAAGCAGAACCGCGAGCAGGTCGACGTGCTGCTCAAGCCGCTCAACGAGAAGATCGTCGAGTTTCAGGGCGAATTGCTGCGCGACCGGGCCACCATGGGCGAACAGATCCGCGCTTTGGCGGCCAGCAATCTCCAGATCACCACCGAGGCGCAGAACCTCACCCGTGCCCTCAAGGGCAATTCCCAGACGCAGGGCTCGTGGGGGGAAATGATCCTCTCCACCATTCTGGAACGCTCCGGCCTGCGCGAAGGCGAGGAATTCATCACCCAGACCAGCCACACTGCCGAGGACGGCAGCCGCGTGCGCACCGACGTCGAGGTGCTGATGCCCAATAATGACCGGCTGGTCATCGACTCCAAGGTCTCGCTCACCGCCTTTGAGGCCTATGTCAATTGCGAGGATGAGGCCAAGGGCCAGTTCCTGCAGGCACACATCGTCTCGATCCGCAGCCACATCAAGACGCTGGGCGACAAGACCTATCAGCGTCATGCCCGCAGCAGCCTCGATTATGTGATGATGTTCGTACCCATTGAATCGGCGCTGGCCACCGCCATCCAGGCCGATGCCAAGCTGGTCGAATATGGCATGAGCCAGGGCGTCATGCTGACCACGCCCACCACGCTGATGACCGTGCTGCGTACGGTGCGCAACATCTGGGATGTCGAGAAGCGCCACCGCAATGCTGAGGAAATCGCCAGCCGCGCCGGCGCGCTCTACGACAAGGTCGTCGGTTTTCTGGGCAGCATGGACAAGCTCGACGGCCATCTCGACAAGGCGCGCTCCAGCTTTGATGCGGCGCGCGGGCAGCTGTCATCGGGCAAGGGCAATGTGGTGCGGCAGGTGGAAATGCTGCGCGAACTTGGCGCCAAATCCAGTCAGGTCATTCCACCGAGCTGGGATAGTGGCGACGTCAAGCAAGACGACGTTGAACCCACCTTGCGCCTGGTGGTGGATGACCCAGGCGATCTGGCCTGAGGCTAGATCAGCGTGCGCGCCTTGAGCGCCTGGCTCAATGTACCCTCATCAAGATAATCCAGCTCGCCACCCACCGGCACGCCATGGGCCAGACGGGTGACCTTGATATCGGAGCCGGCCAGTCGATCGGTGATGTAATGGGCGGTGGTCTGCCCTTCGACGGTGGCATTGACCGCCAGCACGATTTCACTGAATTCGGGCGCCCGGGCGATGAGTTCATTGATGGAAATGTCTTGGGGGCCCACGCCATCAAGCGGAGACAGTACGCCGCCCAGCACGTGATAGCGCACGGCGCCGACCCCGGCGCGTTCCAGCGCCCATAGATCGGCTACGTCTTCCACCACGATCAGCATGCCGCTCTCGCCGCGCCGCGGGTCAGAACAGATGGTGCAGGGGCTGATGGTATCGACATTGCCGCACACTTCGCAGCTGCGCACCGCCACCACCGCGCGATCCAGCGCCGCCGAGAGCGGGATCATCAGCTGCTCTTTTTTCTTGATCAACTGCAGTACCGCACGGCGAGCCGAACGGGGACCAAGCCCTGGCAGGCGTGCCAGCAGCTGGATCAGTTGCTCAATCTCGGGTCCGCCATTGGCCATTTGGGGCGCTAGCTCGTGGTCAAATGGATTAGCAGAATGTTAACAAGAGAGGCACCTTCAGAACGGCAGGTTCATGCCGGGCGGGATCGGCAGCCCGGCCGTGACTTCCTTCATGCGCTCCTGCATGGCCGCTTCGCTCTTGGCCTTTGCGTCGGCATGGGCGGCGATGATGAGGTCCTCAAGCACCTCGACATCGTCTTCCTTGAACATTGAGGGGTCGATCTTGACCCCCCTCATGTCGCCCTTGCCGCTCAGTGACACGGTGACCATGCCGCCGCCGGAGCGGCCTTCGACCACCAGCGCGGCAAGCTCGGCCTGCATGGCCTCCATCTTGCCCTTCATTTCGCCGGCGGCCTTCATCATTCCCATGATGTCTTTCATTCGTCGTCCTCTTCGGGTGGGGGTGGCGGGGCATCGTCAACAATGGCAGCGTCGTCGCGCACCTTGACGTTGACGACCCTTGCCCCGGGAAATGTCTCAAGAATGGCTTTCACCAGTGGATCTTCATGCGCCGCAGCATGGTCGGCCTGCTTACGCTGCTCGGTCTGCTGCCGCACGGTCAGCCCCTCGGGGGGCTTGCTCGATACCATGATCAGCCAGCGCTCGCCGGTCCAGGCCTGCAGCCGCGCCGACAGGGTCGCGATAATGCCGGGATCGGTGCCGTCCAGCAGCGCCACTTCAATGCGGCCCTGTTCAAACGAAACCGGCCGCATCGAGCCTTCCAGCGCCAGCTTGACCAGCACATCGCGCTTGGCCTGGGCCAGCGCAATCAGCTCCTTGTAGCTCCCCACACTCGCCAGCGCGGGCTGGATCTGCGCCTGCGGCACGACCGGCTGGCTCGATATGGCTTCGGTGTCGACGGGACGCGGCTGCTCAATCCGCATGGCCGAAGAACCGCCTGACGGGCCTCGCGGCATGGGCATCATCGTCTGCGGGCCCGGCGACTGCGCCGGCTGGTTGGCCAGCTTGGCGATCAGATCGTCGGGGCTGGGCAGGTCGGCGGCATAGGCCAGCCGGATCAGCACCATTTCGGCGGCCTGCAGGCCATTATTGGCCCGCGCTACCTCGTCATAGCCCTTGAACAGGATCTGCCAGGCCCGGGTCAGGGCCCGCATCGGCAGTTTCCCCGCCAGCTCGGCGCCACGCTTGCGCTCATCGGGCGTCAGGGACACATCCTCGGCGGCTGCCGGCACCACCTTGATGCGGGTGACCAGATGGGTGAAATCGGCCAGATCGGCGACCAGAGTCTGCGGGTCAGCGCCCATGTCATAGAGCGCGCGCATGGTTTCGACAGCGGCACCAATCTGCCCACCCATCAGCTCTTCAAACAGATCGATGATCCGCGCCCGGTCGCCCAGGCCCAGCATGGCCTTGACCGTCGCAGCGGTGACCGTGCCATTGCCATGAGCAATGGCCTGATCGAGCAGGCTGAGATTGTCGCGGGCCGAGCCTTCGCCGGCGCGCACGATCATCGCCAGGGCCTCGGGCTCGAAGCCGATGCCCTCCTGACCCAGGATCGATTCGAGATAGGCCGTCATGATTTCGGATGTGATGCGGCGCAGATCAAACCGCATGCAGCGGCTCAGAATCGTCACCGGCACCTTGCGGATCTCGGTGGTCGCAAAGATGAACTTCACATAGGGCGGCGGCTCTTCCAGCGTCTTGAGCAGCCCGTTGAAGGCCGCCGTGGAGAGCATGTGCACCTCGTCGATCACATAGACCTTGTAGGGCGCCGAGGACGGCGCGTATTTGACCGAGTCGATGATTTCGCGAATGTCGCCAATACCGGTATTGGAGGCAGCGTCCATCTCGATCACGTCGACATGGCGGCCCTCAATGATGGCGCGGCAGTGCTCGCCCTCGACGCTCAGATCGAGCGTGGGATGCGGGCCACTGGCATCTTCATAATTGAAGGCCCGGGCCAGAATGCGCGCCGTCGTGGTTTTGCCCACCCCGCGCACACCCGTCAGAATGAAGGCATGGTGGATGCGGTTCTGCGTGAACGCATTGCCCAGCGTCTGCACCATCGCATCCTGGCCAACCAGCGTGGTGAAGTCAGCCGGCCGGTATTTGCGGGCGAGAACGAGATAGGGCGAGGTCATAGCGTCAGCCATCGTGCCCCTCAAGGTCAAGGTTCGGGAATCTGCCTGCGGTCATACGACCATCATAGAGGCAAGTAGGAGGCTGGCAACGACCCGTGCAGGTCTCGTTGGGGCTGCTTCCTTCCGGACCTGACCCGGTTGGCGAGGAACACGTCCGCGCCAACCTCCCGGCCGCTATATGCGAACTAATTCCGCCGATGGCAAGGGCCCCGGCACAAACGGTGCCAGTCGTGCGGCTCGCGTTGCGGTCATTCTCCTCATCGGCTAGACGAGGCGGCAGCACAGGAGATCGCATTCATGGCCAAGCGCCGCCCAACTTCACTGCGGACGTCCAAACAGGACATCGCATCAGCCAGGCTTGTGCCCAGAACGCCACAGACTGAATCATCGGCCTATCGTCTGGCCTTTGCCGACGATGAATTTCTGACATCGGACGATACGCGCGGCATTCGCTTCCAGCTTGAGTATCTCAAGCCCGAATTTACCCTGCGCGAGCGCGGCATCAATTCCACCGTGGTCCTGTTTGGCGGCGCGCGTATTCCCGAGCCCGGCAAGGATGCCTGGGCCGCCAAGAATGATACTCAGCGCAAAAATCTTGAGGCCGCTTCACGCTATTATGATGAAGCCCGTCGCTTTGCGCAGCTGGCCTCAAGCATGGCCAAGATGCACGACAACAGTGAATTTGTGGTGGTTACCGGCGGCGGCCCCGGCGTGATGGAAGCAGGCAATCGCGGCGCCACCGACGTCGGCGCCCCCTCCATCGGCTTCAACATCGTGTTGCCGCATGAGCAGGCGCCTAATGTGTATGTGACGCCCGCACTGAGCTTCAACTTCCATTATTTCGCGACCCGCAAGATCCACTTCCTGATTCGCGCCAAGGTGGTGGCCGTATTCCCCGGGGGCTTTGGCACGCTGGACGAGTTTTTCGAGACTCTCACCTTGATCCAGACCGGCCGCATGGATCGTGTGCCACTGCTGCTGTTCGGCAAGGAATTCTGGGGCAAGGTGCTCAATCTCGAAGCCCTGGCCGAAATGGGGACCATTTCACCGGGCGACCTGGAGCTGTTCAATATTGTGGACAGCGCTGATCAGGGCTGGGATGTGGTGCGCAAGTTCTACAATTTGCCCGAGATTGACGAGGTCCTGCGCGGCGACTGATTCCGCCCGTCGCATCTGTCCAATATCGGGTGCGCTGTCGCCTGAACGCACTGGCCCGGGCGGCGCTGCGGGCCTAAGCTGGAGCGATAGCCGGGAGAGCCAGTATGTCAGACCAGTTTGATGCCATCGTCATCGGGGCCGGCCAGGCTGGGCCGTTTCTGGCCGCCCGCCTCGCCGCCACAAACAAGTCCGTCGCGCTGGTCGAGCGCAATCATCTCGGGGGCACCTGCGTCAATGATGGCTGCACCCCCACCAAGACTCTGGTGGCCAGCGCGCGTGCTGCCTGGATGGCCCGTCACGCGGGCGACTTTGGCGTTTCATTCAAGGGCCCGGTCAGAGTCGACATGAAGGCCGTCAAGGCGCGCAAGGATGCGGTGGTTGGCGCATCGGTACAGAGTCTGACCGAGTGGATCGGTGGCATCGAAACGCTGGACCATATTCGGAGCGAAGCCAGCTTCGTTTCACCCACAGTGGTCAAAATCGGTAGCCGAACCATCACGGCACCGCAGATCTTCATCAATACCGGCGCTACGGCCAATGTGCCCGATTGGCCAGGGCTGAGCACCGTGCCCTACCTCACCAACAGTTCGATCATGGACCTCGATAGTTTGCCCAGCCATCTGGTCATCGTCGGCGCCAGCTATATCGGGCTCGAATTTGCGCAGATGTACACGCGCTTTGGGGCCAAGGTGACGGTGATCGAGCGCGGCGACCGCCCTGCCGCGCGGGAGGACCAGGATATTTCGGGCTGGATCCGCAAGATTCTTGAGGCCGAAGGCGTCACCTTTCTGTTCAACACCAAGGTGGAATCAGTGGCGAGGGCCGGCGGCGGTATCTTGCTGTCGCTCAAGACCGGCTCGCGCCGCGCCTCGGTGGAAGGCAGCCACCTGCTGCTCGCTCTGGGCCGCACCCCCAATACCGGGGCACTCAATCTGGCAGCTGCGGGTGTTGCGGTTGACGAGCGCGGTTACATCGTCACCGACGAGCATTTGCGCACCAACGTACCCGGTATCTGGGCCATGGGCGACGTCAATGGCCGTGGCGCCTTCACCCACACCAGCTATAACGAATATGAGATTGTCGCCGACAATGTGATTGATGGCGGCAGCCGCTCGGTGGCCAACCGCATTCCCGTCTATGGCCTGTTCATCGATCCGCCGCTTGGGCGCATCGGCATGAGCGAGGCCGAGGTGCGCCAATCAGGCCGCAAGGCGCTGCTGGCTACGCGCCCCATGACGCAGGTCGCGCGCGCCAGGGAGCGCGGGGAAACCCAGGGCATGATGAAGGTGCTGGTGGATGCCGAAACCAGGAAGATCCTTGGTGCGGCCATTCTGGGCATTGGCGGCGACGAGGTGGTGCAGTCCTTGCTGCAATTGATGGCAGCAGGGACCTCTTATACTACCATGATGGAGACGGTGCACATCCATCCCACCGTGAGCGAGCTCCTTCCGACCCTGTTGGCCGACCTCGAGCCGCTGAACTAGATATCCGAGAACAGCACCACCGTGCTGCGGCCTCTCGCCTTGGCGGCGTAGCACGCCGCATCGGCTTCCCCCATGAACCCCAGCGGGGAGGCGGGCGTGGCCGTAATGGTGGTAACCCCAGCGCTGGCGCCGATCTGGTAGGTGCTACCAGCCCAATCGAACTGTAGCGCTCCAACTGCGCGGATGATCTTGTCGGCGATCACCTTGCCGGCCGCTGCCGGGCAGTCCAGCAGCAACACGGCAAACTCATCGCCACCGATCCGGGCGGCCATGTCCTGGCTGCGGCAACTGTCACGGATGGTTTGCGCAACCTGCTGCAACAACCTGTCCCCGGCCGCATGTCCTGCCGTATCGTTGACCGGCTTGAAGTGATCAAGGTCAATATAAACCAGACAGTGGCCATCCCCGTTCGCCGCCGTCGTGATCGCCTTGTTGAGTAAGCGATCAAAGGCGGCGCGGTTGGGCAAGCCGGTCAGGTCGTCATGATTGGCAGCGTGGGCCAGTTCCCGCTGCATCTGCCGGCTCTGCGTCACGTCCTGGAACACCAGCACTGCGCCAGTCAGCACATCGCCAGCCATCAACAGGGGCGAGGCCTTGCAGCGGATCTCCCGTTTGATCCCGCTGGGGCCGATCAGGATCATGTCATCATCGATGCTGACCACCTGGGCGCTCTTGAGACACTGCGCCACCGGGCACTGTTGCGGCGTGCCGGTTTCTCCTGCAAATACGGTGAACACCGCGTCGACCGGTCGGCCCAGGGCCTGCGCGCTCGTGTATCCGGTCAGTGCTTCGGCGGCCGGGTTCATGAAAACGACATTGCCCTCGGTGTCTGTTGAAACCATGCCGTCGGCAATGGCTTCCAGCGTCACGCGCAGCCGTTCTTTTTCGGCGGCCAGTTCCGTCTCGACGGTCTTGAGGCGGGTCACATCGGTATCGGTACCCAGGGTGCGGACGGGCTTGCCGTCGGCGTCCCACTCCACCGGCTTGCCGCGGCTGAGAATCCACACATAACTGCCATCGCGCTTGCGCTCGCGATACTCCAGGGCGTCAAAATCCTCGTCGCCCCGATCCTGCTTCTCGACGTTGTCGAGCACATGCTGCAGATCATCGGGGTGGATCCGTTGCAGCCATTTCTGCTGGTCACCATCCACATCCTCATCCGGCGGAATGCCGCGCATGATGCGCCACATACGCGAATAGAACATGGTGTCCGTGCGAATATCATGGTCCCAGACGCCCTGGCCCGCGCCTTCCAGCGCAAAGTTCCAGCGGCTTTCCGAATAGGCCAGCGCCTCCTCGGCCTTTTTCTGCCGATCAATACTGGCCACCTGGACAATCAGGTAGTGGGCCCCATCGGGTTGCTCGTCGCGCAATACCGAGGCCGCAACCGCCACCCAGAGCGGGCTGCCATCGCCGTGACGAAACCGGTGCTCGCCCCGGTACTCATCGGCTTCGCCGCGCATCAGGCGCTGCAAATGCTGCCTGCCGGCGCTCTCGTCCTCGGCATGCACCAGGTCGAGAATGCCCGATGGCACTTCGGCACCATGCCCGAGGATGTCGTGAAATGCCTGATTGGCGTAGACCAGCGAGCCCGCCATGTCGCAAACCACCATGCCCACTGCCGCGCAATCCACAATGCGGATCAGCATCGAATTGATCTGCGAAAAGCGGTGCAGGGGCAGAACGGCGGTATTGGGGCGAACTGGCATCCGTTCAGTGTGGAACGGACCTGTTAAATATCTAGCTAATTTTGTCTCACAATTCACGCGATGTGATGAAATCGCGCTCCGTGGCCAGGCCGTGCCATTCACTGGGGATCTCGCTGTCAAAGATCAGCGTGTAGGGGCCCTTGTAACCCGCCGCTTCGGCCAGCGCGATGCACTGGCCATAATCGGCCTCATCAAGGTCGCCATCGATGAAACTCGCCTTGGCGTGGCACAATTCGGCCCGATTGAAGATCGATTTGAGATCGGCGTATTTCTCGGGCCCGCTCCAATTGCCGAAATCCGCCAGCAGACCAATACGGCCATCGAGTTTGTCGAGCAGGAAATGCACATGCGCCGGCTCGGCCAACAGGTCGAACCAGTTCTCGGTCACCAGCCGCACATCTGAGCCGGCATTGCCATCGGCCAGTGCCGTCAGTGCCTTGACCGAGCGATCCAGTGCATCGCGCGTAGGCTTCTGTTTGCCGGCAATAATCCGGGCGTTCTGGGCGCCAAGTTCATTGGCGATTTCGATCCAGCTGGCAATCCAGGCCTGATCGTGTTCGCCATGTTCGGGATGGCTGATATCGCCGGCATCGATCAGCAGCGTCTGCAGGGTGACATCGGCAATTTTGAGCTGATCGCGCAGTTCACCCAGATAGACCGGGTCGCGGCTGCGCAGGTGAAACGAGACGATCTCGAGCCGGTGATAGCCATGATTGGCCAGCACGGAGGGCAGGCCCAGCAGGGATTCCTCACCCTCGCCATAGGTCTCCTGCATCGGCCCGATTTCGGTGGTGGTCAGGTCGTGCGGGTAGGTCATGCCGAGCAGGCGGTGCAGCGACCAGGTCGAAACCGCAATGCGGTCAGGGCTGATTTGGGCCATAGGGAAATTCTCCATTTGCGGCGGACACTTCCATGCCAAGGCGCTGGATTCAACCGCTATTATCGCTCAGTCAGTCACGTTGCTGAAGTGATGATGGGTCTGCAACCGGCCAATGGCCTCGGCCGGTTGCAGGACGGCAATCGCGGCGACTAGTAAGCCCATTCGCCCTTGCGCATCACCGGCTCGACGCTGCCATCGGCATGGACGCCGTCAATGTCGATCTTGTCGCTGCCGATCATCCAGTCGATATGGATATTGGAGCTGTTGCCGCCCCGGGCGTTGATCTCGGCCTGGGTCAGATCCTTGCCGCCTTCAAAGCAATCCGAATAGCACTGGCCCTGCGCGATATGGCAGGAGGCGTTCTCGTCATAGAGCGTGTTGAAGAACAGGATGCCTGAAGCCGAAATCGGCGAGGAGTGTGGCACCAGGGCCACCTCGCCGAGGTGGCGGCCACCCTCGTCGGTGTCGAGCACCTTGTTGAAGATGTCCTGTCCCTTGGACGCCTTGAGCTCGACCAGCCGGCCACCCTCAAAGCGCGCCTGCATGTCCTCGATCAGCGTGCCGTTGTGGCTGAGCGGCTTGGTCGCCGCGACGTGCCCGTCGACGCGCAAGCGGTGCGGCGTGGTGAATACTTCCTCGGTCGGAATATTGGGATTGCAGGTAATCCCGTTCTTGGCCTCCGAGGCGCCGCCCTTCCAGCGGTGGCCATCGGCCAGCCCAACGGTCAGATCGGTTCCCGGACCGGTATATTTCAGCGCCGAGAACGCCTTGCCATTCAGCCAGCTCCAGCGTGCCTTGAGATTGGCATTGTGCTCGGCCCAGGCGGCAATCGGATCGTCGACATCAACGCGGCTGGCCTTGAAGATCGCATCGGCCAGCTTGCCCACCGCGACCTCTTCACTGTCATCGGGGAACACCAGCTTGGCCCAGGCGGCGCTGGGGTAGGAGACAATGTTCCAGTTGATATCAAAGCCGGTGATCAGCTGCAGCGCCGGCTTGTAGGCCGCCGAATTGGCGCGCTGGGCGCGGCTGACCTTGTCGGGGTCCTGCCCGGACAGCATCATCGGATTGTCGCCGGCAATCGCCAGCCGGGCGGCATTGCCCTTGAAGGCCTCGGCCATGCCCGAATAGAGCCAGCCGGCGGCTTTGTCGAAGCTCTGGTCATTGGCGTATTTGTAGCGGGCCAGGGTCGCTTCTTCGTCGGAATAGATCGTGGTCACCACACCGGCACCGGCCTTGTAGGCATGCTCGGTGATGCGGCGCACCAGTGGTGCGGCAGTCATTGGCGCGGTCATCACCAGATCCTGGCCCTCGGCCAGTTGCAGGCCGACCTTGATGGCGACCTGGGCGAGTTTGTCGAGCTTGACGGGATCAATGGTCATTTTGGCAATGTCTCTTGGCTTTGAGTCTGGTTGGCCGGGAGGGTAGCGCCGGAATGGGGACGACGCTACCCTCTGGAAGGGCAGGGCCACCACGCGCTGGCGACAGCGGCGCTTTGACCGGTCGGGCGGCACGCGACGGGCGCCTGGCTTGCCCTGTGGCTTTCGCGCATCACTGGGACGCCGTAGCGAAATACCCCGTTGGCAAGGGTGAACTGTTTCGCTACAAAATCGCCACCGCTTCAGATCACCAGCAAGGGAGGCGTTGTATGATAGTGACATTCATCGAGCTTCCCGCAGGCAGAAACCGGGCCTAGGCCCCTGCTATCCGCGGCCCGCCGTACAGGCCTGCCGCCCGCGGTTCTTCCCATCACAGTCCGACTGATCTGACGGGATCATTGCCCCCGTTCCGACTGTGCCTTTCATCCCCTGCTGCTGAGGGCCGGTCGCCGGAGAACGGGACCGGGCTGCCACTATGAGCCAGAATAGACGTCACAACCGCGCCAATGCGTTTCGCAATGTGCTCGGCTTCACCTTCCGCCACTGGGCCAATCAACCGCTCCGTGCCGCCGTCATTGCGCTGCTGGTGCTCGCAGCAACGCTGGCGGAGGCTTTCAGCCCGATTTTCGCCGGCCGCATGGTCGACGCCGTTGCCTCGGGCAGTGGCCAGGATGATGCGTTCTGGATTCCGGCGCTGACGGCCTTTGCCACCATGACAGGCCTCTATGTCGGCTCGGTCATCCTGCGCCAGTTCGTGTTCTTCACACTGATCGGGTTCACGCTCAAGATCATGAACGATGTCATCGCCAATGCCTTCCAGCGGGTGCAGCGCTTCTCGACCGATTGGCACGCCAACAGCTTTGCCGGCTCGACGGTGCGCAAGATCACCCGCGGCTCGGGCGCCATCGACCTGCTCAACGACGTGCTGCTGGTGGCCTTGCTGCCCTCGCTGGTCATGCTGGTGGGCGCCACGGTGATCCTGGGCATCGTCTGGCCAGTGATGGGTCTGGTCGTGGGGCTGGGCTCGCTGATCTATGTCGGCATCACCACCTGGCTGTCGATCAGCTTTGTGGCGCCGGCCGGCTCGCTGGCCAATACCTGGGACACCAGGATGGGCGGCGCACTGGCCGATGCGGTGAGCTGCAATGCGGTGGTCAAGGCCTTCGGCTCGGAAACGCGCGAGGAGACCATCCTTGGCCAGGTGGTCAGCAAATGGCGCCACCGCACCAGGCGGGTGTGGCAGCGCGGCACGCTCAATGGCGGGGCGCAGGGCCTGATGATGGCCTTGATGCAGGCTGCCATCCTGGGCACCGCCTTGCTGTTGTGGCAGCGGGGCGCGGCAACGCCGGGTGACATCACCTTCGTGCTGACCATGTTCTTCGTGCTGCAGGGCTATTTGCGCGATGTGGGCCAGCACATCCGCAATTTGCAGCGTTCGGTGAACGACATGGAGGAGCTGGTGGCGCTCGATAGCCAGAATTACGGCATTGAAGACAAGCCCGATGCGCCGCCGATTGCCATTGGCGACGGCGCCATCGCCTTTGACAAGGTGACCTTCCAGTATGGTTCGCACCCGACGCCGCTCTACCGCGATTTCTCGGTCAGCATCGCGCCCGGTGAGCGGGTGGGCCTGGTTGGGCGTTCCGGCTCGGGCAAGACGACCTTCGTCAAGCTGATCCAGCGGCTCTATGACATCAATGACGGCGCCATCACCATTGATGGCCAGAACATTGCTGACGTGCAGCAGTCCAGCTTGCGGAGCCAGATCGCCATCGTGCAGCAGGAGCCCATCCTGTTCCACCGGACGCTGGCCGAGAACATCGCCTATGCCCGCCCCGGCGCCACGCGCGCCGAGATCGAGCTGGCGGCGACCCAGGCCAATGCTCACCACTTCATCGCCAACCTGCCCAAAGGCTACCAGACCATGGTGGGCGAGCGCGGGGTGAAACTGTCGGGTGGTGAACGGCAGCGCGTGGCCATCGCCCGGGCGTTCCTGGCCGATGCCCGCGTGCTGATCCTTGACGAAGCCACCTCGAGTCTGGACAGCGAAAGCGAGGCCCAGATCCAGGAGGCGATGGAGCGCCTGATGGTGGGCCGCACCACCTTGGTGATCGCGCACCGGCTGTCGACCGTGCGGGCGCTTGATCGTCTGCTGGTGTTCGACAAGGGCCGGATCATCGAAGAGGGTGATCACCGGGCACTGGTCGGGCTCAAGGGCGGGATATATCGCCGGCTGTTTGAGCAGCAGGCGCTGGAACTGACCAAGGGCATGGTGGCCTGATACCGCAGTTCCCGAAGGCCCAGTCGTCTCCCTCCCCCTTGTGGGGAGGGGTCAAGGGTGGGGGTGGTTTGGCCACGCTATCGGGGCTCCCGCACCCCCACCCGGCTCGATCGCGGACTTAGCAAGCCAAGTCCTATCTCGCTTTCCCTCCCCATAAGGGGGAGGGATGCCGACTGCGAATGCGGCTTTAGGTGCAGTTTAGGCCGCCCGGGCCACGCTGCGCCGGCTGCGCGCATCGCTGACCTTGAAGATATCGACAATCATGTCGAGCTCGGTGGCTTGCGTCTCGGTCTGTTCGATCGCCGCGTTCATTTCCTCAACCAGGGCGGCATTGTGCTGGGTCATTTCGTCCATCTGCCGTACGGCGATGCTGACCTCGGTAATGCCGGTCGACTGTTCCTGGCTGTCGCGCGAAATGCCGTCCATCAGCGTCGAGCTGGCACGCACGCCGTCCAGCATGCCGTTGAGGCGATCGGCGGCGTCTGCAACAAGGCGGCTGCCGTCGCGCACTTCATTGGCGGACTGCTCGATCAGCACCTTGACGTCGGCCGAGGCCGAAGCCGCCGACTGCGCCAGACGCCGCACTTCCACGGCCACCACGGCAAAGCCCTTGCCGGCATCACCAGCGCGGGCGGCTTCCACCGACGCGTTCAGCGCGAGCAGGTTGGTCTGGAAGGCGATGTCGTCGATCAGCCCGATGATATTGGAAATCTTGGACGAGGATGTGGTGATGCGCTCCATCGCGCCGGTGGCCTTGGCCATGACTTCGCCGCTCTGCTCGGCCGATATGGTGACTTCCTTGGCCTTGCCATTGGCCTGCTGGGCGCGCTCGGCATTCTTCATCACCGTATCGGCCAGGGTTTCCATGGCGGCCGAGGTTTCCTCGATCGTCGCGGCCTGCTTGGTGGTGCGCTCGCTCAGATCATTGGCGCCGGCCAGGATCTCGCTGGTCGCGGTCTTGAGCGACCGCGAAGTGTCCTGCAGCTGGGCAACGATGTCGGCCAGCTTTTCGGCCACGGCATTGGTATTGTTCTTGAGGGCGCCGAAGGCGCCCTGATAGTCGCCGGTGACGCGCTGCGTCAGATCGGTATTGGCGATGGCCGACAGCACCGTGCCGGTCTCGGCCAGGCCGCGGTCGACGGTTTCGACCAGGCCATTGACGCTGGCAGCAAGGCTGTTCAGCTCGCCATCGCTGAAGTCGGTCGCCACGCGCTTGTCGAAATTGCCGGCGCTGGCGGCCTTCATCACCGCGGCCAGTTCGCCCTGCAGCAGGGCCATCATGTCAGCACGCTCGACGATGGCCATGTTGTGGGCGGCCTCCTCGGCGCTGAGCGCGGCGACGCGCTTGGCGTTCTGGCGGAACACTTCGACGGCGCGGGCCATGGCGCCGATTTCGTCCTTGGCATCGGCATTGGCAATTTCCACGTCAAGCTTGCCATCGGCCAGTTCGCTCATGGTCTGCGTCAGGTTGCGCACCGGGCTGACGATGGTGCGGCGACCCACCAGCATGCTGACCGTCAGGCCGATGGCGATACCCACGGCCGCCGAGATGGCCAGGGTCAACATGGCGGTGAAGGCCGAGGCGTCGGCATCGGCGCGCATGCCGGCCATCAGTTCGCCCGAATAGGCGCTGTAGACCTTAATCGTGTCGGTCACCACCAGCTGGGCAGCCAGGGTGTCCGCCAGGGCGGCATCAAGCGCCGCCGCATCGAACGGCTGGGCCGCAGCCACGGTGAGCATGCCGTTGATCTTTTCGAAATAGGAATCCATCACCGGCTTGACCGCCTCGAGCTGGCTGCGCTCGGTCGCATCGGCCGCGGCCTCGATGACGGGGAAGCGCGCCTTCATCTCGGTCATGCGGCGATCGGCCTGGCTGACGAAATCGGCGACGTCGGCAGGATTGAGCACCAGCTGGTAGGTCATGCGGCTGATAGCGATCACGTCCATGCGCAGGTCCATGGCTTCGCGTGCCGCCACTTCCTTTTCACCCACCCGGTCCATCGTGGCACTGAGCGAACCGAGCTCCCGCCAGGCGATGCCCGCAATGGCCGTTGCGACGATGCCCATCAGCAGGACCGTCAAAATGAATTTCTGTAGAATAGGAAAATTTCTAAAGTTCATGGCGATGCAACCTGGTGCCCGAGTGTTGACCGCAGCGTTCTGCTGCCAGTCATGGCACTACGGATCGGCTGAATCGCTTAAGGTTGAGCGAACCATCAACGAAAACGCGCCGCTTGCATGTGGCCTATGCACTGGCCGCAGATGCGCCCGGCCGGGGACATAGCCCCGTTCAGCGCAGCAGCGACTGGCCGCCGTCAACGTAGATGGGCACGCCGGTGATGTGCCGCGCCGCATCAGACGCCAGGAAGGCGATGGTCTCGGCGACATCGCGGCTCTCGCCGGGTTCGCCGCCGGTCAGGGGGATATCGCCCTGTGGAAACGCGACCTCGATTTCGGCCGCTGCGGTATTGCGCTTGTCGGTATTGTCGGCGATCTGGGTGTCGATGGCGCCCGGGCACACCGCGTTGACCCGGATCTGGTGTGGTCCCAGTTCCAGCGCCAATTGCTGGGCCATCGCCACCTGTGCCGCCTTGGTCGCGGAATAGGCCGTGGCCCCGGCAGAGGTGAAGGTGCGGTTGCCGTTGATCGATGAAACGATGATGATCGCGCCGCCGGCTTTTTTCAGATGCGGCACGGTCAGGTGCAGCGTCAGATAGGTGCCACCCAGATTGATCGTCATGGTCTTGTCCCACTCCGCCGGCAGCAACTCGTCAATGGGTGCCCAGACCCCGTTGATCCCGGCATTGGCCACCACGATATCCAGGCGTCCCCAGCGGGCGATGATGCTGTCGACCGCCGCGCGCATGCCATCGGGATCGGCAATATCGGCGGCTACCGCCATGGCCTCGCCACCAGCGGCAATAATCTCGTCCCGCGTCGCCTCGATCTCGTCATCGGTGCGGCTGAGCACGGCGACGCGGGCGCCACCCCTGGCCAGCAGCAGGGCCGTGGCCTTGCCGATGCCTGATCCAGCGCCGGTGACCAGTGCGACCTTGTCGGAGAATGGCATATTGGGCTCCCTTGTCTTGCCAGTCGTTCTCTAACCAAGCGCATGGCCGCCCGCATGGTTCCGCCGCTGCGAGCTTTCCCTGCACTGTGGTGTCCGCACTGTTCGATGTTTCGCCCCTGCTCTTTGGCGGCGGAGCGACCTATCTAGGGTCAAGCCAACGAGCAACCCAGGAGCGTGCCATGATAGATACATCCGTTCAGACCAATGTGAAGTCTGCCCCGCTGCTGCCGCTGACCACGACGCTCGGCCCGGTTCACCTCGCCGTCACCGACCGCACCAAGGCGCTGGCCATCTGGCGGGATGTGGTCGGGCTCGAACTGATCGCTGACAAGGATGGGGTGCTGACCCTGGGCGCCGGCGGCAAGCCGCTGATCGTGCTCGAAACCGGCGCCACGGCGCCGGTGATGCCGCGCAGCATTGGACTTTATCATGTGGCCATTCATGTGCCCAAGCGCGCCGATCTGGCGCAAATGGCCATCCGCGCCATGCAGCGCAATATTGCCATTTCCCCCACCGATCATCTGGTGTCCGAAGCGATCTATCTGTGGGATCTGGATGGCAATGGCATCGAAATCACCTTCGAGACACCCTGGCGCGGCACGCTGGGCGATCCGGACAAGGGCGAGACCTATGCCGTGACCACAGACGGCAAGCCCCATTCCGGCCGCGACCCCATTGATATGCAGGGGCTGCTCGCTGAACTGGGACCGCAGCCGGAACTGGCCACGACCATGCCAGGGGGCACCCGCATCGGCCACGTGCATGTGCATGTCAATGATCTGCGCCAGGCCATGGATTTCTATCGCGACGTCATCGGCTTTGCCGGCTTTCTGCTGATCGACTCCTTCGGCATGGGCGATGTCGGGCTCGACTATATGCCCCATAGCCTGGCCTTCAACATCTGGTCGGGCCCCAATGCGACGCTGCCTGCCGCCGGCACGGCCGGTCTGCGCTGGTTCACCATCACGCTGCCTGACGCGGCCTCATTGGAAGAGGTCAAGCACCGGCTGGAACAGGCGGACGCCCCGATGGCCACGCTGGACAACGGGTTTGAGACTCGGGACCCGTTTGGCAATCGCATTCGTGTTGTAGTCAGCCCGTAACTGACATGTTAGTCCTTCCGCCCAGTGATCGGGAGGATTTCATGCGGGCTATTTCTTGCGGCGCGCCGGGTAAGCTGGCGCTGATCGATATTGCAGCACCAGAGCTCAAGCCCGGCTGGGTGCGGGTCGGCATCCGCCATATCGGCATTTGCGGCACCGATTATCACATCTTTGAAGGCAAGCACCCCTTCCTGCAATATCCACGCATCATGGGCCATGAGCTGTCCGGCGTGGTACTCGATGCCAACGGCGCAGCCGGGCTGTCCGATGGCGATGCGGTGGTCATCAATCCATATCTGCCTTGCTACAGCTGTCCCGCCTGCCGCGAGGGCAAGACCAATTGCTGCGAGACGCTGACGGTGATCGGCGTGCATGGCGATGGCGGCATGGCCGAGCAGATCATCATGCCCGAAGCCAACCTCTATCGCGCCGAGGGCCTGAGCCTGCGTGACGCGGCCATGGTGGAGTTTCTCGCCATTGGCGCCCATGCCGTGCGTCGGACGGCGCCGCAGCCCGGTGGGCAGGTTCTGGTGGTCGGCGGTGGCCCGATCGGCCTGGGCGTTGCCTTTTTTGCCCGCATTGCCGGCGCAGAGGTGACCATTCTTGACGCCGCCGCCGACAAGCTGGAGATGGCGCGTCGTTTTGGTTTTGGCGCTGCGGCGCTGGACGAGCGCGATGGTGCCGCGTTCAAAGCCAAAATGGGCAGCGGTTTTGACGCCGTATTTGACGCCACCGGCGCCATTGCGGCGATGAACCAGGCCGTAAGCTATTGCCGCAATGGCGGCGCGTTGACGCTGGTGGGTGTGGTCAAGGGTATACTGGCCTGGGAGGACCCGGAAATCCACCGGCGCGAACTCACGATTCGCGCCTCGCGCAATGCGACTCGCGAGGATTTTGACCATGTTATGGCCTGCATTCGCAATGGCAGCGTACCGACTGACCGGCTTGCCACCCACGCCACCTGCTTTGATGATGTTCCCGCCAATTTGCCGAAATGGGCCCATGACCGCGCCGGGCTGATCAAGGCTATCATTACCCTTTAGGAGGACGCATGCGCAGCGCTCACGACGTCATCAGCTTCTGGTTTGTCGAACATTCCAAGGACGACTGGTTTGACGGTAAAGCCGAATTCGATACGGCTCTGTCGCAGCGCTTTGCCGATACCCATCGGCATGTGGCGCTGGGCGAAGCCTGGCAATGGCGGGAAACCGCCGAGGGCCGGCTGGCCGAGATCATCGTGCTCGACCAGTTCTCCCGTCAATTGCACCGTGGTTCGTCCGACGCCTTTGCGCAGGACAAGATGGCCCTGGCCCTGGCGCAGGAAGCCATCGCTGCCGGCGCCGACCAGACGCTGGAGCTCGAGCGGCGCATGTTCGTCTACATGCCCTTCATGCACGCCGAGTCGCTGCTGATCCAGGAGGAGGGCGTCAAGCTCTTCGGCCAGTTTGACCCGGACCTGCAGAAATTCATGACCGGTCATCACGACACCATCGCCCGCTTCGGCCGCTTTCCGTTCCGCAATGCGGCGCTGGGGCGGACCAGTACGCCGGACGAACTGGCCTATATGAAAGCCCAGGGCGATCGGGCGTTCTGAGCGGGCGCGCTATAGCGAGACCAGCTTCGGATCGACCAGCGCGCCCTTTTGGCCGATGACCACGCGCGCCACGCGGTGGGCGGCTTCGGCGGCTTCCCGCAGCGACCTGCCGGCCAGACGCGCCGAGAGATAGGCGCCATTGAAACTGTCGCCGGCGCCGGTCGCATCGATCACATTGGCACTCGGCTGCGGCGCAACGCGGACGCGTTCATTGGCGGTGGCGATTAGCGCGTCGCCCGCGCCATCCTTGACCACGACTTCTTCCACGCCCAGTTCCAGGTAGCGGTCGGCAGTCTCGTCGACATTCTTGTCGCCGAACAGCGGCGCTTCGTCGCCATGGGTGGGCAGCACGATGTCGCACAGGCTGGCGGCCGCGGTCAGCACACTGGCCATGACACGCGGACTGGTCCATAGCGCCGGGCGCAGATTGGTATCGAAGACAATTTTTGCGCCATTGTCCCTTGCACGCACGATGGCGCCGAGCAGCCGGCCCCGGGCGCGGGGCGCCAGAATGGCCAGGGTAATACCGGAGAAATACACCATGCTGGCGCCTTCAACGGCCTTGGCCAGCACGTCCTTGTCGTCGGCCAGCAACTTGGCGGCGGAGGTGTCGCGCCAATAGGTGAAGTGGCGGTCGCCATCGGCCTGATGGATCATGTAGAGGCCTGGGCGCCGGTCCGGCACGGTGCGGATGTGGCTGGTGCCGATCTGGTTGGCCTCCAGAAACATCTTGATGTCGCTGGAGTATTTGTCGGCGCCCAGTGCGGTGAAATAATCCACAGACCAGTCAGCGCCGAGCAGGGCGCGCATATACCAGGCGGTATTGAGCGTATCGCCGGCATAGCCCAGGCGATATTGGCGATCCTCGCCGCCACTCATTTCGATCATGCATTCACCGATGCTGACGAAGCGATGCTGTACCAAGCCCTTGCCCTCCTTGCGTGCCTGAGGCTTATGCCGGTAAAGCCCATTTGCCTGCAAGCCAGTATCTTCCATACAAGATCAGAAGGCACTATGGTGCCGCCAAATTTGTTTCGCCGGAGATTTCCATGACGCGTCTGAGCGCCAAGACCCTGAACAGCATTCCCGCCGGGGTGGCTGTGCCCAATTACGATCGCAGCACGCTGACCCCTGGGATCGTGCATCTGGGTATCGGCGCCTTTCACCGCGCGCATATGGCGGTCTATGTCGATGACCTGCTCAAGACTCACCCCGATTGGGCCATTGTCGGCGCCAGCCTGCGCCGCCCCGACACCAAGGAAGCGCTTGAACCCCAGGATGGGCTTTACACCATTGCCGTGCGCGATGCGGCGGGGACCCATCCCCGCGTGATCGGCTCCATCCTCAGCGTGCTCGATGGCAATACCCAGCGCGACGAATTGCTGGCGCTGATGGCCGACCCCAAGATCCGCATCGTCTCGCTGACGGTGACCGAGAAGGGCTACTGCCACGACCCGGCAACCGGCGAACTCGATGAACGTCATCCCGACATCGCCCATGACCTGGCCAATCCGGCTGCGCCGAAATCGGCGCCGGGCATGCTGGTCGAAGCGCTGGCGCGCCGGCACGCGGCTGGTGTGCCGCCCTTTGCCGTGATGAGCTGCGATAATCTGCCCTCCAATGGCGAAACCGTGCAGCGCATCGTCACCCGCTTTGCCCGCCTGCGCGATGTCGCGCTCGGCGACTGGGTGAAGCAGCACGTGGCCTTTCCCGGTACCATGGTCGACCGCATCGTGCCCTCGACCACTGATGCCGATCGCGAGACGATTGCCGGCCTGATCGGGGCAGAAGATGCCTGGCCGATCATGACCGAACCTTTCACCCAATGGGTGATCGAGGACAAGTTCCCGCAGGGCCGCCCGCCGTTTGAGACGGTCGGCGCGCAACTGGTCGCCGACGTCGAGCCGTTCGAACGCATGAAGCTGCGCATGCTCAATGGCAGCCACTCCACCATTGCCTATCTCGGCTACCTGGCGGGCCATGAATATGTGTCCCAGGCCATTGCCAATCCGGCCTTTCACCGGTTGATCCACGGGCTGATGACCGAAGAGGCCATGCCGACGCTGGACATGCCGGGCACCGATCTGGGCGCCTATCGCGACCAGCTACTGGCGCGTTTTGCCAATCCGGCCCTGCAGCACCGCACCTGGCAGATCGCCATGGATGGCAGCCAGAAACTGCCGCAGCGCCTGCTCGGCACTATCCGAGACCGCCTCAAGGCCGGCCAGTCCTTTGATCGTCTGGCCCTGGGGGTTGCCGGCTGGATGCGTTACGTCGTGGGCATTGACGAGAAGGGCGACAACATCGATGTGCGCGATCCGCTCGCCATGCGCATGATGGCCATTGCCGCCGAAGCGGGCGACGATGCCGAAGCGCTCTATGTCGGGCTGGTGGCGCTCAATGAAGTGTTCGGCACCGATCTCGCCGACAACCAGGCCTTTGGCGATGCGGTGGTCACCCAGCTCGAAAGCCTGTTCGACGATGGCGTGGTCGCGACGATCCGGGAGCTGGTGGGTTAGTCACCCCCACCCAGCCTCCCCCTCAAGGGGGAGGAGCAGCTCTACGCATGGGCGTTGTCTCACGCCAAACTGACTCCTCCCCCTTTTGGGGGATGCCGGGTGGGGGAATTCCTACTTAAATCCGGCCTTCCATGGCCCGGTCAAAGATCTCCAGCGCCAGGGCCTTGGTGAGTTCCACCGGATTGCCGCCCGCGGTGGGGTCGACAATCGCCATCTCGCCGATCAGTTCGCGCTTGGAATTGTCGACTTTGAACGCCACCAGCGTGTGCGGCACATCGAGCCGCATGCGCAGGCCGATGACCGCGTGCTGGAATGCCTCAAAGCTTGGCGCGAGACCCAGATAGGCAGCCAGCCGGGCGATGCGCGTTTCAATGGCGGCGCGGTTGACGATCAGCACATAGGGCATGAACACCGCATTGGTCATGCCATGGTGGGTGTCATAGAGCGCGCCAACCGGATGGCTCAGCGCATGAATGGCCCCGAGCCCCTTCTGGAAAGCGGTGGCGCCCATCGCGGCAGCGCTCATCATGTGCCCGCGCGCTTCGAGATCGTTGGGATTTGTCACCACCTTGGGCAGGTTTTCCATGACCAGCCTGATGCCTTCCACGGCTATGCCGTCGGCCATGGGGTGATAGCCCGGCGCACAATAGGCTTCGAGGCAATGGGCCAGTGCGTCCATGCCGGTGCCGATGGTGATGAAGGCTGGCATGCCCACGGTCAGCTCGGGATCGGCGATGACGATCTTTGGCATCATCAGCGGGTGGAAGATCACCTTCTTGGTGTGCGTGGTCTCGTCGGTGATGACCCCGGCGCGACCGACTTCCGAGCCGGTTCCGGCTGTCGTCGGCACGGCGATGATCGGCAGGATGCCCTTGGGGTCGGCACGGGTCCACCAATCGCCAACATCCTCGAAATCCCACATCGGCCGGGTCTGGCCCGCCATGAAGGCAATGACCTTGCCCGCGTCGAGCCCCGAGCCGCCGCCAAAGGCGATGACGCCATCATGGCCGCCCTCGCGCAGTTGCTTGACGCCGGCCTCGACATTGGCCGCAATCGGATTGGGTTTGACATCGGCAAACACGCCGACGGAAATGCCGGCATCAGCGAGCAGTTTGATGGTGTTCTGCGTCACCGGCAGGTTGACCAGCCCCGCATCGGTCACCAGCAAGGGCTTGCTGATGCCGGCGCTTTTGAGCGCTTCAGGCAGTTCGGCAATGCGGCCGGGGCCGAACTTGATGGTGGTCGGGTAATTCCAATTGGCTTTGGTCATTTTGGGTCACACCCGTTTCAAGTGATAGGATTTTGGCTGCGTCAGATTGGCGTAGCCGATCTCGCTCAGGCTGCCGCCCTTGCCCGTGTCCTTGACGCCGGTCCACACCAGCGCCGGATCGAGATAATCGCAGCGATTGGCAAATACCGTCCCGGTCTGGATACTCTCGCCCAGCTTGGCCGCAGCATCGAGATCGTTGGTCCAGATCGAGGCAGTCAGGCCATAGGGGCTGTCATTCATCAGGGCGATGGCTTCGTCGTCGTCGGCCACTTTCATGATGCCGACCACCGGGCCAAAGCTCTCCTCGCGCATCACACTCATCTGGTGATTGACCCCGGTCAGCACCTCCGGCGTCAGATAGGGCGAGCCGGGCACATCCAGCCTGTGGCGCGTATTGAGCCGCGCCGTGGCGCCGCCGCGCACGGCTTCTTCGGTCTGTTGCCGCACATGATCGGCAAAGCTGCCGCGCGCCATCGGCCCCACCATGGTCGCCGCATCGAGCGGATTGCCCAGCGTCCAGCTGCTGGCCGCTTCAAGGAAGTCATCCACGAAACGGTCATAGACATCACCATGCACATAGATGCGTTCGACCCCACAGCAGCTCTGGCCGGAGTTGAAGAACGCGCCGTCCGCCAGGCCTTCCACGGCATGCTCAAGCTTGGCATCGGCGCGCACATAGGCGGGGTCTTTGCCGCCCAGTTCCAGCCCCAGCGTGGCAAAGGTGCCGGCGGCGGCCTTTTCGATGCGGCGACCGCCTTCCACCGAGCCGGTGAAATTGATGTGGTCGATTTGCCCCGAGCCGATCAGCGCTTCGGTATCGGCATGACCCATCACCAGATTCTGGAACAGTCCGGTGGGCAGCCCAGCCTGTTCGGCGGCCAGGGCGAAGCGTTCGCCGGCGAGCAGCGTCTGGCTGGCGTGCTTGAGGATGACCGAATTGCCCGCTACCAGCGCCGGGACGATGGAATTGACCGCCGTCAGGAACGGGTAGTTCCACGGCGCAATCACCAGCACAACGCCCAGGGCTTCGCGGGTGATGTAGCGGGTAAAATTGTCTTTCAGCGGCAGTTCGGTTGGCGCCAGCGCGCTGGTGGCCAGTCCGATCATGTAGCGGGCACGCTCTTCAACACCGCCTCTTTCGCCGCCATAGCGCACCGGCCGCCCCATCTGCCAGGCCAGTTCGGGCACGATTTCGTCATTCATCAGCAGCAGTGCGTCCACCATGTGGCTGACGATCTTCTGCCGCTCGGGCAGGGTGGTTTCCCCCCAGGCCCGCCGTGCCATCTGCGCGCGAATGACCGCCGTTTCGATGTCGATGCTACTGGCAACACTGCGCTCGGCATAAAGGCTGCCATCGACGGGGGAGATGATTTTGACCGTCTCGGTCATGGGGACTTCCTTTTGTCAGCAGGCGATGGCGCGGACATGGCCGAGGCCGGCATAATCGAGAATGAGCACGTCCCGGGTCACAATTGTCAGGTCCAGCGACCGGGCGGTGGCGATAATGATCCGGTCGGCGGGATCGCGATGCAGCGGTTCAGGCAGAAAGGATGCATCGGCAAGAATATCCGGCGTCAGCGGGGCGAGTTTAAGGCCACCCGTTGTTAGAATACGATCAAACCAGACCTTGGGCGGCAGTGGTGATCTCAATCGACCCTTGGCGACCAGCAATGCCCGCTCCCAGGCCGAAATGGGCGAGATCAGTACCGGCGTTCCATTTGTCGCGCTCTCGTTCATTGCCGCAACTGCCGCCGGCTCAATATGGGCAGCCTCCGCCATCCAGATTGCAGCGCAGGTATCGAGAAGAAGGGGGGCGCTCACGGACGCTTGAGACCCTGCTGCTCGACGACAACACCATGATCATAGGCGTCGTCATAGACATTGGCCCAATCGACGTCCGCCGGCTGAGTCAAGTCAACGCCTGGCATGATGATCGAGGTGCCCTTCATGCTTCCAAACAGCGGGTGCTGTTTGGTGGGCAGCGTCGGTTGATCTAGCGGATCCAGGTATGTTTGCGACATTTCTCCAAATCCTTTTTTCAGCTTGGTTGACACAAAACCCAGTCGCTCGCCCGGCACGTCTACGTCTGTTGTTTCGTAACCCGCCCGCAACCAGGCCTGTGCCTGAACATGACTGCCATCAGTGTTGCTCCACCAGGCGGCGTAACGGCGCGCGGAGGCGGGGAGCACAAAGCCCAAGATCTCCTCGACATCGGCGAAGCCAAGCTCCAGCCGTTCATGATCTGATGCCGTCAGATGCTGGTACAATGGTTCATATTTGGACATAACTACCTCCGTACTGCGGTCGAAGATAACAGTATGTACTGTACTGTTCAATAGTAACGTACTAACTCCGTTCGAAGCCGCGCTTGAGTTCCCAGTCGGTCACCCGGCGGTCATATTCGAGCTGTTCCCATTCGGCAGTGTGCACATAGTGGGCGATGACATCGGCGCCAAATGCCGATTTGAGCAGGTCCGAGCGGCGCAACCAGTCGGTGGCTTCGCGCAGGGTCTTGGCGATCTCCGGCAATTGCTCCCTGACATAGGCATCGCCGACAAAGGCGGGCGGCAAGTCGAGCTTTTCCTCGATACCCTTGATCCCCGCCGCAATCAGCGCTGCCATCGCCAGATAGGGGTTGAGATCAGCGCCGCCAATACGGCACTCGGTGCGAATGGATTTCGAGTTTTCGCCGCACAGGCGGAACCCGGCGGTGCGATTGTCCGGGCTCCAGATCGCCTTGGTGGGCGCGAAGGTGCCGGCCTGAAAGCGCTTGTACGAATTGATATAGGGCGCCAGAAAATAGGTGATGTCGCGTGCATAGGCCAGTTGCCCGGCCATGAAGTGCTTCATCAGCGCGCTCATGCCGCGCTCGTCCTTGTCGTCAACAAACAGCGGCTTGCCGGACTTGTCGGCCAGCGACATGTGGATATGGCTCGATGAGCCGGCCAGGCCATAGTCCCACTTGGCCATGAAGGTCACAGCCTTGCCCTGGGCCCAGGCGATTTCCTTGGTGGCATTTTTCAGCACCACATGGCGGTCGGCCATGGTCAGGGCGTCAGAATATTTGACGTTGATCTCTTCCTGCCCCGGGCCCCATTCGCCCTTGGAGGATTCCACCGGAATGCCGGAAGCCTGCAGGTGCTTGCGCAGCGCGCGCATCACGCCCTCTTCCTTGGTGGTCTGAAAGATATTGTAATCCTGGATGTAGTCGCCCGCCGTCTGGGCCCGCGCGTGGCCCTTCTGGCTGATGGTGCGATAATCCTCGTCGAACAGGTAGAATTCGAGCTCGGTCGCTGCATTGGCCGTATAGCCCATGGCAGCGAGGCGATCGATCTGTGCCTTGAGCATGGCGCGGGGGCTGTGGGCAACCGGGGCCTGGTGATGGTCGGCGAGGTCGCACAGCACGATGGCTGTGCCTTCGAGCCAGCTCGCCTTCATCAGGGTCGCCAGATCCGGCTTCATGACGAAATCGCCATAGCCCTTCCCCCAGTTGGCCGCCGCGTAGCCCGGTACCGGCTCCATGTCGATGTCATCGGCCATGAGATAGTTGCAGGCATGCGTCTCGTCATGGGCCACTTCCACGAAGAACTCGGCCTGGAAGCGCTTGCCGATCAACCGCCCCTGCATGTCGGGAAAGGCGACAAGCACGGTGTCGACACTGCCTGCGGCAACATCCTTTTTCAGCTCGGCAAGACTGTAGGCGGCCATTTCAATCTCCAGGATACAGGGTATCCCGGCCGCGATGGCGCGGCCGGGTTAATCGGTTCAGCTGTAGCGGTATGGCGGGCCCGCCAGTTCCATATCGGCGTTGTACTGCTTGATGATCTCGACCACCCGGGCACTGCGGTCCGACTGTTTGGCGATATCGTCCCAGAAGGCGACAGCGTCGGTTTCCACCTGCTTCCATTCAGCCTCGGGAATGGTCGTCAGCTCGAGCTTGCCGTTGAGGCGGAAGTTGGCTTCGCCGGCCCAGTACCAGTGCTGGCGATAATAGTGCGAGGAGTCGATCATCATGCGGTAGAGCTGCTGCAGGTGTGGCGGCAACTCGTTCCACCGTGCCGTGTTGACGAAGTAGGAGCCGGCCCAGGCACCCGAAAGCGGGTTGGTCAGGTAGTATTTGAGCGCATTGGCCCAGCCGACCGTGTGCAGCTCCGTGGTGCCGCTCCAGCAGATGCCGTCCAGTTCACCGGTCTGCAGTGCCGGCTCGACATCTTCATAGGGCAGCGATACCGGAACCACGCCATATTTGGACAGGAACTGGCCCGCCGTGGGGAAGGTGTAGACACGCAGGCCATTGAGGTCGGCCAGCGAGTTGATCGGCTTGGTCGTGCCGAAATTGCAGGGATCCCAGGCGCCGGTGGACAGCCAGGTCACGTCCGGGATTTCGGCATAGGCCTCTTCCCAGATTTCTTTCAGACCACGCCAGTGCCAGAGCGCGGGAACGTCGAGTGAATAGCGCGAGGCCAGCGGGAAATAGGCGCCGAACACCTTGACGTCCACCGGTGCGGCGGCGGAGTCGTCGTCGCTCTGGGCGGCGTCAATCGTGCCGGTCTGGACGGCGCGGAACAGCTCGCCATGCGGCACCAGCTGGTCGGCCGTATAGAGTTCGATGACCATCTCGCCGTTTGCCGCGATGTTGAACCAGTCGATGGCGTTCTTGACCACATGTTCGGCCAGCGCCGGACCGGCATAGGTCTGCAGGCGCCAGCGGATCGGCTCCTGCGCCTTGACATGGGGCGTTGCCAGCGCCGTGGCGCCTACAGCGCCAGCGGTGGCCAGGCCTGCCCGCTTGAGAAAGTTACGCTTGTTGAGAAGATCAGTCATGTCTGTTTCATCCCCTTGATGTTGACGTTCCGAGCAGACTTGCCGGAACGCATGATTGGACTCGACGTCGGACTTGCTCGTTCAGCGCCTCCCTTCTTGTGTTGGTATGCGGTTCACCATGGTCCCCCTCAGCGTCCGGCATAAAGGCCAGGCAGCCACAGCGCGATCTGCGGAAAGATCATCAGCAGGACCACGGTCAGGACCATCATCAGCACGAATGGCAGGATGGAGCGATAGATATCGCTCAGCCCGATTTCGGGCGGCGCCATGGCGCGCATGAGGAACAGATTGTAGCCGAAGGGCGGGGTGATGTAGGCGATCTGGCAGGTGATGGTGTAGAGAATGCCAAACCAGATCACATCGAAGCCGAGCAGCCGCACCAGCGGAATATAGAGCGGCGCGACGATCACCAGCATGGCCGTGTCATCGAGGAACATGCCCATGACCACGAAGCTGAGCAGCATCAGGATCAGTATGCCCCAGGGATCGAGCCCAAAGGTGTTCAGCAGCAGGTTTTCAATGGCCCGTACGGCGCCCAGCCCGTCATAGACCGACGAGAAGCACAGCGCGGCCAGGATGATCCAGAGAAACATGCAGCTGATCAGCAGCGTGTTTCGCGTCGTTGACTCCAGGACCTGCCAGTTGAGCTTGCCCGACAGAGCCGCCGCCACCGTTGCCAACAGCGCCCCCACGGCCGAGCTTTCGGTAAGGCTGGTCGTGCCGGTGAGGAACAGCGTCATCATGATGGCGAACACCGCCACCGGCATGAGGCCCTCGCGCAGCAGCACGAGCTTGTCACCCAGGGTGATCTCCGCCAGTTCCTCGGGCGAAATCGGCGGGCCCATTTCCGGCTGGATGCGACAGCGGACATAGACATAGATCCCGAAAATGCTGGCCATCATCAGGCCGGGCATGATGCCGGCCAGCCACAATTCGGTTACCGGTGCCCGCGCAATCATGGCGAACAGCACCAGCACCACGCTGGGTGGTATCAGGATGCCCAGCGACGAGCCGCCCTGAATGACCCCGGTGACCATGATCTTGTCATAGCCGCGCCTGAGCAGTTCGGGCAGGGCAATGGTGGCGCCGATGGCCATGCCGGCCACCGACAGCCCGTTGATGCAGGAAATCAGCACCATCAGCCCCATCGTGCCCAGCGCCAGCCCGCCCCGGACCGAACCGAACCAGACATGGAACATGCGGTAGAGGTTAGAGGCGATGCCGCTCTCGCTCATCATGTAGCCCATGAACACGAAGAAAGGCACGGTGATCAGCGGGTACCAGTTGAGCACCTGGAAGGCCTGATTGAACGGCATCTCGACGGCGCCGCGCCCCCATAGCCAGAGCGCGGCCGCCGAGCCGACAAAGCCGATGACGCCAAAGACGCGCTGCCCGGTAAACAGCAGCACCATCATGGTGGCGAACATGAAGAGGGTGATGAGTTCGGGTGTCATGTAATCGGCCTATCCATCGCCTGCGCCACATCTCGGAACAATTGCGCGATGACTTGCAGAAGCATCAGGAAAATGCCGATGGTCATGGCAACCTTGACCGGCCAGAGCACGGGCGACCAGGCGGAGTAGTTCTTCTGGTTGTACTGAATGGCATATTGCGTGCTCGAAATGCCGCCCCAGAGCAGCACCCCGAGAAAGAAGATGACGGCCAGCAATGTGACCGCGTCCAGGCCTGCCCGCCGGCGCAGCGAGAGCCGGCTGTAGAACAGATCCATGCGGACATGGGACCCATGCTGCAGGGAATAGGCGCCGCCCAGCAGGTAGAAGGCCGAGAGCAGGAACTGGGTCATTTCCAAGGACCAGTTGACCGAGACGCCGAATACGGCGCGCGACACTGTCGACCACAGCATGATGGAGGCCATGGCAAAGAAGATCACCATGGCCAACCGCCCCGCATAGAGGTTGATGCGATCCACCCATCTGACAAAGAAGACTATCGGCTTGGGCACGATGCTGGTTCCTGTCTCTGGGTCATCGGTTTGCTCCAGCTATCCGTGTTTGGTTGGCAACAGCGCCTGTCGTGCCATCTCAAGGCACCGTGCCAGCCGGCCCGACCACAGGGTCACCCCGGCTGGTTCAAGGATCTCGTCATTGCGCAGTTCGATCATGGTGGCATCAAGCCCGCGCCCATCGCCATGGCGCTCCAGCGTCAGCGTCACCCCATTGAGCGCGGCATAGGGCTCGTTCCAGCCGATATTGAGTGCCGGGTCTTCCGCAGCCAGCGCGTCGCGCAAGGCCTGGGTAAAGCGCGTGTCAACGCCGTGAATCAGGCCAATCGGCCAGGGCCGCGCCACCCCGTGATAGATCGGGGTGAAGGAGTGCATGCAGATCAGTATGCTCACCTGCCCGGCATGACGACGGTCGTCCAGCAGGGCCTCGATCGCATCGTGATAGGGTCGATGGTAGTGGTCGATCCGGTACTGCCGCTCCTCGGGGCTGAGCGCCTCATTGGCCGGGATGCGCGTGGCCTCCGACAGTGTCCAGATCAGCTCGGGTGCATCCACATCGCGATTGCAGTCGATCACCAGTCGCGACACGGTCGATTGGACCAGCGGCGCATCAAGCAGGTCCCCCAGCGCCCGGCTGACCGACAATGCACCGGGGTCCCACGCAATATGGCTGGCCCGTTCCGTCATGGTCAGCCCCAGATCGCCATAGCGAGCCGGAATGCGATTGCTGGCGTGGTCACACACAATCACGAAGGGCGATTGCCCCTGCGCATTGGCCACCAATATCGGCTTTTGCTCTTCTCTGACCATTTGGCCCCTACGCGGGATTGATTAACTTCTGTAACAGTAGTTTCATAATTGGAAAAACTGTCAATGCTGAATGCATGCAATCAGGAGTACCGCGGTGGGAAAATCAGTTGCCGGACGCATTCACGATGCAATCGCCGGCCTGACCGCCGCCGAAAAACGCGCAGCGCGCGGCCTGCTCGGCTCCTATCCCACCCTTGGCCTGGCGCCTGTGGCCGAGTTCGCCCTGCATGCCGGCGTCAGTTCCGCCAGCGTGCTGCGCTTTGTCGCCCAGCTTGGCTATAAATCCTATCCCGACTTCCAGCGGGCCCTGCGCGATGAAATGGAGCAGCGCTCCAAATCGCCCCTGCAGCGCAGCCCCACCGGCAGCAGCGAAAGCCTGGATGATCCCCGCTTCCTCGACCACTTCATCGCCCAGGCGGTGGACAATCTGCGCCGGGCGGCAGCGCTGATCCCGGCGTCCGAGTTTGAGGCGGTCTGCACGCGACTGGCCGAAAGCCGGGGCACCTGCTGGCTGGCCGGCGGCCGGTTCACCGATTTTCTCGCCGGCTATATGGAGGCCCATCTGCGCCTGATCCGGCCGGGGGTGCGCCGGTTCGACGGCAGGCCCGCCACCCTGGCCGACCAGATGCTCGACGTCCGGGATGGCGATACCGCCATCATTTTTGACGTCCGCCGCTATGATCCTGCCCTCCTGCAACTGGCCAGCGACCTGGCAGCCAAGCGCGTCCAGATCGTGCTGATCACCGATGAATGGATGAGCCCGGTCAGTCGCTTTGCCAAGCTGGTGCTGCCCGGATACACCGAAATGGGCCGCACCTGGGACGCCAATGGCGCGCTGCTGACCGTGGTCGAGGCCGTGCTGGCGCGCACCACCGAACTGACCTGGACCACTGCCAGCAAGCGCATGGGTGCGATCGAGCGCCCCTAGTCGGTCTTGTCCATGCTGAGGAAATTGGGGCCATCAAAGCAGATGCTGGCATCGATCTCGCCAATGGCCTCAGTGTCCTTGCCGGCATAGTCGAGCCGGTGCAGCACGCTCTGGATCAGGGTAATCCGCCCCCGGCGCTTGTCATTGGTACGGACCACGGTCCAGGGAGCGTGCTCGGTATGGGTGCGCTCGATCATGGCGTCACGCGCCTCGGTATAATCGCTCCACCGCGTCAGGGCTTCCAGATCAATCGGCGACAGCTTCCACACTTTGAGCGGATCGTGGCGGCGGTCATGGAAGCGCTTGAGCTGCATCTCGCGGCCAATCGACAGCCAGAACTTGAACAGGTGAATGCCGTCTTTGGTGATACGCTTTTCAAATTCCGGCGCTTCCTCAAGAAAG
Organism: Devosia alba; assembly: GCF_039938915.1. Lineage (NCBI taxonomy): Bacteria > Pseudomonadati > Pseudomonadota > Alphaproteobacteria > Hyphomicrobiales > Devosiaceae > Devosia > Devosia alba. The sequence continues at coordinate 11,643 of NZ_JBDUUI010000008.1, read as the reverse complement.
TGCTCGGTTTGCTTGGGGGTGCAAAAACCCATCACCTTTTCCACGCCGGCCCGGTTGTACCAGGAGCGGTCAAACAGCACCGTCTCGGTGGCCGCCGGCATCCAGTCGACATAGCGCTGGAAATACCACTGCGTCCGCTCCCGATCATTGGGCTTGGGCAGGGCGGCGATGATGGAATAGCGCGGGTTGAGGTTTTCCAGATAGCGCTTGATGGTGCCACCCTTGCCGGCGGCGTCGCGCCCCTCAAACACAATCATGATGCGCTCGCCGCTGGCCGCCAGATGGGCCTGCAGGGTCACCAATTGTTTTTGCAGGGCGTACATCCGGGCTTCATAGCTGTCGCGATCCAGCTTATCGTCATAAGGGTATCCCCCCGAGGCCATGGCGCGCTTCTTGATGGCTTTGGGCAGTTCGGGATTTTCGATATCGAAGCCGTCGATTGGATCAGTCACTCTTGTTGCTCCGTTGTTATATTCACCGTGCTATAGAGACGCCCCCTCACGCAAGGGGATTGCCCTCTGTCTGAAGCACCCGCACCAATGAACCAAGCCCCCAGCCGCACGGCCGGCCAATATCTCCAGGACATGCTGTCTCGCCTGCTGCAACAGATCGGCCTGCTGGCCGGCGGCGCAGTGGTATTTGCGGCGCTGGTGCTGTTCGCCGGTCTGAGCCTGGTCGGCGCCATAATCGGCTTTGCCGCCCTGCTGGCCGGCATTGCGCTGCTGCCCACCCGGGCGAGCTCCCCATCGGACCCCGACACGGCGGCGTCCCCGCTTCTCCTGGACATGCCGGCCAGCACGGTGGCCATCTTTGCCGATGCCCTGATCGAGCCTTGCCTGGTGCTGGACCGGCGCCGCATCGTGCTGCACGCCAATTTGGCCGCCCGGCAGGAATATCCCGGCGTCAGCACGGGCAATCCCATCAGCTTTTCCATGCGCAATCCCGATCTGGTGCGGGCCATCGATGTGGCGATGCGCACCGGCAGGACGTCCAGCATCGAACTGCACGAAACGGTGCCCTCGCAGACCTGGCACAAGGTGGTGGTGGCGCCGCTCAACCGGCCGGGCCTGGATTGGTTGAGCGATGAGGATCGTCAACTGCTCGTGACCTTCCAGAGCCTGACCGAACTCAAGCAGGTCGAGGCGCTGCGTTCCGATTTCATCGCCAATGCCAGCCATGAATTGCGCACGCCGCTGGCCTCGCTGCGCGGCTTCATCGATACCCTGCTCGGGCCGGCGGCCAAGGATACGGCGGCACGCGAGAAATTCCTCGGCATCATGCAGGGCCAGGCCGAACGCATGAGCAAGCTGATCGACGATCTGCTCAGCCTGTCGCGCATTGAAATGCACCAGCATGTGCGGCCCACCGGCAGCATTGATCTGGCCGCCCTGCTGCGCGAAGTGCGCGAGGGGCTGATGACCCAGGCCAAGGCCGCCGAAATCGACATCCGGCTCAATCTGTTTGCGGGGTCCTCGACCACCATTGGCGATCGCGGCCAGCTCTATGAGGTATTCGAGAACCTGCTCGACAATGCCATCAAATATGGCGCGGGCGGCCGGTTCGTCGACGTCAGCCTCGAGCCAGCCGGCCGCACCGGTTTCCAGCACATGGTCACGGTGATCGACTACGGCCAGGGTGTGGAGCCCGAACATGTGCCGCGGCTGACCGAGCGCTTCTACCGCATCGATGCCGACGCCAGCCGCAAGAAGAAGGGCACCGGCCTGGGGCTGGCCATCGTCAAGCACATCGTCAATCGTCATCGCGGCCAGCTTTCGATCAAGAGCAAGCCCGGCGAGGGCATGCGCGTGGAAGTGTTGCTGCCTTAGGACCGTGCAGAAGCGCCGCCTGTGGCGCGGTTTTCAATGAGCGGACGGACCCCGAGACGGCTTTCGCCTCTGGTAAAGTTAAAAACGAGACGAAACCGTCTCGGAGCGCCGGTTTTTGGAACTGTACGGCGGCACGGGGATCGCTCGCCCCCACACGGCCGGACTGGAACCTGTGCGGCAGGCAAAGACCACACCCGGCTCACCCCGCCACTGTTCGCCTGCAGGCCGCCCGTGCGGAGTGATGGGAGGATTATGCGCGCGGTTTTGGCGGCGGGGATAAATCAGCCAGGATTGCCATCGCTCCTTCCCATATGCAGGCAGGGGCAAGGTGAAGGTCTGCTTCAAGTCAAAAATGGGGTGGCAATCTGCCCGACCGCTTCTGGGCGCTCAGGCCGGGAAAGCGGCCGTTCAGCAGGCTACTGTACTTCGACCGCAATGCGCCCCTTTCTGGCCGTTCGACTGCCGCTTGCGGCGTCCTCAATAGGGTGTTTTTTGCTGACCTTGATGTAGATCGCGTCGTCCGCGATCTCGGCGTGTTGGGCGAAGGCGCGGACATGTTCCCGCCGATAGCCGCCCTTTCCAAGCCGGAGGCGAGTGCGAGCTTCGCTTGCCAGTTCCGGCACGGCCGCTTTGGCGTGAATCTAAATTCAAACAGCAAAGCGCCCGATGGGTTGCACCGGGCACTTCTTTCTCAAGTCACCTCGAGATTACTTGTTAGCGAGGATTTCGAAATTGTGGACGTTTGCCACCACACCGTCGTCCCATCCACCTGAGATCAATTCTGAAGCCTTTTCATTCAGGAGTCCGGCGACTTGTCCGGCAAAGTGCGCTTCGCGGCCAGAGTTGTCGGCAAAGATGTCGAAGATGGCGAAGTTGGTCTCGTCAATCTGCAGCGCCGCCCAGAACAATGTCTTGGGTTCAGTTTCTGCGACGATGGGGCCGGCGGCGGTCAGCAAGGCTGCCAATTCGGGGCCTTTACCAGGAGCAGCTTCGAGCTTGATGTAAGTGGCGGTCGTTGCCGTGGAGAGATCAACCGGCGCCTTCACCGACAGGACATCGGAGTTGTTGATATTCGCGACAACACCGTCGTCCCATCCGCCGTCGACCAGCGCGTCGGCGTTTTGGTTCAAAGCCGCAGCAACCGCTCCTGAGAAGTGAGCGTCGCGTGCTTCTTCGTCTGCGAAGATGTCAAAGATTGCGAGCGTGTCATCGGCTTGCAGAGCAAACCAAAGGACGGTGCCCGGCTCTGTGTCCCGCACGATCGCTGCGGCACCAGCCAGAAACTCCGCGAAAGCTCCGGTCTGGCCTTCGGCGGCCGGCATGGCGATGTAGCTGGCTGTATGATTTACCATTGGGTTGTCCTGTGCAGTTGCAGAAGTTGTGATCAGCGCCAGTGCGGCGACTGTCTGAAGGATTTGCGTTTTCATGGTCGTCTCCTGATTTGAAGTGCTTCAGGTTTGGTTTCGATGCACTTTTGTCCCATGCCGAATGCGCCCGAGCCCAATTCCGAAATTCTATTCTTTGATAGACATTGACTATTGAAGTTGGTTTGATGGTGTGGCTGAAGATGTAACGGAGGATGCGGCGATGGAGATGAACCAGATCAGGTATTTTCTAGCTGTCTGCGAGCACCGAAACTTCACCCACGCAGCCAGCGCCTCCAATGTCTCCCAGCCTTCCTTGACGACTGCGATCAAGAAACTTGAAGACGAGCTTGGAGGTGACCTGTTTGTCAGAGACCGTGCGGGATGCAGGCTGACGACGCTGGGAAAACTCATGCAGCCAAGATTGCAGAAGGCTCATGATGAGACGAGACAGGCGAAGGCGGAGGCGATCCGTCATATGCGCTTGGAGCGGGTGCCAATCTCTGTCGGTGTCGGAGAAACGATTGGCCACAACAGGATTTCGGCAGCTATGGAGCGTACTCGTACGCGATTGCCGCAAGCCGAAATAGAATTGATCGTTGCGTCAACCTCCGAGCTTCTTGCCGGGTTACGAGATGGTGAATTTGACGTTGTAGTCACCGCAGAGAAGGTCAGTGAAGACCTCTATCGTATAGACCATCTCTATGAAGAGGACTACAAGGTCGTGGTGTCAAAGTCGCATCCGTTGTCTGAACTAAGTGCGATCTCTCTTGCGACTCTTGCTAAAACTGACATGCTTGACCGCCTAAATTGCGAAATGCGGGATGTTTTGCATGGGACCTGCGCGGATCATGGTCACGAACTCTACGCGGCTTATCGGTCAAATCGCGTGGATTGGTTAGTTGAACTTGCTCGGCAAGGGTCAGGTGCGGTGATCCTGCCAGCCACCGCTATTCCTTCGGACATGGGCCTGGTGTCGAAACCCATCGATGGTCTTGAAATATCAAGAACTGTTTTGGCCCTTCGATATCGGCACCAAACGACGAGACCAGAGACAAATGATCTGATCCGTGAGATGATGCGCACGCTGGCGTAGTGAGGTCGGTAATCGACATTCGCCCATCGTGCAGCAATCGTCACTTTGGGCTCAGACCAGACTCTCTCGGCATCAGTGGGTGGGTTCTTTTCAATCTTGAGGAGCCGCTTGATTTCCCTGATGACCTCTTCAGCAGGCGTCCCCGACTTTGCCGTCGGGTGGAAGTGAATGAACGGCAGGTTTCGGGCGCCGAACGCGGCGCTCCGAACGGCGACAATGGGGTCGCTTTCTGCCATGCCTCCGATTCAGCTTTCCGAGATCGATCCAACCACTGGCCGTCACCCTCGGGCTTGACCCGAGGGCTCTGTACTTCAAGGCGTTCGCCTGGTTGCTCGCTGGGAAGACAATCGGATGGATGCAGACAAGTTAGATGGTGCAATCCCGGCCACGGCCTCGTCAAGTGGAGTGCCCTCGGGTCAAGCCCGAGGGTGACGCAAGGTGGGTGGGGCGATCCAGGCTACAGCAGGTTCCAGCACTACCACCAACCGTTCCAAACGACCGAAACGGGGTCGGTTTCCGCCGCCCCTCCAGTTCCACGCTTGGGCCGCTGGTCGTCATGCCAAACAGGTCATGCCAAACAGAAAGGGCGCCAGTGGCGCCCTTCTTTAATTCGTTCGATTTCGCCTTAGCGGCGCTTCTTGTCGACCTGGTGGTAGGCGCGCTTGGAGTGGAACTCGCAATACGGGCCGCTTTCCAGGCTATGCTGGCCGCAGAAGTAGAAATCCTTGTGCAGCGGGTCGCCGATGGGCCATTTGCAGGTGCTCTCGCTCAGCTGCAACAGGTTGAGGCGCTTGTCCTCGGGAATGAACAGCTCCTGCACGGCCGGGGCCACATAAAGCTGCTGTTCCATCTCGGGATTGTGCGCCAGGGCGGTCGCGCCCATGGTCTGCGGTCGCTGCGGCATGGATGACCGCATCTTGCTCGCCGATCCCATATTGGAGGCGCCCACTGAAGGGCTGGCGACCCGGCGCGGCGCAGTGCGCGCTGCCGGACGTGCCCGGGGTGTCGAATTGGTTGGCTTGGCCCGTGCGGAAAGTTTGAGGCGGTGCACCTTGCCGATCACGGCATTGCGGGTCACCCCTTCGCCGAGCTGGCCAGCAATCTGGCTCGCGCTCAACCCTTCCATCCAGAGCTTCTTCAAGGTCTCGACGCGTTCGTCCGTCCAGCCTGCCGGTTGTGCTCCTGAAACCATCGTCAAAACAGAATCCTTCATTGTGCCGCCAAATAACCATGGCAACCATCAAACGCTAGGCGTCGTATGTTGAGTGGGTCCGCCACACGAGATATCGTGCTCCCAATGACAGTGAGTTTACGCCATGTGAGGAATCGGGATCAAGCGTCGGGCGGGAGTTTCCCCGTAAATTCACTGGTTAAAATTATCTTAACGAAGTTTGAGTCAAATCGAAGGCCAAGCCCGTGATCATTGACTTATCTGGGAAAACTAGCCTAACTCCGATGATGAAACGCGCTGCGAGACAGGCGCGTTTTTGGTTTTTGTGGCGCTATTGTCACGAACCGAACTGTACGATGTAAACAACCCCGACCTTTGAGAAGGAATTCGACCCATGTCTGCGCTATTTGGCACTTATGCCCGCTCCGATCTCGCTTTTGAGCGGGGCGAAGGCATGCGCCTTTATGATCAGCAGGGTCGCCAGTATCTCGACTTTCATTCCGGCATCGCGGTCAACGCACTGGGGCATGGCGACCCCCATCTTGTTACGGCGCTCAAGAGCGCTGCCGACAAGGTGTGGCACACCTCCAATGTGTTCTCCATTCCCGAGCAGGAACGGCTGGGCCAGCGCCTGGTGGACGCCACCTTCGCGGACTCGGTGTTCTTCACCAATTCGGGCGCCGAGGCGCTCGAATGCGCCATCAAGACGGCGCGGCACTATTTCTGGGCCAAGGGTGAAGTCGATCGCTATGAGATCATCGCCTTTACCGGCTCGTTCCATGGTCGCACCCTGGGCACCATCGCGGCAGGCGGCAATCCGAGCTATCTTGAGGGCTTTGGCCCCGCCATGCCCGGCTTCAAGCACACCGCCCCCGGTGACCTCGATGCCGTCAAGGCGCTGATCGGGCCCCAGACCTGCGCCATCCTGATCGAGACCGTGCAGGGCGAGGGCGGCGTCACGGCCATGACGCCCGAATTCATGCAGGGCCTGCGGGCGCTGTGCGACGAGCACGACCTGCTGCTGATCCTGGACGAAGTGCAGTGCGGCTATGGCCGGACCGGCCGCTTCTTTGCCTTTGAGTGGAGCGGCATTACCCCCGATATCGTCGCGGTGGCCAAGGCCATTGGCGGCGGCTTTCCGCTCGGGGCGTGCCTGGCCAAGGGCGAGGTTGCCGCCTCCATGGTGCCCGGCACGCACGGCTCCACCTATGGCGGCAATCCGCTGGCCTGCGCGGTAGGCAATGCCGTGCTGGACCGGATCCTGGCGCCCGGCTTCATCGACCACGTCAACCAGATGGGCCAGAAACTGGCCTGGCATCTGCAGCAGCTGGCGCAGAAATACCCCGACTATGTGCTCGAACTGCGCGGCAAGGGCCTGCTGGCCGGTATCAAGATCACCCCGCCCGTGCGCGACTTCGTCGCCCGGCTGCGCGATGATCACCAGATGCTCGCCATTGGCGCGGGCGACAATGTGCTGCGGCTGATCCCGCCCCTGATCGTCACCGAGGCCGAGATCGAGGAAGCCGTCGCCAAGCTCGGTGCCGCCTTCGACGCCATTGAAGCTGAAACGGCTTCGGTCCCGGCGGCCGGGTGAACCACATGCTGAACTTCGCGCAGGCGCGACGCCGACGATGATCGCGCTCCCTCCTCCCCTCATGGGGGAGGGGAGGCATCAACCGCACGCCCCGCGTCGCGGCCCCCTTCATAGCGTCACAAAAGGAACCCGGCCCATGAATTCGACCGGCACCCCACGGCATTTTATTTCCATCGACGATTTCACCCAGCCCGAACTGCGCGGCATGCTTGACGCCGCCGGCTCGCTCAAGTCCCGCCTCAAGCAGGGCGATCGGCCCCAGCCGCTCAAGGACAAGGTCCTGGCGATGATCTTTGAGCGCCAGTCGACCCGCACCCGCGTCAGCTTCGATGTCGGCATGCGGCAATTGGGGGGCGAGACCATCATGCTTTCCGGCCAGGAGATGCAGCTGAGCCGCGAGGAAACGCTCGGCGATACCGCCCGGGTGCTCAGCCGCTATGTCGATGCGATCATGATCCGCATTCTCAGCCACGCCGATCTGCTCGATCTGGCCGACGCCGCTTCGGTCCCGGTGATCAACGGGCTGACCCGGCGCGCCCATCCCTGCCAGATCATGGCCGATTTGATGACCTTTGAGGAGCATCGCGGCAACATCAAGGGCGCCAAGGTGGCCTGGGTCGGCGACAGCAATAATGTGCTGCATTCCTGGGTCAACGCGGCCGAGCTGTTCCAGTGCCATTTGACCATCGCCACGCCCGAGGAATACAGCCCGGAAAAGGACCTGATGGACGATATCCGCCGCGCTGGCGAATATGTGAAGCTGATCCACGATCCGCGCGACGCCGTGGCGGGCGCTGACCTCGTCATCACCGATACCTGGGTCTCGATGGGCGATGTCGACATCGCCGAACGCCGCCGGGTCTTGAAACCCTACCAGGTGAACACCAGTTTGATGGCCTTGGCGGACAAGAACGCCTTGTTCATGCACGACCTGCCCGCCCATCGCGGCGATGAGGTGACCGACGAGGTGATCGACGGTCCGCAATCGGTGGTGTGGGACGAGGCCGAAAACCGCCTGCATGCCCAAAAAGCCATCCTGTGCTGGGCCTTTGGTGCCGACGTGAACTAAACTGCTTCGATCTGCTGTCTGGGCCGGCCTGCAAATGGCGGCTTTCTGCGCTTCCGGTGCTCACGTACCAATGTACGCTCCGCTTCGGTTCTCGAAAGTCACCATATTCGCTGGCGCGGACCTTTGGTTCGGCTCAGCCCAAACAGCAGCTCATCGCAGTTCGGTGCGCGCAGCCCGCAAACTCTTGCCGAGTTTGCGGGCTATACCCATTATGGCCCCGCCGACCTGAAAGCGATTTGACCAGAATGACGACGGATAATACGCCCATGACCGATAACCTGATGACTGCCCTGGGGTTGGATCGCCCGGAAAGCGGCGACGATACGGTTGTGCCGTTCAGCCTCGACAAGCTCAATACCCGTGGCCGCAGCGTGCGGCTCGGCGAGGCCCTCGACGCCATCCTCACCCGCCATGCCTATCCCGCCCCGGTTGCCCGCCTGCTCGGCGAGGCCGTGGTGCTGGCCGCCCTGATCGGCTCCTCGCTGAAGTTTTCCGGCAAGTTCATCATGCAGACCCAGACCGATGGGCCGGTGAACCTGATCGTGGTGGATTTTGACGCGCCCGACGGGCTGCGCGGCTATGCCCGCTTTGACCAGGAGCTGCTGCTCAAGGCCGCCGAAGAGGGCCGCACCAGGCCAGCTGACCTCTTGGGCAATGGCCATCTGGCCATGACCATCGACCAGGGCGAGCACATGGAGCGCTATCAGGGCATCGTGGCGCTTGAGGGCAATTCGCTCGAGGAAGTCGCGCACACCTATTTCATGCAATCGGAGCAGATCCCCACCCAGGTGCGCCTGGCGGTGGCCGAATTCACCCGCAAGGGCGATCATCGGCCGCACTGGCGCGCCGGCGGCGTGCTGATCCAGCATCTGCCCGAACATGGCATGTCGCGGGTCGCCGACCTGCCCGGCGACGGCGATTTCTCCAATATGCAGCCCGCCGATCCCGATGATGGCTGGACCGAGGCCAAGGCGCTGATGGCCACGCTGGACGATCTGGAACTGGCCGACCCCGAACTGAGCTCGGAACGCCTGATGTTCCGCCTCTATCACGAGACCGGCGTGCGGGTGTTTACGCCCATGCCCCTGGTGGAGCGCTGCAGCTGCTCGGCCGACCGCATCGAGGACATGCTGGCCACCAGCTTTACGGCCGAAGATCGCGAAGAAATGGCGGTCAATGGCGAAATCGAAGTGGTGTGCGAGTTCTGCTCGACCGCCTATCACTTCAATCCGCATCAGTTTGCCGTCAAGCACTGAGCCGGCTACGCCCGCGAAGACTGGTTGCCGCCAGTCTTCGTGGGTGATTTTGCTTCGCGACTTGCAAATGGAATCAAATCCAAGCAATATCGGGTCGTTGATTTATTGATTATGGCCTCCGGCTGGAGGCCGTGGGCATGGCGTTTGGCCATGCGCGGCTGCAGGGCTCAGCCGCACCTCGTGCCGACCAATCCAGACCGATCATCCAAGCAGCTTTGGGGGTAAAGCCATGCAGGTGACTATTGTCGCAATGGCCAAGATGTGTCGGGCTGACAGCGCGCGGGCCAGACTTGGGCGGCGACGGCGACGCTGAGCCGGCGCGCGCGCCGTGTCCGAGGCGCTCGAGCTGATCCGGGCCGTGCTGGGCGATGCCTGTGCCGATGACGCCCATGCCAGCCAGTTGCTGGCAGCGGCGCTGGCCGGCGAAATCGATCCGCTGCTGCATGGCGTGCTGGCCTGTGGCGTTGACGAGACGCTGGCCATGCAACGGGCGGCCGCCTGGGCGGGGTGCGCGTTTTTCGACCGCGTGCCGCACGGCCTGGTCGGCACCATCGAGCCGATGCGGCTCGAAGACCTGGCCGGGGTACGGCTGTTTCGCATGCAGGTGCTCGACCGCGCGGTTGATTTCACCGCCCCCGACTTTTTCGGCGTGCTGCGGCTGCGGCAGCGCCTGCGGGCCAGCCCGCGACTGCGCAGGACCATCTGCATGCTGCCCGCGCCGGCCCTGCGCGACTATCTGACCCGCACCGCGTCAGGCGATCTGATTACCGCGGCCCGGCAGCGCCTGGCGCAGATCTGGCCCTATGCCGCCGCCCAGCTCGAACTGACCACGCCGGCCCGCTACGGCTTTGCCGCGGGCCTGCTGCTGCTGCTGGCCATGGCGCTGCTGGCGCCCTTCATTGCCGAAGCCTGGCTGCTGCCCGTGGCGCTGACCCTGCTGGTTGGACCTTCCTCCATCCGGCTGGCCGCCCTGGCCACGCCCCGCCGCCCGCTGGCGCCGCCGCAGCGGCCGCCCGATGCGCAATTGCCGGTCTATTCGATCCTGATCCCGCTGCGCAACGAGGCCAGGATGATCCCGCAATTGTTCGCCGCCATGTGGGCGCTGGATTACCCGCCCGCCCGCCTCGACATCAAATTTGTGGTCGAAGCGGGCTCGCGCGCCACCATTGCCGCGATCCGGGCGCGGCTGGGCGATCCGCGCGTCTCGCTGGTGCTGGTGCCCGACGCGGCGCCCCGCACCAAGCCCAAGGCCCTCGATTTCGCGCTGCCGCTCTGCCGGGGCGAGCATGTCGTGGTCTATGATGCCGAAGACATCCCCGACCCCGATCAGCTCTGGCAGGCCGCGCTGCGCTTCCGCGACCATCCCGATCTGGTCTGCCAGCAGGCGCGCCTGCTGATCGACAATGGCGAGCGCGGCTGGCTGGCCGCGCTGTTTGCCGCCGAATATGCCGCGCTGTTCGGGGTGCTGTTGCCGGCGCTGGCGCGCTGGCGCCTGCCAATCCCGCTGGGCGGCACCTCCAACCATTTCCGTACCGCCACGCTGCGCCAGATCGGCGGCTGGGACGCCTTCAACGTCACCGAAGATGCCGATCTCGGCATGCGGCTGGCCCGGCGCCGCCTGCGCGTGGAAACCCTGGCCTCCAATACGCGCGAACACGCCCCCACCCGGCTCGGCGCCTGGCAGGGCCAGCGCACCCGCTGGATGAAGGGCTGGATGCAGACCTTCATCGTGCACAACCGCAATCCGGGCCGGCTGGCCGCCGAGATGGGACTGGGCCCGATGCTGGCCTTTGAAGTGCTGGTGCTGGGCATGATTGCCGCGCCGCTGCTGCATTGCGGCCTGGGCATTGGCCTGGCCCTGCAACTGGCGCTCGGCGCGCCGCTGTTTGATGGCCGGAACTGGGCGGTGTTTTATACCGGGGTGCTGGTGCTGGGCTATGGCAGCACCTTCGCCATCACCACGCTGGGGCTGGCGCGCGCCAAAAACCTGCGCCTGCTCGCCATCCAGTTGCTGCTGCCCTTCTACTGGCTGCTGATCGCCGGCGCCACCCTCAACGCCCTGCGCGAACTGCTGCAGCGGCCGTTCCACTGGTTCAAATCCCCCCATGTGCCGGTGGAGGGGGCGGAGTGATCGGCAATCCAATCGGAATTTTTGTTGAAAAATAACATATTCGTGCCATAGATGCGAAACCGCAGCCTAGGAGGTCGTGCCTGTCCGTCGTCAGATGATTTGGCTCAGATTGGCTCTCGGATCAGCGGAGTGTCGG
>NZ_JBDUUI010000007.1:0-205249 GCF_039938915.1 Devosia alba | reverse complement strand
GAAAATGGCTGCGTGAATTCTACCGCAGAACCCCGTTAAAAACGGGGGGATTACCCCTCCAGCCATCGGTGCCAGATGACGACGTAGCGGGCGAGCGCACCGGTATCCAGCTCGGTCATCACACCGTGCCTTGCCAGCATCTGCGCCATGGATCTGAACTTGGCCTTGGCTCCGTCTTCGAGATGATCCGGTGGTTCGGGCGTAGCCACCATTGGCTTTGGCTCAGCTTTATTCAGGCGATGCGGCCGGGCGGTGCCCTTGACCAGCTTCAGATGTGTCGGCAGCGGCTTGCGGCCCGCCATGACTGTTCTCCTCGTGCGGCAGACCTAGCCCGCTGCAGGTGTGGTGCTTTCGCTGCCGGCTCGGCTACAGTACGGTTGCTCTGCATTGCGATTTTCTAGAAGGAGAACACCATGGCCGACATCTGGCTTGCCTCTCTCAAAACGGCGACACCGCAGGAAGGTTTTGATCTTGCTACTAAACTGGCACGGGTCGGCGTCAAGGTGACCCAACCATCGGCTGAGGTACGCGACAAACTGCGGGCGGCCTATGACCACGATAGCGCCCAGCTGATTGCGTCATCGCAGGTGATCGCGACGCATTTCCAGACAGTGGCTGCCGCCAACAATTACTGGCGCGACTGACACTCCTGCTGGCGGTTCAATCTAGGCTGTTCGCCAGCAAGCGGAAATCCTCAAACACCCGCCTCAAGCAATAGCTGCGGCCTACCGACACCACGGTGAAGATCGCACCCATTGCCATGTTCTGAGCGATCGTGGTGGAGAGCCCGAACAGCGGAAAAATCACGATCTGCGCATAAACGGCGACAGCGTAACCGACGAACACATTGGTTAACGATTCCAGCAGTGACATCCCGCGGGATTGTTTCTTACTCATGACTTTGCCTCATTATTTCTTTCGGAAGCCCGCTCGACAACAATATCGTCGAAGCTGCGGCCATCACCATCGAGCGTTGCCGCCTTGCCGGTAAAGGCCTGCCAGCGCCTGACCACCACGTCGCAGAAGGCCTCCGACAATTCCTGCCCGTAAACGCGCCGACCGGTTTTCTCGCCCGCGATCAGTTGCGATCCTGAACCGGAAAACGGTTCGTAGCAGATGTCGCCAGGACGCGTGTGCAACTGCATTGGCAATGTGAATACGCGCACCGGCTTGGACGTCGGATGCTCGCGGGTTTCGATTTCCGACGACGGGATATTCCACACCGTGGTGGGCCAGCTTTCAAAACCTTCACGGTTGATGCGGGGTTTTTTGCCGCGAACCCAGCCGAACATGCACGGCTCATGCGCCCACAACATTACCGAGCGCGTCAGCACTGGACGGGATTTGGCCCAGATGATCTGCTGGTGATGCAGTACATCAAACTGGTCCCAGACGGTTTCCAGCATGCGTTGGCGCCTTGAGGCGTGCCAGCAATACCAAGCGACATCTTCAGCAATCGCATGTTCGATCGCCGTCTTGCAGAACGCCTCGTAGAATTGCGGGCCCTGGCTGGAATCGTCCCAGTGTTTTTGTTCCACGCAATCTTCCGCCACGTCCTGGCTGACAATTTTATTCGCGGGCCGCGAAGCCTTTTTCTTGGTCAAATGATTGGTGCCGTCATAATCCACCAGGTAAGGCGGGTCAGTCGCGAACAACGCGGCCCGCTCACCATTCATCAGCCGGGTGACATCAGCACCATCGGTGGAATCGCCACATAACAGACGATGGTCGCCCAGCAGCCAGAGGTCACCGCGCCGTGTTACCGGGGTGGCCGGCACCTCAGGAATGGCGTCATCCTCGCTCAGACCATCCTGCTCCCCCGGTTTTCCGTAGAGCAGGTTTTGCAGTTCGTCGTCGTTGAAGCCGGTGAGGCCTAGATCAAAGCCGGCCTCTTGCAGGTCCGACAATTCCAGCGCCAGCACGTCCTCGTCCCAGCCGGCGTTCATCGCGATGCGGTTATCAGCAAGCACCAGCGCTCGGCGCTGTGTTTCCGAAAGACCCGTCAACACGATTGCGGGCACGGTCTCCATGCCAAGTGTGCGCGCCGCCAGCACCCTGCCGTGGCCGGCGATCAGCGTGCCGTCCTCGGCGATCAGCACCGGATTGGTGAAACCGAACTCGCGGATCGAACCCGCAATCTCTGCCACCTGTGTTTCGGAGTGCGTGCGGGCATTGCGCGCATAGGGCACCAGCCGTTCGAGCGAACGATACTCCACGGCCAACCGGCGCTCGGCGGCGCCGACATCAACAGGCGCGCTTTGAATATCTGACACACAATTATCCTTCATCTCGAACAGCCATTTTGTCTGTGCACCCCCCCATCGCCATTTTGGCCACGGATGCGTGTTCCTTGGGCCCCGGTCACCAGTGCGTACCCGGTAGACATTCACCCGCCCCCGGGGGGTGCGGCGGTGATCGGCGAGTGTTGCAGCGTGTTGCCAAACCCACCGTCTTTGCCTGCAGTTTTGCGGCTATGGCACGAGGCACACAGCGCCTGCCAGCGGCTGCTATCCCAAAATACAGCCTCGTCACCGCGATGCGGGTCGATGTGGTCGACGACGTTTGCTGCACGGATTATGCCGTAGTGACCGCAGTCAAGGCACAGTGGGTGCGCGCGCAGGAAGACGAGCCTCTCCCGCCGCCAGCGTCTCGAGCTATAGAGAGCACGGGCCACTGGATCACGGTTGCGGGCGTAGTCGCGGTCTTGCTCGGGCTTGTCGCGCCGCCCAACCGGGCGATGGATCGGTGGACGAACGGGCATGAGCCTGATCTTGATAATGGTGTTGACCATGAGGGTTGCGCCGGAGACAGCAACGCCCGCGATGGATCAACTCCGTCGCGGGCGCTACTCTTCCGAGCATAGTCAAAACTATAGCTGATTTGACCGTATTTGTTGCAGGGAAAAGTGTTGCAACACTTTGGACTCATTGGGCATTCAGTCGGGCCGCAATCTTGGTGAGTGCCAGCTGCCAGTGTCGCCACGCCGTGGTGCGATCGCAACCATGTTGATGGCTGATCAGCTTCCAGGGCACACGGGCCGCGCGCCTCCAGACCAGTTTACGCTCAGCCTCCTCGATCCAGAGTATCCAGTCAAACGTTAGCTCTAGCCGGGTAATGGCCGAGGCCGAAGGACGGATCACCATGGGCTCGGGCTTCATGAAAGCGATCTCGTGGCGGGTCCGCGCCATCTCCGGCCAGGCGTTGAAGTAGCCTTGTGCCATGACAGGCGGCAGCTTGCGCAGCGTGCGGAACGCCTCCTCGAAATGATCGGCAACATCGTCGGCGGTCCAGGTCCGGTCAGCCATGGTGCTCTCCCCGATCCGAGGGTCCCGTCCCATAGAGCTTTTCTCCAAGCTGACGCACCAGCTCGCGCTCCGGCCATGTCAGCCGCTCATCGTCAATCGCTACGGCCAGCAAACCGAGTTCACGCCATCCCTGCCGTTTGACAGCATCGCCGTTGCGGCGTGCCCCGCCATAGCCTCTGGGGGTCCACCTCATGAGCCGTCTCCATGGTTTGGGAAAGAAGCAGAAAGCAGGCAGTTTGGGCGTGTGACGCAAGGGTGACGCAGCGATGACGCATAAATGCCGGCTAAGGTGTTGATTGTGCTCGCGTGACGCACTTGGCAGCGAACTATTACCCATGTGGGCGTGCGCGTATAAGAAAATGTTCTATCGCCACTGCGACACGCGAGCACAATCAATGGGTTAGATCTGGTTTGCGCGTCATTCATGCGGCGCATCCGCGTCACAGGCGTCCGAATTGAAAGCATCGGCACGGCTCACACTCATGCCCACGAAGAAGCGTCCGTCGCGAAATCGGCGGTACTCGATACCGATGGCGTTGGCGGTGATGCGCTGAACAAACGCATTTATCGACGGCAGCGTCCGGTCGGAAAATCCCTCGGCCAACGCCCATTCGCGGAACCGTTCATAAGCATGGCGGGTGGCAATGCGTGGACGCTGGTCGACAATCTGACGGCTGCGAACGCGCTCGGACAGCCAGGCGAGCACCGGGTCAGCACCAAAAAGCCAGTCGTTCATGGCGCTCTTGCTGGATGAAGGCGTGGTAAACTGCTTCTGGCGGAGCAGCCGCGTGGCACCGTCTATCGCCCAGCCGAGCAGAAGATCAGGCTCTTCCAGACCGATGCGCTGGCCGATGGCCTCGATGCGTTCCTCCGCGGGAATCACCCGATTAAAACTGATGACGAGGAGACGGCGCTGAACCCCACGATCCATGCCACCCTGGAACACTGGCAGCGTATTGGTGGCAAACAGATGCTGGGCCTGGGGACGGAACTCGATGCGGGATTTGTAGACGTCTCGGCCTTGCACCGGCTCGCCGGTGACGATCGCCTTGAAAGTGTCGGAGGCAATGGCTGATGAGGAAGATAATTCGTCGCTGGCGTTGAGCAGCTTGCCCACGAGCCCGATGATATGGCGTTCATCCCCCATGCGGCCGGCGGTGACCGATGCAATGGCCGATCCAGGAAGCATGCCGCGGATCAGATCGAGGATCTGGCTTTTGCCGTTCTCGGCGGTTTCGCCTTTGAGAATAAGGGCGCGTGGCTGGCGCAGTTTCGTCGCGTAACCCAGAGCGGCCGAGCCCGCGACTTCCGCCAGAAGCTGTATCTTGTCCTCGGCATCAGCGTCCCCGGCAAAGACACCGCTGAGCAGCCGTGACAGCAAAGAGCGCGCCGGAAGCGCCTCGTTTGATCCGGGTCGCCAGCGGCCCGCCAGTGTATGGCGACACCGATGATCACCGTGATGAGGCTCCAGCGACGGCACGCCGTCTGCGGCGAAACGAATGAAGCCACTGGCGCAATTAATGCCGACCGGCGCTTCAGCAAAGAAGGCAGGGGCGGCCAGTAGCGCGGTCATCTCGTACAGGATGGAATCGATACGCGATTTGGAAAGCTTGACGCAGGAAGTCTTATCGCCTGGAGATTTGAAGTAGGCACCGTCGTACCCGTGCACGGCGAGCCTAAGTTCATGATCGGGGATCGGGCGCCACAGGGTTTTCTCGTACCGCCAGAAGGCACCTTCGGCGTGAACGATGTTATTGAACGCCCGCTCGAGATCCTCACCCACTCTCCCGGCGATCTCGACGTCCGAACCGATGTCCAGACGCGGCTTATCCTCAAGCGAAGCGCCAGGCCGATTCAGTGTGGCGAGCTTGTCGAGGGGATCATTCAACATGGCGGTGCTCCCGGCGGGCGATCTCGCGCGCGGCAATGCTGCACACCGTTTCCACGACTTCATCGTCATCGAGCGGCGGCAGGCAATGAAGACGGTTCCAGGCGATGATGAGTGTCAGGCAGACGCGGGGATCGACACGGGCACGCAGCAGATGACCGGTCAGGCGAGCGATGGCGTCGTTGCGTTGACCTTCACCATGGATCTCGACGGCATGCCTACGCCAATCGCTGGGCGGCTGCCGCGTTTTACCGGCACTCTGCTTGCGCCCGGCCATGCGCTCGAGCAGCCAACCAGGAGGGTCGGCCAAGGATACGTCGTCGGGATGATGGTCGACGGAGATCGCGTAACGACGACCGCAAATGTGGATTGACGGGGGCGCCACGATATAGCCGCCGTCGCCACGCACATCGATCCCACTGCCAAGGGAGCCGGCACTGTTGGCAATTTTTACGCCGGGGTGACGAAACAGTATGTGCTCACCCCCACCACCGGTGAGAAACCGCCAGGTAAGGGGAAGATCGCCGTGGCGATCTTCGAGCTGGCGCAACGTCTCATCGCCGTCATGGCGCGGGTCAATATCGACAGCTATGACACCCGATACAGCGCCAGTAGCGATACCGATATTGTAAGCGGCGTCGGCGAACCAACGTTCGATCTGTTGCGGATCCCGGCTCGCGTCCAGAAGACCTCGCCGCACCAACTGGCCGACCGGGTGTTTGCCCGGCTGGCGGCAATCCGCCTTGCCGCAGGAGCAGATAAGACGGTCACCACGCCGGACAGGAGCATGCAGCGGCAGAAGGGATAACCCCAATTTCAGATAGTGCTGCGCGATCTGAAGGACATCGGTATCCATAGCTTACCTCCGCCGCCTGGTCCGCGTGACGAGGCGGCTGATCAGGAAAATGATAGCCAGCACGGTTGCCAACAGCGCGCGACCTGGGCCTTGGCGACGATATGGACCGCGCCGTTGGGCAACTCCGCCAAAAAGGGTATTCATGTCCGGCCCCTTAAGCGCACTTGATGGCGGGCTGATCGGCCGTGCTCTCGCGCATCTGCGCATACTCAAAGGCCTCGATGTCTTCGAGCCGATAAACGACTCGCCCACCGAGCTTGACGAAGCGAGGACCCTCACCGGTCCAACGCCAACGCTCGAGCGTGCGGTGCGAGATATTCCAGCGATCCGCGAGATCAATCTGATTCAGATGTCTGAGTGACATGTTGGACTCCGTTAAATTGCGTTTCGGTACATCCGACAGCGCCGAAGCACTTAGGCATGCGAGCATTTTCAACGGGTTAGGCTTGTTCTGATATGATCAAGTGGGA
The DNA here is from genome assembly GCF_039938915.1 of Devosia alba. Lineage (NCBI taxonomy): Bacteria > Pseudomonadati > Pseudomonadota > Alphaproteobacteria > Hyphomicrobiales > Devosiaceae > Devosia > Devosia alba. The sequence goes on along the minus strand of NZ_JBDUUI010000007.1, from coordinate 198,730 downwards.
TCTGTCTTGTGACGTTGGCAATGAAAAAGCCCCGAGAAATCGGGGCTGCTTCAGGGCGTTTGTGACGTGCCGCGTCGATGCGCGTGACTCCGGCGCATTAGTCGGTGCTGGCCGACAGAACGCCGCCCACAATATCCGCGATTAAAATCTCGCGGCACTGCGGGTTGATTCGATAGCCCGCACGCTCCTTGGTCTGAATGAAGGAATCCTGATCCATCGGGATCCCCATCGACACGTTCAAAGGTTCGAGGACCTCGCGCAGCCGCCTCAGCTGTTGACGCATCGACTGATCGGAAACGCCGAGGCACCGAGCCAGGTCCGGCGCTGGAAGATACGGAACCTCGGTCTGTCGAGACTTTGCCGTTCTGAAGGCCGCAATCAGAGCGGCTATCAGTTTGAAGTTCGCACCTTCCAGCGCCAAGTCGCCCCTGAAATGAACACGCTTCTTATCGTCGTCGAAGGCGAACTCCAGAACTGATGTAGAGAGCCGATCCATGAATGCCTTGGCGTCAGCGTCGTAGTTTGACGGCGGAGCAATTTCGATGTGACCTCGATTGTAGCACGCAGCCAGGAGCGATGCCGCAGGCAGGTCGTTTCTGAACAGGGCGGCGCTGTGTTCTCTGACGGCCGACAAGATCACCTCTTCGACGGATTTTGCGTGGCGCTGAAACAGAGCGAACAGCAGATCTCCCGCCTCGGAGGTCGGCACGCCCGGGAAGTGGCCGATCGCAGAAACGATCTCCGGGAAGTCCACCAGGAACCGCTCCTTCGGTGTTGCCGATATCTTCTTGAACAACGACACATAAGCTAGCGCCATGCGCAAGTCGTCGCGTCCGCTCCGATCGTCTAGAAGCAAGTCTAACATATAGCGATCTGATGCTTCGTGTTCGCCCAACCCAGCCGCGAGGATTCCGAAACGTCTGTCGATACACTGCGAGCACACACCACAGTGCTTTTGACTTTCGGTCCATTTCCTAGGCCGCGTACAGCTGACGGTCTGACTGAGCAGATCGGCCATCCCAGCCGCCGCGATTTTCTCCGTCACTTCCTTCTTGGTCAACCATTGAAGGGGTGTGCGGATCTGGATGCGGCGCTCCACGAGCAGCGAAAAGAGGTCCTCAAACCCGCGCAGGACTTTCGGGTGGGTTGTCCGCGTCGCTCTGCCACCAACAACGTCGCCCGCCAGCGGCAAGTTGATACTGACCACCCCGTTTTCATAGAAACTGAAGCCGTCCTTGCCGGACATTTCGGCTACGACGAAGCCTAAGCATGCAAACAGGAAAGAGCGGGTGCGCTGGGTAAATTCGCGAGCTTGAACGCCCTCGTTGCTTACCCACACAGGAACGTAGGACAGGTGCCGGTCAAATCCCTTTCGCTTGAGGTCAGCAATAAGGCCTTCCTGAACCGATCGAACCTTGGTCGACGAGTAGTGTCCAACCAACGTGAGGGACTGACCTTTAGCCACTAGATCAGTCACGGCCCCGGCGAACGAGTCCACGCCGCCGGAGAATAGTGCTACCCTGTCGTGCTCGTTGGCAGGATCAATCAGATCTTGAAAATACAGCTCCTTGGGCTGAACCGGCGTCTCAGTCTGCCGAAAATCGAATGCATAGCTGTCGTCGGAAAGAAACCCCAGCGTGTCGATCAGTGCATACTGAACCTCAGGGTCGTGCCAGACTTCCAGTTCCCGCACTGGGATCGAAAATCTGAGGCTCCTGCGCCAATTTTCGCCGAACTTCGAAAGCTGTTCCGATCCGCGAACCAGTCGTTGATCAGCGCAGTAGACATATGCAGCGACCTCCAGCAGATCGATCAGCACGTCGGGTAAATTCGAGAGCATCGTTCTGCTGATGTAGTCGATGCGGAGGTTCACGTTCTTGCCCGGACCATGGACGTTCATGGCAATCGCCTCCTCGCAAGAGGCGGCGGATACACCGCATTCGATCAGATGCTGCTTCACGGTTTTCCTTTCCGCAATGCGAGTTCGATCCTGATTTTCTCAACCGCATGGGAAGAAAACGCCCGCGTATCCGCGCGCGAAATCGCCTTGCCGTCGCGATAGTGGTTCTTCCCCAGCCAGTCCCGGGCAAATGTTCGCATGATAAGGGCCGACTCGTTGCAATGGCGACGGACTGCACTGTCAAACGTCCCTACGTCATGGACGGAACGCGCAATTCGACCCGGGCCAATCATATTGTGGAGGTTTCGATCCACGAAGTAATGGATCACCCGCTCGACAAAGTTAGCGTAAAAGCTATGGGCCAGTGCGGCGAAATTCTCCGTGCGCCGCAAACTGACGAGCGAAGCCCACACGTCGTCTGCGCCAGGGTTCCAGAGAGATGGTAGGTTTGATTGCATTCCCTCTGCCAACGCCGAAAGGCCAGCGCGGCGGGCAATCTCGCCGAGGTCTGTACTCCCCTGGTGGATCCGACGCTGAACCCGCTCCACGGAACGGTCATACTGAAAGAGGATTTCAGAGACCGATGAGGGCGTAGCGCCGTCGATGCAGATTTCAGCTAGTGCTCTTGGTGCGTTATTGGTCGCAGCTGCTTGGGGCAAGCGGATCAGCAACCAGAGCGCTTCAATGAAGACATCGTCTTTCAAAGCAGATTTCAGTGCTTCCCGACCAAATTCGGTAATCTGGTCGGCCACCGCCTCGGTTGGAATGCCACCGTCCACAATGTACCGTACAATTTCGGGCAAAAGGCGGTATGCCGGCATTTTTCCAAGGCGCTGATGCCCCATTAAATCGTCCCTTGAATCTATCGGTGATTGAAACCGGAATACGCGCTCCCATCAAATATTCCCGCCGGGCCGACGTCTCGTGCACAGGCACACTTTCACTCTGTCCCGGATCATGATTCGCTTTCAAGGCTTTGTTTAACACCGAGAATGCTTGCGTCAGGCAAGATGTTCGCTTGTGCCGTCTATGAATGATTTCGAAGCAACCCGCAGAAACCTGATAAGTATTTGTTTTAGATTGTTTTTATTGGCTGACCGCTTAGCGTTTTCCTTCTCGAAACGCTCTTCTACCGGTGCTCCAATGAAACGCCCCAATCCGCTCCCGGCTAACCAGATGACCCCCGCCGAGCGCCGCGCCGAACTGTGCGGTCTGCTGGCGCTCGGGTTGGTCCGGCTGCGGAAGCGAGAGGGGGAGCAAGCATCTGACGATACTGGAGAAAATTGCCTTCACTATCCGGCTGACCAATGCCGTCATGCAACTCCAACTCATCGGAGAAACGCATGACGACGCATGATCCTATCCCTGCGCGATTGGCTGCGCTCAGGACCACCCCGACGCCTGAACTGAAGCAGCAGTGGCGGGAGCTTTTTGACAGTGAGCCGCCGCCATTCAACCGGCGCTTCTTGGAAAGCCGACTAGCCTATCGAATCCAGGAGCTGGTTTATGGAGGGCTGAAACCAGAAACGATCCGGCGGCTGGAGCGGCTTGGAGAGGAACTCGACGGCGGCGACCGGAAGAAGAGTCGCATCCGCGCCGATCTGAAACCCATCGTCGGCACGCGGCTGATCCGTGAATGGCAGGGCGTCGAGCAATTAGTCACCGTGACGCAGGACGGATTCGAATGGCAGGGGCGGCCCTACCAGTCGTTGTCGGCTATCGCCCGCGCCATCACCGGCACGCGTTGGAACGGCTGGGTCTTCTTCGGACTGAAAAACCACCGGAGGACAGCATGAACAAACCCATCGTCCGTAAATTACGTTGCGCTGTTTACACCCGCAAATCCTCAGAGGAGGGTCTGGAGCAGGAGTTTAACTCGCTTCATGCCCAGCGCGAAGCCTGCGAGGCGTACATTGCCAGCCAGCGGTCCGAGGGCTGGGTGCTGGTGCGCGACCAATATGATGACGGCGGCATCTCAGGGGGCACGCTGGACCGCCCCGGCCTGAAACGGTTGCTCGATGATGTTGAAGACGGATTGGTTGATGTGGTCGTGGTGTACAAGATCGACCGCCTGTCGCGGTCGCTAATGGATTTCTCGAAGCTGGTCGAGGTGTTCGACCGGAACGGCGTGACTTTTGTTTCAGTCACACAGTCCTTCAACACAACGACATCGATGGGGCGGCTGACGCTGAACATCCTGCTCAGCTTTGCCCAGTTCGAGCGAGAGGTGACCGCCGAGCGCATCCGCGACAAGGTGGCCGCCAGCCGGAAGAAGGGGATGTGGATGGGCGGTGTGCCGCCCTTTGGGTATCGCGTCGAGAACCGAAAGCTGCTGGTCGACGAGGAAAGCGCCGCGCATGTGCGCTGGATCTTCGCCAGCTTCCTCGAGATCGGCTCCTGCACGGAATTGGCGCGGGAGGTCGGCACACGTGGCATCCGCACGCCGCGCGACAACCGGATCGACAAGAAGTACATTTACAGACTGCTGAACAATCGCGCCTACATCGGCGAGGCTGTCCATAAGGGCGACAGCTATCCTGGCGAGCACGCCGCCATCATCGACCGCGAAATGTGGGACAAGGTTCACGCCATTCTGCAGGAGAGCCCACGCAAACGCGCTGCCCGCACCCGCGCCGACACGCCCGCGCTGCTGAAAGGGCTGCTGTTCGGGCCAGACGGGGCGGCGTTCTCACCGACCCACACCCGTAAGAGTGGGCGGCTTTACCGCTATTATGTCAGCCAGACGGTGCTGAAGCATGGTGCCGGGTCATGCGTGGTCGGCCGCGTGCCTGCGGGCGAGATAGAGGCCGCAGTCATCGACCAGCTCCGCGCTGTGTTCCGGCAGCCCGAGATCGTGGCGGGCACGTGGAAGGCGGCGCGCACCCACGCCGACGACATCTCCGAGGCCGACGCCCGCGCGGCTCTGCAGCAACTGGACCCGCTGTGGGACGAACTGTTCCCCGCCGAGCAGGCCCGCATTGTGGCGTTGCTGGTCGAGCGCGTCGAGATCGGCATGGATGGACTCAACGTCCGGCTGCGCATGGATGGTCTGGGGAGCCTCGCCCGCGAGATGCGGGCTGGAGACATGGGGGCGGCCGCATGACCCGCGAGCCGCCGATCCCCGAGACCATGACGCTCCACGTTCCGTTTCGCATCGTGAAGCGCGGCGGGCGCAAGGAGATGCAGCTTCCCCATGGCGTCCGGCCAGACCGAAGGACGGACAACACGCTGGTCAAGGCGTTGGCGCGTGCATTCCGCTGGAAACGGATGCTGGAAACAGGCGAGTTCACCACCATCGCCGAGTTGGCCGCGCGCGAAGGCATTGCACCGACCTACATGAGCCGCGTCCTGCGCCTCACATTGCTTGCGCCAGATATCGTTGAGGCGATCCTGGACGGGACACAGGCGCCGGAGGTGACGCTGGCACGGGCGCTGGAGCCGTTTCCGGCGGGATGGCTCGTTCACAACAAGTTCCGCTGACGCGGTGAATTTGACTGTTCAAACAGTTGCCGCCACCTTGCTCAGGCCGTCAAAAGACATGTTTTCCTGAAGTAGGTCATGCGCGAGGACGAGATACCTCCAAGGTTTTCCGCCGTTCTGTGACGTGTATTCAGTGGCATGGCGAGCCCATTCGCGCGCGGCTTCTGCCTTAGCCTTGACTTCTAGGTCGCCAAGCTGATTGGCCGCCTTGACCTCGATCATCACTAGGGTCGATGCCGTTTCCGCAACAAAATCTGGGACATACTCCGGATGATCCGATCCGCGTCGGTAGCGAATTTGGAACTGACCATTGTTGGGTCGGAACCAACGTTCAGTGTCCCGGTCCAAAATCACAGATAGGAGGCGCTCAGGATTCGAGTCGAATTTCTGCACCGGGTAAAGGCATCTCCCAAACCCACCAAATAGGTAGGTCCCAATACGGTTCAGATCTGGCGGTGCTTGGCGATAATCGCGCGGACTTTCGCCTGCAGCGGTTGTGTACGCACATGGTTTGAGTTCTGTCCAACCGCGATGGACCGTGGCCTCATAACCTTCGTCAGCGCCTTCCTGATAATGCGCCTGCATTTGGCCGTGGATCAAACGCGACAAGGCCTCGCCTTGCTGGCGGAGAACCGGCTCCACTTCATCTTCAGACAAGTACGTTTTCAGGTGCCGGACAGTCTGGCTGGCCAGATCATAGAGCAGGTCAGCGTGGGCCATGTAATCGACATCCTTGAAGTCGATTAAGTGCCGCACTAGGTAATCTTCCAGTCGTGCTTCTTCGCCGCCAGACTGATCAGCCGACAGCACCACCTGGTGCCCCACGCCGTCATCTAGTCGCTGTACCCAAAGGGTATCCGCAGCATTGCTTGGCCGTACCCCCGTAAGATCGACTGTAAAGGGGCGGAATCCCGCAGTAACCTGGCCCTTGGGGGTCACCACGATTCTTGGAATGTCGATCATCCCCATCACAAGGGATTGCGTCATCTGTGCCACGATTGCACTTACGTCCGGCCCAGTTTCGATACCCGGAAGCACCGGTTGCGCAGTCATCCGGCTTTTTACCGCTTGCACAATCTGGGCCTGAACCGACACGTTTGACAGGGCCGAGCTCGTCGGTGCCAAATTCGGGTTTCCGCTTAGGCGGTGCAGTTCATCAACAACAAGAGCCGCCACGATCCGCTCGGCCGCTGAATAGACCACAGCACCTTCGCGCGCATAATTCGGCCCTTGGGGATCTGGCGGAGCGTAGTTCGGCCTTGAAACCACTGTAGCCAGCGGCTTTCGCACCGCCTCCGGATCCAGCACCAGAGTCTGCAGCCGGACCGGGCTGTCCGAGCGGCGGGCATCGTCCACGATTTCCTGAAACTTGTCGTGGGCCACGATGTTTAGCCGGTCCACTTCCAGCACCCCGGTCCGCTGCCCGTAAGGCAGACGCAAACCCCGGCCGATGCTTTGTTCGACCAAAGTCCGCGCATTCGCGGCGCGCAAGGGAATGATCGTATATAGGTTGGTTACGTCCCACCCTTCTTTCAGCATGTTGACGTGGATCACGATCTCGGTGGGCTCGTCGGCATGTTCAACCGCCAGCAGCGCCCGCGTCACCTCCTCATCCTTGGAAGTGCTGTCCACCTGAATGACACGGCCGACATAGCGCCCACCATAAAGCGCCTCGACCAGCTTTTTCAGCTCGGCCGCGTGCGTTGTGTCCCGCGCGATGATCAGCACGAACGGCTTGACACGCTCCCGCCCGGACTCTGCCGAATAGGTTGCCAGATGCACCTTGACCTGTTCGTGCAGACCCAGACCGTCTTCGATTTTCAGACGCTCCAGCGCTTCTGCCGAATGATCAGACGCGCGGAAATCCTTGCGCGTCACCACCGCCGGGATCTTCACGAAGCCGTCGTCGATCGCCCGCGCTAAGGGGTAATCGAACACCACGTTCTTGAAGGGCTGCGCGCCCTTGGTGCCCTTTTCGACGAACGGCGTCGCCGTCACCTCCAGCCCCAGCACCGGCTTCAACTCGTCCAGCGCGCGCACCCCAGCGTCGCCACGATAACGGTGGCTTTCGTCCATGATCAGCACAAGATCGGGCTTGCCTGCAAGATGCCCGAAATAGCTTTCCCCCAGGGTCTCGCGGAATGACCGCATCTTCAACTGCTTGCCGCCCTTGGCTTCCGAGTTAAGCTTCGAGATGTTGAAAATGTTAATCGCCACCCCGCCGAACAGGTCAAGGTTGGCGCCCCGGCTTTCCCAGTTGTCGCCGGTTATGATCTCGGGCGGGACCACCGCGAATTCCGAGATGCCTTTGAACACGTATTTGCGCTTGCCCGGCGTGAAATCGGCAATCAGCTTATCATAGATCGTGAGGTTGGGCGCGAGCACGAAAAAGTTCCGCATCCCGTGCGCCAGATACAGATAGGCGATGAACGCGCCCATCAGGCGGGTCTTGCCCACCCCGGTGGCGATGGCAAAGCACAAGCTGGGAAAGGCGCGCTCGAAATCGGTCACACCGGGGTATTCGGATCGGATGATCTCCAGCGCGGCCTTCAAATCTGCATGTTTGCGGAGTGGCAGGATTTCTGTCACCCGGTCAAGGATTTCCAAGGATTTGCGCTGCGGCGGGCGCAGGGACAACCGTGCCGCGATGGCGTTGACGTTGCGGTTCATTGCGCATCTCCCGTGATCGGCAGGCCGTAATCCTCGCGTCCGAAATCGCATTGCTTGAGCACATCGTCGGGGATTTTGCTGACGGTCAGGTTAGGGAACCCCTTTTCATCCCCCCGCCACGCAGCGCACAGGATCAGTAGGGTGCGGCCCTCGCCAACCAGTTCCGACAATTCAGCGAGTTGATCGAAGGACAGGGTCTGCGTGGTCACATGCAGGAAATCGGTGTCACTGGATTTGCCCTGCACCCACCAATCGGTTTCCGACGGGGAATAACGAAACCCCTTGATCTTGCAAAGCGCCTGCGCAAGTAGCGGGCCGTCATAAGCGGCGCTGATAACCTCGCGTCCCCATTTGTCCCGGGTGATCAGACTGGGGGCCAGACGGCAGAATCGGAAGCCGCCGCCGCCCTGCCAGTTTGTTGCCGCCGTCACCCCGCCCGCGTCAAGGCCGTCAATCACCTTGCGCAGACGCGGCACGATATGGGTTTGGGCATGGTCACCAATTTCCACCATGATCCAGCGGCGGCCCATCTTGTGCGCCACCGCCCCGGTAGTGCCGGAGCCTGCGAAGCTGTCGAGAACAAGGTCGCCGGGGTTGGTGGCAAGGGTGACTATGCGTTGAAGAAGACGTTCGGGTTTTGGTGTATCAAACGTGGATTCTTCGCCAGAGAGCTCGATTTGCTCTTTCTTGGCCTCTTGGTTGTGACCCACTTCCGAATTTGGCCACCAAGTCCATGACGCGCGTCCTTCGCTCTCCAAGAGAAAGGTTTTGACGCGTGGCCTTGCTTTGCCGTCGACACCAAACCAAAGCCGATTGTCAGCTAGAAGTTTCCTATACTCTGGCTCAATGTTGCCCCAACACCGCCCTGGAGGTGGTTCATATACAGCGCCACCCGGCGTAGTGATTTTATACATCTGGTTCGGTCGCCAGCCTTGAGCGGTAAAGTCCGATGACGACCAAGGACCGCGATAGTCATCATCCTTATTCGTCGCTTTTGTCTTAGTTTCCTCCGAAACGGGCAACAGGTTCAATTCTACTTTGGAAATATCTTTCGCAATCACTAAGACGCTGTCATGTGCGGCACCCAGCCTCAACCGTGCTTCAGGTGACGTCCGCTTCTGCCAAACAACATTGGCAACAAAATTCCCCCGTCCGAACACCTCATCCGCCATCACCTTGAAGTAATGCGCCTCGTTGTCGTCCAGCGTCACCCACAGGCTGCCGTCGGGCGACAGCAGGTTGCGGATCACCTCCAGCCGGTCGCGCATCATTGACAGCCAAATCGAATGTTCCAGCCCGTCATCGTAATGCTCAAACGCCGATCCGGTGTTGTAGGGCGGGTCAATGAACACGCACTTCACCCGCCCCGCATATTCTGACTCCAGCGCCTTCAATGCCAAAAGGTTGTCGCCCTGCACCAGCAGATTGTCCATGATCCCGACCTCACCTGTGTGGGACAGCTCCGGCACATCGATCAACACCCGAGGCTCCAACCGAGGCCGGTTCTCCTTGCCAACCCAGGTCAGCTCTAGTTTCGTCTTGCGGCTCACGAAAGCCCCCCGATCTGCGGCGCCTTTTCGGCGAGGTATTTAAACAGGCTTTGAATGCCTGCGGGCGTGGTGGCCTTGTCCCTCTTTTTGGGCAGGTTTACATCCGCCGCAAGATCGAAATGCTTTGTCATGATATCATCGAGGACTTTCGGCACATCGGTCTGGTTGCGCATAATCGCCAGAGGCCCCTTGTAAAGAGTCATCGGCTGTACAACGTCCCAAAGCGTCTGCCGCAGATCATCCATAGGCTTGCTGAGGGCCACCTGCATCTTTGCTTCATCGATACGGACGTTCGTCCTCAACGCGTCGTGCAAACACTTCATCATGACAAAGCTATAGGCGTAAGATCCGTGCTTGTAGGTCAGGCGTTCGGACCCAGCCGTAGAAACTACGTTGACTGACATCCCAAGCTGCAAGTGTCGGCTGGTAATTACTGCATTCAACAGAGACAACGCTTTGGTCTTGCTCCCAAAGACCAACTTGTAAGTGTCGCTGCCGACCGTCAGCAGTTCACCCGGTTGACGCTTTAGCATCACCACAACACGCGGATCGGGCAAGGTCAAAGCCAGCGCCTGAGCCGCCTCGCGGATGTCTATCTGCAACGGATCAAGGAAACTGGTGTCCTCGCCCGCCTTGTAGACATACCGATATCCGAGTTCTGCCAGTTCACGGCGCAGGCGTTCCTGCTGTTCATCCAGGGCGACGAAGTTGGATGCCACCACAACATTCTGGTGGTTGCGGGCATGGGTTACGGCGTCGCCAAATTCCTTTACGCCATCCGACTGGATCACCGTGACCTGAACATAGGCATTCGAGATGTCGTGGGCGGGATTGTCCTTCATGAACGCAGCAGCCGACGAAACGGTCTGCGCTCCGTTGATCACAGACATCCCCTTGAGTTTCACTGACCTTACACCGGCCCTGAGGCCTGCCGGGGCGACTTCATCAGCGATGATCGTCACACCGTTGTTGAGGAACTCAAAGTCGGCCGGCTTGTCGCGCAGCGTGTCGATAATGGCCCGGTTCACATCCGACCGCTTCGTGCCCAACGCATTGCGAATGTTGCGAGAAAATAGGGCGACGCCGTGAGCATTGTGCAGATTAACCAAGCCATGAACAGCCGCAAAGCCGACGCCTGATTTGCGAACGCCGTTTCTGAGAACCCAAGAATGCAGCCCGAGTTTGTCATCGACAGCAGCAAAGGCGTGTCCCTTTTGCAGGAAACTCAAGCAAGCCTTTGCATCCAGATGAAGGAATTCCGGGTCTAGCCGAACCTCGCCATCCCGCTCCTGAGAAATCATCAGGTCGATGGCCGCTTTGGCGGTGCCGGTAATGCCACCGCCAACTTCGGCCACAACCAGTTTGATTGCAAGGCAAGCCTCAAGATCAGCCTCGATCGCTGCCTGCCGTTTGGAGATGTGTGCATTGAAGCCACTAAAATCATTCAGAATGATCTTCCGGACGCCTTCGCTGAACGCCTGAGCCTCATCCTGCTTGAACTGGTCAGCCTCCTTCAGCTTTACCTGAATGAAGAACAACACCCCTGTCGCCCCGTCATAGTGCACCGCATCTATACCGTGATCACCCCAGTCATCAGTGACTGACGCTGCCGCCAATTGGGGGGTAGCTTCCGTCAGCATTGCCACGGCAAGGCCCGCAAACGCCCGCGACATGTTCTTCTTGGCGTCTTCGTCTGCATTCTTGCTCTTCAGGAGGGGCGGCAGATGCGGGACAAATTCATTATTCAAACGTGTGTCGAGCAGCACCCGATCCTGTCCGTCCAAACTCATGCAATCCTCCAGCGGCACATAAACAGCTGCCTTTTCGATACCTTGGCGGTCAACCGCGCCTCCATAGCGGCTATCAGATCACCACGGCGTATGTCGATCTCGTCTTGCGCCTCGAACAGCCTCTTCCGCTTCTGGTTGCGTTGCTGTTCCAGCGCACGCACTGCCTTTTGTGCCTCAAGCTTCTGTTCCAGCGTCAGCGATGCCGTTGCCAACCGCCGGGCATCAGCAACAAGGCGATCTATCTCTCGGATGTCACGTTCCAGCCCAATTTTCAGATCGTCTGCCCAGTTGTCCAGTTTGCGCTCTTCCTCGGCCAGTAGCGCGGCGTGACGGGATTGGGCGGCATCGAGGCCGCTTCGCTCGGCGCGTGCCACCTCCTGTGTAAGCAGCGCCATGGCAGAGGCGGGTATCTTTACGGTGTTTCCCTGAACCGCATCAACCGTCCACAGACGTTCGGCGGCATCGGAGGGCATAACCTGCCCGTCATCTGTCACGGCGGCATGGAGCACCCAGTCCTGACCTTCGCCGCCCGCCTCGACCGAGAGCATTTCCACCGTCGTCCAGCCAGACCGGCCCATGTATCGTTCGAGCGCCGAGATTTTTCCTGGATGTCCCGAAAGATTGAATGTTAGTTCAGAAGGAGCAAGATCACGCGAGCATGCCCGTTGCACCGCAGCTTGTGCAAGGGGGTGGCTGGGCCGGTAGATGTGCCCGTCGCCAAAGGTACGCGGCCCCTGGTAGGCACCCAATGGAATGACAGGTGCCCACTTTGGCTTCCGCAAAAGGCTAAAGCGATCAACGGATCGCCAGGAAGCATCCTCTCCTAGTTCGATGGCTGTCAGCCGCATCAGGTCGCGCTCGAACCGATCCAGCACAGCATGTGTATCGGCATCGGTCGCTTTGAGCCGTTCGCGCACCTCATCATCGAAGTGCTCTAGTATCTTGATGCGCGTTTTGGAGATCTCGCCGTCAATTTCTTGCGCAAGTTCTGCTTGTAAGGCGTCAAACGCGGCAGTGATGTCCGCCGGGTGGCGGCATCGCTGATAGATGTCTGCTACCCTTCGCTCAAAATCCACACCGGACCCGATGGCGCCAAGAACTTCATCCGAGGCCCCGAATACGCCTTCGAACAACGAAAACTTTTCGGCCAGCAGCTGATGCACGCGCTGATCGGCAGCGTTGTCACGGTTCAGGAAGTTTACCACGACCACGTCATGTTTCTGACCGTAACGATGACACCGCCCGATGCGCTGTTCGATCCGCTGGGGATTCCAAGGAAGGTCATAGTTGACGACGAGGGCGCAGAATTGCAGGTTTATCCCCTCAGCACCCGCCTCCGTCGCGATCATAATTTTGCCGCGCTCACGAAACCTGTCCACCAGCGCTTGGCGCATGTCTGCCGCTCTGGAGCCAGTTACGCGATCGGTGCCGCGATGCCGCTCAAGCCATTCTTGGTATATCTTGCGTGAATCTGGATCCGTATTCGATCCGTTGAACAGCACAATCTCGTCGCCCCAAGGCGATCCCCTAAGCAGCGCCGTCAGGTAGTCCTGGGTTCGACGCGACTCGGTGAAGATGAGGGCCTTGTGGGCCGAACCAAGGTCATTGGCCTTCTCAAAGGCGACTTTTAGGGCAGAGAGAAGCGCCTCACCCTTTGCGTTTTGCCTGATCGATGCGGCGAACTTCGCCATTTCCTGAAGTTCAGCCGCTTCATTCGCCGCTGCATTACGATCCGAGACGGCGTCTGCTGTCGCTTCCTCGCCCCATTCGTCCAGAGTTTCGTCGAAGGTTTCGAGATCTTCCGACGGTACACCGGTCAGACCCGCGAGAAGCCTTTTCGACATCGTCTCTAGCGCACCTGCGATCGCAAAGCTTGATGACGCCAACAGCTTGCGCAGAACCATTGTCGTCAGCGCCCGTTGCTGCGCCGGCAACGCGTGAAGTTCATCGCGTGAAAGATAAGAGGCGACTGCGTCATACAATTGCCGCTCCTCCACCCCGAGCGAAAATTGCTCAACCAGAGCGTGACGGCGCGTGTACGGCACATAAGCCTTCACCTGTCGTCTCAGAGTACGGTGACAGACCGAGTTAAGACGCGCCTGCAGTTCGGAAAGCGCCGCACGAGGCCCCATGAACCGCTCTCGAAAGCTGCCGAGATTACCGAAAACATGATCGTCAATCAGACTGACTAGGCCGAACAGCTCCAGAAGGGAGTTTTGCATTGGTGTGGCGGTCAGCAAAATCTTTGGTCGACCTGCCAAGGCATCCTTCAGTGCAGTTGCCAAAACATTTCCCGGCTTCCACACATTGCGCAAGCGATGCGCCTCATCGATCACCACAAGATCCCACGGCGTCCTAGCGATGTCTTCGGCCTTATTGCGGGCAAACTGGTAGGAGCAGATTACCACCGCATCATCAGGTTCAAATGGCCGGGTGATTCCGGACTTACTGGCCATCTGGAAACTGCGCGCTTCGACAATTTCCGCGGGCAGGAAGAACTTCTCGGCCAACTCCTGGTGCCATTGCCGACGCAGGTTTGACGGCACGATGATTAGAATCCGACGCCGACCTTCTGCCCAACGCTGCGCAATCACCAAGCCAGCCTCGATGGTTTTCCCCAGGCCTACTTCGTCAGCAAGCAAGACGCCGCGGCTCAAGGGTGAACGCAGCGCAAAAAGTGCCGCATCAACTTGGTGCGGGTTCAAGTCTACACGGGCACCGGCCACAGCTGCCGCGATGCGGCTGGTATCCCCGGATGCACCACGCCGCCGGAGAGTATGACCTATGTACTTAGAATGAAAGAAGGTCATTATTCGTCAGAGGATCCTATGGTTTGCACTGAAGTGGTCTACTTGATCTCGACGGCGTTCATCTCATTTGTTCCAGACTTGTCGCGCAATCTCAAACTACCATGCGACACCCTACTTAAAAGGCCACGGTCGGGTCGAAGATAACCGTTTTGCACCGAGAGCAAGACAAGAGGGGGCGAGAGTTGCTTCTTCAAGGTTTCGATGCCAGTGGCAGCTGAGAACCCGACACTGAAATCGAAGTGCACAGCCGAAAAAGTTGAAACTGTCTTTTTTTCAATTACTTAGAAGGAACGCACCGTTTTCGCGCAGTCATCAGGTCCGGAGAATATCGGCCCGGAGAGCGCGCGTGTGCGCAGTTCGGGGCGCGGGCCGGTTAACAGCACCTTCCGCATCACCCCCCGAAAACAACGGAAAAATCCGGCCGCAGCCGGATCGGGAGAAGGCTTTCACAAGGGCAAGTGGCGGGTGGGGAGGGATTCGAACCCCCGGGACGCTTGCACGCCCGCCGGTTTTCAAGACCGGAGCAATCGACCACTCTGCCACCCACCCGTGAGGTGAGCCTTTAGCGGCAGAGTGGCGGACTGTCCAGTGGATCAGGGGATCAGAACGACCGAGCCGGTGGTTTGCCGGTCTTCGAGCGCCCGATGGGCCTCTTCAGCCTGGGCCAGCGGGAAGCTGTGCTTGATTTGCACCTTGATCGAGCCGTCGGCAACAGCTGCAAACAGCGCCTTGGCGCCGGTGAGCAGTTCGGCGCGCTGGCTGTAATAATGAACGCCGGTGGGGCGGGTCACATAGAGTGAGCCCTTGCGGGCCAGTACCGTTATGTCGGGAATGGCGACGACGCCCGAGGCATTGCCAAAGCTGACCATCAGCCCGCGCGGCCGCAGACAATCGAGCGACTTGTCGAAGGTCGCCTTGCCCACCCCGTCATAGACGACATCAACGCCACGCCCATTGGTGAGTTCGCGCACCTTGGCGGAAAAATCTTCGGTATTGTAATTGATGACGTGGTCGCAGCCATGCGCCTTGGCAAGCGCGGTTTTCTCGTCGCTTCCCGCGGTGCCAATGACGGTGGCGCCCAGCGCCCTGGCCCATTGGGTGGCGATCTGCCCCGTGCCGCCGGCGGCGGCGTGCCAGAGAATGGTTTCGCCCTTGGCCAGCGGCCAGGTCTGGAACAGCAGATAATAGGCCGTGAGGCCCTTGAGCAGAATGGCAGCCGCGGTCTGGTCGTCGATGGCATCGGGAATGGGCACAATGCGGTCAGCGGCGATCAGGCGTTCACCGGCATAGGCGCCGATCACGCCCTGATAGGCAACGCGATCACCGATCCGGAAATCACTGACACCATCGCCGAGCGCGGTGATCACCCCGGCCGCTTCATTGCCGGCCACAAACGGAGTCTGCACTGGATAAAGACCCGAGCGCTGGTAGGTATCAATGAAATTGAGACCAATCGCGGTCTGGCGCAACGCGACCTGGCCGGCACCGGGCGCCCCGACGGCGTGCTCCTCAAAGCTGAGCACGTCAGGGCCGCCCGTGTGATGGACGAGAACTGCCTTGGTCATTTCTTGCCTTTCGGTTTGCGTGGCGCCGATTTCGGCCGGGCCTGGGACTTGGCCGCTGCGGTGCTCTTGGGGCGCGGCGCGGTGACAGCCGCGACGCCCTCCTGCCCGGCGACTGCGCCCGTCGCGCCGGTAAACGGGGCCGCCTTGGCCGCTGTGTGCTTGGCAGCGTGCCGGTTCTTGGCGAAGATGTTGATCGCTTCGACCATCACCGAGAAGCCCATCGCAGAGTAGATAAAGCCCTTGGGAATATGGAAGCCCAGGCCGTCTGCCACCAGCGTCACGCCGATCAGCAGCAGGAAGGCCAGGGCCAGCATCTTGGTGGTGGGATGATCGGCAACGAATTTGGCGACCGGACCGGACGCCACGAACATCACACCGACCGCCACAATAACGGCAGCGATCATCACTTCGACATCATCGGCCATGCCGACGGCGGTGACGATCGAATCGATGGAGAACACCAGATCGATGATAATGATCTGACCGATAATGGTGGCAAAGGCTGCCCGCGCCTTGGCGGCCATCTCGGCTTCGTGCGTCTCCTCAATGGCGGCGTGCATTTCGTGGGTGGCCTTGTAGACCAGGAAAATGCCGCCGGCGATCAGGATGATATCCTTCCACGACAGGTCCAGGCCGAAGGCCGAGATGGCGGGCTGTGTCAGGCTGATGATCCAGCTGATCACCAGCAGCAGCAGGATGCGGAACACCAGCGCCAACGCCAGACCGAGCTTGCGGGCGCGATCGGCCTGTTCCTTGGGCAGACGCGACACCAGCACCGAGATGAATATGATGTTGTCGATCCCCAGCACGATCTCCATGACCGTGAGGGTTCCAAAAGCAATCCAGGCGTTGGGATTGGCCAGCAATTCAACCATCGTCGACTCCGTGCCGCAACTGTGCGGTTGCCCATCTCTAGGGTGTTCTAGCCGCCGACAAAAGCTATCGCAGCGGAGTTTTTCCCGGTTTCGGCCTTGCGCAGCCATAAGTGGTCGTCCCATCGCTGGCATCGACCCGCCCCGAGATGATAACCTGGGCAGCAAAAGCTCTGGAAAGATACCCCATGGATTCGTTCACCCCGCTCACCGCCGCCCTGGGCGGCAGCCTGATTGGTCTGGCCACCGCCGTCTTGTGGCTGGGCAATGGCCGCATCGCCGGCATTTCCGGTATTTTCGGCCAGTTGCTGCCGCCAGCCCAGACCGTGGTGTGGCGCCTGGTATTCGTCATCGCCATGGTGAGCGCCACATTTGTGGCGGCCCGCCTGCTGCCCGGCATTGGCATGGGTGGCGACGTCCCTGCCGCGCTGGTCGAGGCGCCTGCTGCCTGGGGCATCCCAACGCCGGTGTGGCTGGCGATTGCCGGCCTGCTGACCGGCATTGGCACCAAGATCGGCAATGGCTGCACCTCGGGCCACGGCGTGTGCGGCCTGGCCCGCTTGTCCCGCCGCTCGCTGGTAGCGGTCCTGGTTTTCTTCGGGGTGGCCATGCTCACCGTTGCCGTGACAGGAATCGTCTGATGGCCAATCTCAAACTGCCCTATCTGGCAACAGCGGCGCTGAGCGGCGCGCTGTTCGGCGCCGGTCTCTATGTTTCGCAAATGGTCGACGCCAGGAAAGTGCTGCACTTCCTTGATGTTACTGCCATTCCCTCAGGTGGCTGGGACCCCAGCCTGGCCTTCGTCATCGTCCCGGCCATTGTCATCATGTTCCTGGCCGTGCAGTTGAGCCGCCGACAGCAGGCGCCGCTGTTCGATGTGGAATTTCACGAGCCCGAATATGCGCGCATTGACCGCCGCCTGATTGGTGGCGCGGCGCTGTTTGGCATTGGCTGGGGCATGGCCGGCATCTGCCCGGGCCCGGCCCTGTCGCTGATCGCCTTTGTGCCGGACGGGCTGTGGATCTTTCTGTTGGCCATGCTGATCGGCTCCTATGCGGGCAGCCTGATCGTGCCCAGTGGCCACGCCAAACGGCTGGCAGACGCCAGATGAGCCGGTTCAGCGCTGATGCCATTGTCGTGGGTGGCGGGCTGGCCGGGATGGCGGCAGCCATTGCTGTTGCCAAGGCCGGCTTGAGTACCATCCATCTGGCCCCCACTGCCCCACCCGATCGCCGCACCTCGGCGCTGATGATGCCCAGCGTTGAGTATTTGCGCCGCGCCGGCCTTGTCGAGAGTCCCGAGGCGCTCGGCCAGGCACTGACCCAGATCCGCATCATCGATGCGACACGGCGGCTGATCCGGGCGCCCGAAACACTGTTCGACGCCACCGAAATCGGGCTTGCAGCGTTCGGCTGGAATTTTGCCAATAGCCGGCTGCTGGAGCGCTTTCACGCGGTGGCGGCAACGCTGGCCAATCTGCAAACCCGTCCCCTCGGCGCTACCGCCCTGCAGCGCCTTGATGATGGCTGGTCGGTGACGCTCAGCGACGGCACAACCCTTTCCGCGCCGCTGATCGTGGGAGCTGACGGCAAGAAGTCACTGGTGCGCAGCGCCGTCGGCCTACGCACCAGCGAACGCCAGTTCAGTCAGTCGGCTTTGGTGTGCGACCTCGAACTGGGGCGGCCAATTGGCGGCACCTCGATTGAGTTCCACTATCCGCAGGGACCGTTCACCCTGGTGCCGGCGGGCGGCAATCGGGCCAATCTGGTGTGGATCGATGACGCGGACGTCTTGCTGGCGGCGCAGGCGGGCGGCGAAGCGCAGCTGCTGGGCCAGTTTGCCGAGAAATCGCAGCGCCTGTTCGGCAGCATTGCCATGGCAACGCCCTCCTTCGTCTTCCCGCTCAGCACCCTCAGCGTGGCCAGTGCCGGCCTTGATGGCGTGGTGCTGACGGGCGAGTCGGCGCATGCCTTCCCCCCCATTGGCGCCCAAGGGCTCAATCTGGGACTGCGTGATGTGGCTGATCTGGCTGAAGCCCTGGCCGGGGTTGACCGCTCAAAGCCCGACTGGGCGATGACGGTCAGTGCCGACTATGCCAGCCGTCGTGCCGCCGACCTGGTGCGCACGGGCGGGCTGGTGGATACCCTGTTCCGCTCGCTGCTGGCCGACATGATCCCGGCACAGGCCCTGCGCGCCGGCGGGCTATGGGCGCTCAAGCTGGCGCCAGGCCTGCGTCGGCAGGCTTTTGACGTCGGCATGGGGCGTCGCTAGACCATTTACCCTTGCGGCTGACGCGGCGCGGTCGCCAGCAAAAAGGGCGCGGTTAACCGCGCCCTTTTTTCGACAATTCAAGCAGACTGGCCAGACTTACTGGGCAGCTGGGGCTGGCGATTCGGCGTCTGGCGCTGGCGGGGTTTCCAACTGCTTGCGCAGTTCTTCGGCACGGTCCTGCAGCACCTGCTCAAGCGCGTTCTCACCCGAGGTTTCCTTGCGGAACTCGTCAAAGGTGATCGCCGCGTCACCATCATAGGTGGCGGTGAAGCCGGCCAGGTCGATCTCGATGGTCAGATCCTGATTCTGGCGGTTCTTGGCGGTCAGCTTGAGCGTGCTGCCCTTCTTGAGCGAATTGACATACTGCTCGTTGATCACCAGCTGGGTGGCGCATGAGGTCGGGTCGCACAGCATATAGGGCACGCGGACGGGCTTGGAGCCGTCGATCTGCCAGGTCAGGCCGAACGGCAGCAGCACGCCGAGTGGCACGGCGGCAACGGCGAGCAGGCGGCTTTCCTGACCCGGATCATCGCGCAGCAGGAACGAGCCGAGGAACTGACCATTGGCCAGGATCACCTGGCGCATGATGCAGGCCTTCTGGCCATCGGGCAGCGGATCGCAAACCTTCAGCCAGTTGGTGGAGGGCGCAGCGGCGCCGTCCGTGGTCGCGGCAGCGGCATCAGCTTCCGGCGCTGCGGCATCAGCCGGCGCTTCGGTGGCCGTTGCGTCCGGAGCGGGCGTTGCTTCTTGAGCGAAGGCCGACAGCGGGGACAGCATGAGCGCAGCCACCGCAAAACCGGCGACGAGGGGTTTCCTGAAGTTCATAGAATTTCCTTGGCTTCCTTGGCGGTCCCGGTGACTTGGCGCCACCCTTTAGAGTTGAACTGCCCTTCAAGTGCTTAATTCGGGCAATAGCATGACCAATCCCTCATGCCAAAGCATTATGGCGAGACAGGGTTTACGGCGGCGCCTCACGCAATGTTGTCGACCAGTCGCGCCAGGCGGGACAGAATCGCCGCCGCGCCCTTGAGCCGGTCATTAGGCGTGGGCCAATTGCGCGAAAACACAAGTTTCTGATCGGGCTTGATGCGCACCTGGTTGGCTGGATCACTGACCATCTTGACCAGTCCGGCGGGATTGGCAAACTCATTATTGCGCAGGGTGATGACCGCACCCTTGGGACCGGCATCGACCTTTTCCACATTGGCCTGCCGACACAGCGCCTTGACCAGGATCACCTTGAGCAGGGCTTCCACCTCTTCGGGCAACGGGCCGAATCGGTCGATCAGTTCGGCGCCGGCGGCGTCGATATCGCGAATATCGGTCAGATCACCCAGGCGACGATAGAGCTGCATGCGTAGCTGCAGGTCGGGCACATAGTGCTCGGGAATCATGACTGGCATGCCCAGCGAAATCTGCGGGCTCCACTCGTTCTTGTCCTCGTAATCGGCGTCGCCATTCCTCAGATTGGCAACGGCCTCCTCCAGCATGGCCTGATACAGCTCGTAGCCGACTTCGCGGATATGGCCGGACTGTTCGTCGCCCAGCAGATTGCCGGCACCGCGAATGTCGAGATCGTGGCTGGCCAGCTGGAAGCCGGCGCCCAGGCTTTCCAGCGACTGCAGCACGCCCAGCCGGCGTTCGGCGGTGTCGGTGAGCTTGCGATCAGGCGGCACGGTGAACAGCGCATAGGCGCGCGCCTTGGCGCGCCCGATACGGCCACGGATCTGATACAGCTGGGCCAGGCCGAACTGGTCGGCCCGATGCACGACCAGGGTATTGGCATTGGGAATGTCGAGCCCGGATTCCACGATGGTGGTAGCCACCAGCACGTCGAATTTGTTGTCGTAGAACGCGTTCATCACGTCGTCGAGCTCGCCCGGCGCCATCTGGCCATTGGCCACCACGAAACTGACCTCGGGCACCTGTTCCTTGAGGAACTCGACAATGTCACCCTGGTCGCGAATGCGCGGCACCACGTAAAAGCTCTGGCCGCCGCGATATTTTTCGCGCAGTAGCGCCTCGCGTACGGACAGGGCGTCGAATGGCGAAATGAAGGTACGAATGGCCAGACGATCCACCGGTGGCGTTGCCAGCAGCGACAGGTCGCGCACCCCGGTTAACGCCATTTGCAGCGTGCGCGGAATGGGGGTCGCGGTCAGCGTCAGCACGTGCACGTTGGCCTTGAGATCCTTGAGGCGTTCCTTGTGGCCAACGCCGAAATGCTGCTCTTCGTCGATGATCAGCAGGCCCAGGTCGCGGAACTTGATGGTCTTGCTGAGCAGGGCATGAGTGCCGACAACGATATCGACCTGCCCGTCTGCCAGCCCTTCTTTCGTCGCCTTGAGCTCGGCCGAGCCGACCATGCGCGAGGCCTGGCGCACGCGCACTGGCAGACCGGCAAAGCGTTCCGAGAAAGTCTTGAAATGCTGGCGCGACAGCAGGGTGGTGGGCACCACCACGGCCACCTGCTTGCCGCTCAACGCCACGGCAAAAGCCGCGCGCAGCGCCACTTCGGTCTTGCCGAAACCGACATCGCCGCACACCAGCCGGTCCATCACCCGGCCCGAAGTCACGTCATCAAACACCGCCGAAATGGCGGCCATCTGGTCTTCCGTTTCCTCATAGGGAAAGCGCGCGACGAACTCGTCATAGGCGCCGGGATTGATCTCGATCACGTCGGCACGGGTCAACTGACGCGCTGCAGCAATCTTGATCAATTGCTCCGCCATTTCGCGGATGCGCTGTTTGAGCTTGCCCTTTTTGGCCTGCCAGGCCACGCCGCCCAGCTTGTCGAGCGTGGTATTGCCTTCGTCCGATCCATAGCGGGTAAGCAGCTCGATATTCTCCACCGGCAGGTAGAGCTTGGTGTCGCCACCATATTCGAGCTCGACGCATTCATGCGGCGCGCCGCCAGCCTCGATGACCTTGAGACCCAGAAAGCGGCCAATGCCGTGATCGACATGGACCACCAGATCGCCAGCGGCGAGACTGGTCGCTTCGGTCAGCGCATCACTGGCCTTGCGCTTGCGCTGCGGGCGCAGGATGCGCTCGCCCAGAATGTCCTGCTCGGACAGCACCAGCAGATCTGCGGTGGTAAAGCCGCTTTCGAGGGGCAACACCACCAGCGAGGTCGTGGCGGCGCTGGTGGTTTCGGCATCGCGCCAGTTTTCTGCCAGCCGCGGATTGGTCAGTCCATGGTCCTTGAGCACCTGGGCCATGCGGTCACGGGTACCGGTGCTCCAGCAGGCGACGACGGTGCGCCGCCCCGCCTTGCGCTCGGCCAAAAGCCGCTCGACGACAGACTGGAACAGATTGGTGTCGGTGGCCTGCCGTTCAGCAGCAAAGCTGGGGGCGATGTGTCCACCGGCATCGTCGTTGCCCTTGGTGTCCGGCGCCATGAACTGGGAGAGCTGGATCACCGAGGCGCCCGCCAGCGCATAGGGATGGGCGTCAACGGCGTATAGCAGTTCCGGCTTCACCGGCTTGTAGGGCGCGCCGGTTCCGGCCACCTGCGGTGTCAGCCGGGCTGCTTCGCGCGCGTCATAATAGTCGCGGATTTGCGCCACGCGATCGGCATAGGCCTCGCTGGCCTGCTCGTCGAACACGAAAGGCGCGTCGCCAACATAGTCGGCCAGAACATCGAGATGCTCGTAAAAGAACGGCAGCCAGTGTTCGGTGCCCGAATAGCGCGCGCCGCCGCTGATAGAGGCGTACAGTGTATCGCCCGCCGTATTGCCCCCAAAAGTCGCGGTATAGTTTTGCCGGAAGCGTTTGATGGTCGCCTCGGTCAGCACCACTTCGCTCATCGGCGTCAGGGCTATGGATTTCAGCGTGCCGGTGGTGCGCTGGCTGTCGGGATCGAAGGTGCGGATCGATTCGAGCTGGCTGCCGAAGAAGTCAAAGCGCAGCGGCGCTTCGGCGCTGGCCGGGAACAGGTCGATCAGCCCGCCGCGCACCGCAAACTCGCCGCTTTCGCGCACGGTCGGCACGCGCAGATAGCCATTATTGGCGGCCCAGGCGATCAGCTTCTCGCTGTCGACAATTCGTCCGGTGGCGGCCGAAAACGACATGGTTTCCACCACATCGCGCGGCGGAAGGCGCTGGATCAGCCCGTTGACAGCCGTCAGCACCACGGCGCCCTTGCTGCCGCTGGTCAGCGCCGCCAGCGTGTTCATGCGGGCTGCGATGGTCACATTATTGGGCGAGACACGATCATAGGGCAGACAGTCCCAGGCGGGCAGTGTCAGCACCGTATGGCCGGGCAGCATGGCGCTCAGAATATCGGCCATCCGCTGCAGCCGGCGCCCGTCGCGGGCGACGAAGACGACGCTGGCGGCATCATCGGGCGCTGCCTTGATGCGCTGTTCGATCAGGCGGGCGAGCACCATGGGCTGCATGCCATCGGGCACATTGGCGATGGTGCGCACCGGCTGCTGCGGGGTGATCTCGTTCATTTGGCCAGCCGGGCTTGGTGGTCGGCGATCACCTCGGCCAGGAACTCGCGGTCGATGTGATCGGGCGGAACGACCTGCCCCATCACCCAGGTGAGCAGAGGCGGATCTTCCTCGCTCATCAGCGCTTCAAGCCGATCCAGCCCGGCCGTATTCATCGCCTCAGTATGGGCGTCCGCAAATGGTCCCAGTACAAGGTCCATTTCACGGGTCCCCCTGTGCCAGGCGCGATAGCGCAGCTTCTTGCGGCGCACAGCAATGTCTTCACCGGCAGTCATTTGACACGCCATGATCCCGAATGGTGGTTGATTGGATTGCTGTGTACGCGGATTGGGCTCGGTTGTCAGCCCTTTGGGCCGTACCTTGTGCCGATCACAGCCAGCTGAACAATAGTTGCACCAGCCAGCCCAGCACGATGACCGGAATCCAGGCCAGCAGAGCAAGCACCATGATGGTCGGCCCGCGATGCTGTCGTAGCCAATCGATGCCGCCCTGGGGATATCCCACGGCGCGCAGCCACGCGTAAACCAGTTCCATCGCCCCCCCTGCACCCCGCATCACTGGCAATGACCAGCCGCGCCTTGTTGGCTGACGCCAATCGACATGCTGCCGGTGCGCCCGCATGAGTAAGCCGGTTGGATGCAACGGAACAATTTTATCAATCTAGGACAGAGATTTCCCTTTCACCAAGTGAATAATTCCGGGGCGGAATTTTAGTGCCACCAGGAACACCGGTGCAGTGGGTATGAACAAGGCCGCCCTTCAATCCAGGTGCCGCGCCCTGTAGCCTCCGGGCAAGGAGAATCACTGCCGTGGCCCGTCCCGAAACTCTGTCACCGCTGTTCCGCTCGCTGCATTCCATCAAGGGTGTCGGCGACAAGCTGGCTGCGCTGCTGGCGCGGTTCTTCGGCGCGCCCGACGGCCAGGAGGCCATTGCTCTCGATATTCTGATGCACATGCCATCGGGCGTGGTTGATCGCCGCCGCCAGGTCGGCATTGCCGACGCCTATCTCAACCAGATCGTCACCCTGCTGCTGCATATCGACCGGCACCAGCCGCCGCCGCATGGCAAGCCGCACGTCCCCCACCGGGTTTTTGCCCATGATGAAACCGGCGATGTGCAATTGGTGTTCTTCCGCGCCCAGGGCGGCTGGGTGGAAAAGGCGCTGCCCGTCGGCGAACAACGCTACGTCTCGGGTACAATCGGCTTTTTCAACGGCGAGAAGCAGATCACCCATCCCGACTACATCGTCGAGCCGGACAAATTTGCCACCCTGCCGCTGGTCGAGCCGGTCTATCCGCTCACCCAGGGCCTGAGCTCGAAGGCTTTGGCCAAGCTCGTCCGGCAGGTGCTCGACAGCCTGCCCGATATCCCCGAATGGATCGACCCTGCCACCATGGCGCAGCGGCAATGGCCCAGCTTCAGCGCGGCGATGCGCATGGTGCATCTGCCCGACGCGCCCGGCGAAGCCGAACTCTGGTCCCCTGCCCGGCAGCGCCTTGCCTATGATGAGTACTTTGTCGGTCAGCTCACCCTGCAGTTGATCCGTTCCACCATGGTCGCCGCGCGCGGCATCAGTCGCAGCTTCACCGGTGAGGTGACACGCAAGGTGAGCAGCCTGTTGCCCTTTTCGCTCACCGAGGGGCAACTTGCCGCCGTTGAGGACATTCGCGCCGATCTCGCCTCGCCCGACCGTATGTCGCGGCTGCTGCAGGGCGATGTGGGGGCGGGCAAGACGGTTGTCGCGCTGATGGCCATGGCCGCCATGGTCGAGAGCGGCGCCCAGTCGGCCATGATGGCGCCCACTGAATTGCTGGCTGCGCAGCACTTCAAGACCCTCAAACCGCTCTGCGATGCAGCGGGGCTCGGTTGCGAACTGCTCACCGGCAAGATGCCTGCCGCCGAACGCCGCGCCAAGCTGGCCGGCATCGCCAGCGGCGAGACCGATATCGTGGTGGGCACCCACGCCCTGTTCCAGTCCGGCGTGGAATTTCACAATCTAGGCCTGACGGTGGTCGACGAGCAGCATCGCTTTGGCGTGCATCAGCGCTTGGCGCTTTCGGACAAGGGCAAGCACACCGACCTGCTGGTGATGACGGCCACCCCGATTCCGCGCACGCTGGTGCTGACCCATTTCGGCGACATGGATGTCAGCATTCTGCGTGAGAAACCGAAGGGCCGCCAACCCATTGATACGGCTGTGTTATCCATTGGCGACTATGATCGCGTCGTCGCCCGGCTGCAGGCACGGCTGCACGAGGGGGCGCAGGCCTTCTGGGTCTGTCCGCTGGTCGAGGAAAGCGAACATCTTGACGTGGTCGCCGCCGAGGACCGTTTTGCCGAACTGCAAAAAGTGTTCGGCGACCAGGTGGCGCTGGTGCATGGCCGGATGAGCGCCGCTGCCAAACAGGCGGTAATGACCCGCTTCGCCGCCAATGAACTCAAGCTCCTGGTCGCCACCACCGTCATCGAGGTCGGCGTCGACGTCCCCAATGCCTCGATCATGATCATCGAACACGCCGAGCGTTTTGGCCTGGCGCAGCTGCACCAGTTGCGCGGTCGCGTCGGGCGGGGCTCGACCCGCTCGTCATGCCTTTTGCTCTACAAGGGCAATCTGAGCGAAACCGCCACGGCCCGGCTCGACACGATCAAATCCACCGAGGACGGTTTTGTCATTGCCGAGCGCGATCTGGAGCTGCGCGGCCAGGGCGACGTGCTGGGCACAAGGCAGTCCGGCATGCCCGGATATCGCCTCGCCGTGCCCGATGTGCACCGCCATCTGCTCGATTTCGCCCATGACGATGCCAAGGCCCTGCTCATAGCCGATCCGGCGCTGAACAGCCCGGCAGGCCAGGCCGCCCGCACCGCGCTCTACCTCTTCCGCAAGGACCTCGCGATCCCGCTGATCCGAGCGGGGTAGCTATCTAACAGGGAAAGCGGTCTTGAAGTGCGGATAAGACGAGGAGGCCGACCGACATCTCGCCTCGTTTCGACGGATCTGCGGCCACATACATGTCCACCAGCGAGACAACGAACTGATAGTCAACTACTTCGGTCTCACAAAAGGCCCGCGCCCTGCCCTCCAAGTCCGCAGATATGTTCGCCCACTCATAGGCCTCTACAACACCGACCACATAGGATTGTGCCCACCTCTCACCCCGCACCACTTCGAAATCTCTAAACGCGAAATCCCCATTAGCGGGCATGACCATCCCACTGAGAGCAGCGATTGCGAGTGAGAGAAGTCGCAGTGGCACTATTCCACCGTCACCGACTTGGCGAGGTTGCGTGGCTGGTCCACGTCCGTGCCCATGAACACCGCCGTGTGATAGGCGAGCAACTGCACCGGAATGGTGGCCAGGATCGGCGCCACAAAGCTCGACACATGCGGGATCAGAATCACGTCGGCCACGCCCTGGCCGACCGTTTCGGCGCCCTGGGCGTCGGTGATCAGGATGATCTTGCCGCCCCGCGCCGCCACTTCCTGCATGTTGGACAAGGTCTTGTCGACCAGCTCGTCGGACGGTGCCACCACGATCACCGGCATGGCTTCGTCCACCAGGGCGATGGGGCCGTGCTTGAGTTCACCTGCAGCATAGCCCTCGGCGTGGATATAGCTGATTTCCTTGAGCTTGAGCGCGCCTTCCATGGCGATGGGGAACATCGGTCCCCGCCCCAGATAAAGCACATCCTTGGCCTTGCTCAACCGCTTGGCGATTTCCATGATCTGATCTTCAGTGCCCAGGGCAGCCGACACCGCCGTCGGCAGGCCGATCAGCGCCTGCACCATGTCGGTTTCCTGCTCGGCGCTCAGCACGCCACGGGCGCGGCCAGCGGCAATGGCCAGACTGGCCAGGGCGGTCAGTTGCGCCGTCAGCGCCTTGGTCGAGGCAACACCAATTTCGGGGCCGCACAGAATGGGAAATACCACGTCGGATTCGCGGGCAATGGTGGATTCAAGCGTATTGACCAGTGCCGCGACGTGCTGGCCCTGGCTGGCGCAATAGCGCAGCGCCGCCAGCGTATCGGCGGTTTCACCCGACTGCGAAATGAACAGCGACAGGCCGTTCTTTTCCAATGGCGGCTCGCGATAGCGGAATTCGGAGGCCACATCGATATCGACCGGCAGCCGGGCATAGCGCTCGAACCAGTATTTCGCCACGGCGCCCGCCAGATAAGCCGTACCGCAGGCGCTGATGGTCAACCGGCTGAGATCGGCAAAGTTGAACGGCAGCGCCTCGCGAATGGCCACTCTCTCAGTGCCCATATCCACATAGTGGCTCAGCGTGTGACCGATGGTTTCGGGCTGCTCGTAGATTTCCTTGGCCATGAAGTGGCGATGATTGCCCTTGTCGACCATGGCGGCCGAGGTGAGTGACACCAGTTGGTCGCGCTCGACAATAGCGTCGCTGCGGTCGCGAATGGTGACGCCGCTATGGGTGATCACCGCCCAGTCCCCATCCTCAAGATAGCTCAGGCGCGAGGTGAACGGCGCCATCGCCATGGCGTCCGAGCCCAGATACATCTCGCCATTGCCATAGCCGATGGCCAAGGGCGCGCCATGGCGGGCCGCGATCAGCAGATCCTCGCGGCCATGGACCATGAAGGCCAGGGCAAAGGCGCCCCGCAGCTTCTTGAGCGTCCGCGACACGGCCTGCTCGGGGTCGGCACCATTAGCCAGTTCGCGGCTGGCCCACAGGGCAACCGCTTCGGTGTCGGTCTGGGTATCGGGCAGATAGCCGTCCTTGGCCAGATCGAGCAGCATCTCGCGGTAATTTTCGATAATGCCATTATGCACCACGGCCACCCGGTCGGTGACATGGGGATGGGCATTGCCTTCGGTGGGCGCGCCATGGGTGGCCCAGCGGGTATGGCCAATGCCGATCTGGCCGCTCATCGGCTCGGCATCAAGCTTTTGCGCCAGATTGACCAGCTTGCCTTCGGCCCGGCGCCGGGCAATCTTGCCGCCTTGCAGCGTGGCGACACCAGCGCTGTCATAGCCGCGATATTCCAGCCGCTTGAGCGCATCCACCAGGCGAACGGCCACGGGCTCGTTGCCGACAATACCGACGATCCCGCACATGGCTACAGGCCCTTCTTGTTCTGTTTCTTGGCCTTGGCAGCCGCAAAAATCTCTTTGGCACGACCCGGTTTGTTGACCTGACGGCTGCGGCCCAGCGCCAGGGCATCAGCTTCCACATCCTCGGTGATCACACTGCCACTGCCGACCAGCGCGCTTGTGCCAATGGTAAGGGGCGCCACGAGCGAACTATTGGAGCCGATAAAGGCATTGTCGCCGACATTTGTGCGGTGCTTGTTATAGCCATCATAATTGACGGTGATTACCCCGGCGCCGATGTTCACCTCGCTGCCGATGCTCGCGTCGCCGATATAGCTGAGGTGGCTGACCTTGGCGCCCTTGCCGATCTCGGCCTGCTTGATCTCGACAAAATTGCCGATCTTGGCGCCCTCGGCCAGATTGGTGCCGGGGCGCAACCGCGCAAATGGCCCCACCGAACTGTTGGGGCCGACATGGGCCCCCTCGATATGGCTGAAGGCGTGGATCACCGCGCCGCTCTCGATCCTGACGCCGGGTCCAAACACCACATTGGGTTCAATGGTCACATCCTGGGCGATTTCGGTGTCATAGGAAAACCAGACGCTGCCGGGGTCCTTGAGCGTCACGCCGGCCTTCATGAAATCGTCACGCCGCATCTCCTGAAACAGGGCCTCGGCATGAGCCAGCTGGCTGCGGTCATTGACACCGATTACGTCGTCTTCCGGAGCAATACCGAAACCGACCTTCTTGCCAGCCTTGTTGGCCAGCCCGACCAGATCGCCCAGATAGTACTCGTTCTGGACGTTGTTGTTGTCGACCTTGTCGATCAGTTCGCGGAACACATCGGCGCGGAACGCCAGAATGCAGGCATTGCACAGTCCGATGCCGCGCTCCTCTTCCGTCGCGTCCTTGTGCTCGCGGATGGCCAGCAGGGTCTCGCCATCAGTGATGAACCGGCCATAGCCGGTGGGGTCCTTGGGCTCAAAGCCGAGAATGGCCACATCCAGACCGGCATCAAGCCGATCGAGGACAACCCTGAAATTCTCGCCACGCAGGCGCGGGTGATCACCATAGACCACCGCCACATAGCCCTGCGCCTTGGCAAACAGGTCACGCGCCATGGCGGCGGCATGGGCTGTTCCCTTGGCCTCGGTCTGCTCAAAATGCACGACATCGGGCTGCATGGCCGACACCGCCGCACGAATGGCCTCGTGCTTTGGCCCGGTCACCAGCGCAATCTGGCTTGAGCCGGCATCGCGCGCGGCTTGGGCAACGTGCCCGATAATCGGCAACCCGCCAACAGGATGCAAAACCTTGGGCAGCGCCGAGCGCATGCGGGTGCCTTCGCCAGCAGCCAGAATGATCGACAGCAATTCGGTCATGGTAGTCTCCACTGCGCACTGGCTATTCCTGCGCATCTGCACAGATTTATGGCAAACAAGAGTTGGCGAACCCCTAAGCAGGGCCCCATTGTTCTATCACTGCGCAATATCTGATTCGACTGCGCTCTCGGGGTTTTTGATATTGGCCAAGGCATCGGAACAGTTCCGGCAGTCGGACGTGACCACCTGGGCCGTCGTGGCGCTGGTGTTCGGCGCTATTGCGGTGCTGGGGGCCAATATTTCCGCCACGATCCCTTCTGGTATTTTGGGCGGGCTGCACAAGACCCGCATTGAAGGCGCCTCCCTGGATCAACTGCGGCTGCAGGTCGCCGATCTTCGCGCGCAGACGCTGCAGCTCAAACGCGACAATACTGTGTTGACCAGCCGCTTTGCGCTGATCGAGCAGCAAGGCAACGCCGTCCAGCATCGGGTGGGCGCGCTGGAGGTCAGCCTGCCCCACCTGCTCGAAGCGCTGCCCGACACCGCCCAGATTGACCGCTCCGCGGTAACCGCCTCGATTGGCGAGGCGCTGGTTTACGATGCTGATGGCGGTTCGGTAATGATCCGCCAGCAGCCCATGGCCGCCGCTTCCCCGGCCAGCGATCAGACTCAGGCTCTGCCTGAGCCACTGGAGGCGGCCAGCCTGTCCCAGCCAGACAGTTCGGCCTTCGGCATTGCGCTGGGCACAGCCGTGCCCGCCGACCAGGCCCCCGGCGCCTGGAACGAGTTGTCGATGAAGCTGGGGCCCTTGCTGTTTGGCCTGTCGCCGGTTCTGGCCGACACCGACACTGACGCCAACAAGCGCATTGTCCTCGGTCCCATTGCCGAACTCTCCGAGGCTACCGCATTGTGTGTTCGACTGGAGCGGATTTCAATTTCATGTCTACCCATGCCCTATACCGGAACACCGCTGGGCGACTGAGAACCTCGCAATTGCGGTTGACAGCGCAAGCCACGTCTCTATGTTCCGCCGCGACGCCCATGGCGTCATTCTTGGTGCGTGCCGGTAGCTCAGTGGTAGAGCATTCGACTTTTAATCGAATGGTCGAGGGTTCGACCCCCTCCCGGCATACCAAGCTTTCTTCCTTCATCTGATCGGGCCCCTGCAGTGTCACAGGATACCATCGATCTGCTCAAGGTCCTCGCCGCGACGCTGGTGACCTTTGCCGCCAGCACGCTGGTGATGCTCTATATCATTTATCTGCTGGCCCAATATGGCGCCAACCTGCCGATGATCGGTTCGCTGCCGCTCAGTGCGCCGCCGGAAATGGTGCCCCTGCTGGCCCACAACCAGATCCTGCCCACCCTGGCGGCCGTGCATGTCACCGCCACCGGCCTGGCGCTGCTGCTGACGGCCCATACCATCGACATGGCCCTGCTGATTACCGCCAAGGCCGTCACCGTGGTGATAACGGCCCTGCTCGGCTTTGTCGGCGGCCACATGATTTATCTGCAACTGACCGAAGGCGCCGCCATCCATCTGACGCCGCTTACCCCGGTCTTTATCGCCCTGCTCGGCTTTCTGCTGCTGTCGTCATTTCTCAGCCTGCCCAGCCTGCGCCAATTGGGCAATCTGCGCTATGTTGTGGCGGTCGGCATGGTGGTGATGGGCCCGATGCTGTTGGTGTGGCTTTAGGGCGCTCTTGCGGCTCTCTCCATGCTCCCCTTGCGGGAGAAGGTGCCCGAAGGGCGGATGAGGAGGTCTCGCGCCATCCATTGGCGCTGGAGCATGGAAGGCGCAGAAAACCATCCCCTTCCTCAAGGGGCCAGGGCAATTCGGTTATCACCCGGGTATCCAGCCTAAGCCGCCAGTGTCACCACAATGGCCCCGCGTGGCGTCGCCACCACCGTGTGTTCATATTGCACGCAAGGCGCCGAAGGCTTGCTGGTGAGGGTCCATTCATCGTCGGCTGACTTCTGATCGGCCATGCGTCCACCCAGTGACAGGAACGGCTCGATGGTGAATACCAGCCCGTCGGTCATGCGCCGGCGCTCGGACCTGTCGGGCCAGGTGGCAATCTCGCCGGGCTCGTCGTGCAGGCTGTCGCCAACGCCATGGCTGGCCAGATTGCTGATCAGCGTATAGCCGCCCTTCTTGGCAAACTGGCCGATGGCGGTGCCGATATCGGCCAGTGGCGCCCCGGCCTTGACGGCGCGAATGCCGGCCCACATGGCCTTTTTGCCGTCGCGGCACAGCGTCACCAGGCGCCGGTCGCCCTCACCCAGGATGAAGGATGAACCACAATCGGCAAAGACGCCGTCCTTGACGGCGGAAACGTCGATATTGACCAGGTCACCCGCGCCCAGCACCCGATCGCCCGGAATGCCGTGGGCGATTTCCTCATTGACCGAAATGCAGGTTGCGCCAGGGAAATCATAGGTCACTTCGGGGGCTGACAAGGCGCCGTGTTCAGTCAGCAGCTTGCGGCCGATCTCATCAAGCTCGAGGGTTGTCATGCCAACACGCATGGCCGACGCCATGGCGTCGCGGGTCAGGGCGCAGATGCGGCCGATGGCCTTGAGCTTTTCAAGCTGTTCTTCGGTGGTGATGGTCAAGCGATCAGCCCTTGTTGGCCAGATAATAGGCGAGCAGACCCCGGGTCGAGCTATCGTGCCCTTCCCCGCTCTGAATGCCTTCCACCTTGGGCAGCAGCGCCTTGGCCAGCTGCTTGCCCAGCTCCACGCCCCACTGATCATAGGAATTGACGTTCCAGATCACGCCCTGGATGAACACCTTGTGCTCATAGAGCGCCACCAGTGACCCCAGCGTTTCCGGCGTCAGCTGCTCATAAAACAGCGTGTTGGACGGGCGATTGCCCGGGAATAGCTTGTGCGGTGTCAGCTCTTTGATCTGGGCCTTGCTCAGGCTCTGCGCCTTGAGTTCGGCGACCACTTCCTCGGCCGTCTTGCCCAGCATCAGCGCCTCGGACTGCGCCAGGACATTGGCCACCAGCTTGTCATGGTGCGGCGGCAGGCTTTCATGTGGCTTGGCGGCAATCAGGAAGTCGCAGGGGATCACGTCGGTGCCCTGATGGATCAACTGGTAAAAGGCATGCTGGCCATTGGTGCCGGGCTCGCCCCAGACGATCGGACCGGTTGACCAGCCGACGGGCTTGCCGGCCAAGGTGACCGATTTGCCGTTGGATTCCATGTCCTGCTGCTGCAGATAGGCGGCAAAACGGCCCAGCCGCTGGTCATAGGGCAGCACGGCATGGGTCGAAAAGCCCCAGACATTGCGATACCACACGCCCAGCACGGCCATGATTGCCGGCAGGTTTTCCTCCAGCGGCGCGCTGAGGAAATGCCGGTCCATGGCGTCGGCGCCTTTGAGGAAGCGGGCAAAATTGTCGTAGCCCACGGCAATGGCGATCGGCAGGCCAATGGCCGACCATACCGAATAGCGCCCGCCAACCCAGTCCCAGAAGCCAAAGATGCGGTCTTCACGGATGCCGAATTTGGCGCAGGCCGGGATATTGGTCGAGACCGCCGCGAAATGGTTCGGCACCGCCTCTTCGCCCAGCGTATCGGCGACCCAGTCGCGCGCCGTGCCGGCATTGGTCATGGTTTCGTCGGTGCTGAATGTCTTGGAAGCGATGATGAACAGCGTGGTCTTGGGGTCGAGGCGCTTGAGCGTGTCATGGATATGGGCGCCATCGACATTGGACACATAATGGGCCCGCAGATCGGCGCGCGTATAGGGTTCGAGCGCCAGGGTCACCATGGCCGGACCGAGGTCGGAGCCGCCAATGCCGATATTGACGATATCGGTGAACTGGGCCCCGCCATGGCCGCGAATGGCGCCGCTGCGGATATCGTTGCTGTAGCTTTCCATCGCCGCCAGCACGGCGCGCACGTCAGGCATGACGTCCTTGCCGTCCACCGGCACCGGCTGATCGCCCTGATAGCGCAGCGCCATATGCATGACGGCGCGGTCTTCGGTGAGGTTGATGTGCACGCCTTCGCACATCTGGTCGCGCCGTTCCTCGACCCCGGCAGCGCGCGCCAGATCGAACAGCGCGGCCATAGCGTCTTCGTCGATGCGGTTCTTGGAATAATCGAGCAGGATGCCGGCGCCGCTGGTCGAGTAGCGCTTGAAGCGGTTGGGGTCGACGGCGAACTGCACGCGCATCGGCTGCTCTTCGAGCCGCTTGCGGTGCTTGCCCAGGTTCGAAAAACTTGCCTTGCGTCCAGGTTTAGCCATGTCGAAGAAGCCCTTCAGGAAATCAGAGAACCGGCAGATCGCCAGCGGCCCAGGCCGCGCGCGTCTCTGCCGCATAATCGGTAAAGCGGCCGCCTTCGATCGCACCGCGACAGCCCTGCACCAGCTCTTGATAATAGGCCAGATTGATCTGGGAAAGGATCATTGCGCCCAAAATCTCTTCTGTCTTAACGAGATGATGCAAATAGGCGCGGCTCCAGCGGCGGCAATTGGGGTTGGGCGACGCCTCGTCGATCGGCCGATGGTCATCCCTATGCCGGGCATTCTTCAGATTGATGACACCAAAGCGGCTGTAAACATGGCCATGCCGGCCGGCACGCGTGGGGTGGACGCAGTCGAACATGTCGATGCCCCGGCCGATGGCGCCCAGAATATCGTCCGGCTTGCCCACGCCCATCAGATAGCGCGGCCGGTCGGTCGGCAGTTCGGGGGTGATCTCTTCGAGCACCCGAAACATCACGTCCTGCGGCTCGCCGACGGCCAGGCCCCCCACGGCATAGCCGTCAAAGCCGATCGACTTCAGTCCCTGGGCCGAACGCAGGCGCAGATCGGCGTCGTCGCCGCCCTGCACAATGCCGAACAGCGCCCGGTTCTGCTGGTTGTTGAACGCCGCCTTGGAGCGCTCGGCCCAGCGCAGCGACAACTCCATGGCCCGTTCGATTTCCTTGCGCTCGGCCGGCAGCTTGATGCACTCGTCGAGCTGCATGATGATATCGCTGTCGAGCAGGGTCTGGATCTCGATCGAGCGCTCCGGCGTCAGCTCATGGCTCGACCCGTCAATATGGGATTTGAAGGTAACGCCGTGCTCGGTCAGCTTGCGCAATTGCGCCAGCGACATCACCTGAAAGCCGCCGCTATCGGTCAGGATTGGCCGCTGCCAATCCATGAAGTCATGCAGCCCGCCCTGGCTGGCCACCCGCTCGGCGCCGGGCCGCAGCATCAGGTGATAGGTATTGCCCAGCAAGATATCGGCGCCGGTCTCGCGCACCTGTTCGGGATACATGGCCTTGACCGTGCCCGCCGTGCCGACGGGCATGAAGGCCGGGGTCTGGATATCGCCGCGCGGCGTATCAATCCGCCCCCGCCGCGCCAGGCCATCGGTGGCCGAAAGGGTAAAGGTAACTTGTTTGCTGGTCGTGCTCATGGAGCGGGTTCTAGCGGGTTGGTGCGGGGGACACAACTGGGCGGCGTTGCGATGCCGTCCTAGGTTGCCCGGATCAGCAGCGAGCTGTCCCCATAGGAATAGAACCGGTAACCGTCACGTATCGCGTGGGCATAGGCGGCCTTCATCACGTCAAAACCGGCAAAGGCGCTGACCAGCATGAACAGGGTCGATTTGGGCAGGTGGAAATTGGTCATCAGCAGGTCGACCGCGGCAAATTTGTAGCCGGGGGTGATGAAGATGTCGGTGTCGCCGCAGAATGGCGCCAGTGTGCCCGTCGCGCGCGCGGCGCTTTCGAGCAGGCGCAGACTTGTCGTCCCCACGGCGACAACCCGTCCGCCGGCGGCGCGGGCAGCGTTGATGCGCGCCACCGTTGCCGCGTCGATCTCGCCCCATTCGGCGTGCATGACATGGTCCTCGGTATCGTCCACCTTCATCGGCAGAAACGTCCCGGCCCCGACATGCAGCGTGACGCGCTCAATGCTGACGCCCATACCGGCGATTTTTTGCAGCAGTTGCTCGGTGAAATGCAGCCCCGCCGTCGGCGCCGCCACGGCGCCGTCCTCGGCGGCATAGACGGTCTGATAGTCGACCTTGTCGCGCTCCTCGAGGCCGCGCTTGAGCCCGATATAGGGCGGCAGCGGCATGGCGCCGTGCGATTTGATGGCCTCGTCCAGCGCCGCGCCGGCCAGATCAAACTGCAGCGTCACTTCGCCGGTCTCGCCCTTGCTGGCGACCCGCGCCGTCAGGGCATCGGCCTGACCATTGCCCAGCTCGAGCACATCGCCCACGGCCAGCTTCTTTGCCGGGCGGGCAAAAGCCTTCCACTGCGTGGCGTCGACGCGCTTGTGCAGGTTGAACGAGATATTGGCGCGGAACTCCCCGCGTATCCGACTGCCATGCAGTTCGGCGGGCAGCACGCGGGTATCGTTGACCACCAGCACGTCCCCGGCCCTGAGCAGGGTCAGGAGGTCGGGGATGTGCAGATCACTCAGCCCGGCCACTGGATCGACCAGCAGCAGTCGCGCACTGTCGCGCGGCTCGGCGGGATGCAGGGCAATCAGTTCTTCGGGGAGCACGAAATCGAAATCGGAAACTAGCATCGGTCCTGCCTAGCATTTCAAGGCAAATTCGCAAGGGCAATGCCATCCGGCCTGCCTTGGTCATGCCGCCATGCCGTAAATACACGACCCCTGCCCTTGAAACTTCGCATCTCAAGTGAGATTTGAGAGGGTAGGAGACATTCATGGCCACCGCCCGCAAACAGGCCCAGCGCGAAACACGCGAGAAGTTGCTGAACGCCGCCAGAAGCCTGACCGTGCGCAGGGGCATTGCGGCCCTGTCGACCCGATCGGTCTGCGAGGCGGCTGGCTACAGCCAGGGCGCATTCTACTCCAATTTCGATAATATGGACGCGTTGCTGCTAGCACTGATGGAGCGGCAACTGGCCGCTGAGATCGACAAGCTCAATGCCCTGATCGATGCCAAGACCAAAGGGAACCTTGATGAGCTCAACCAGGCTCTGGCCACCCATTTTTCCGAACTTGCTGCAGACGCCGACGGATCATTGCTATCGGTGGAACTGCAGGTGCACGCCCTGCGCGACCCGGCATTTGCCGCCCGCTTCGACACAACGCGCAGCAGCTATCTCGATGCACTTGGTGGCGTCATCGGTGCGGGGATGAGCCGCCACGGCCTGAGCCCGGCGCTGCCCGCGCGCGAACTGGCCAGGGGCCTGCACGCCCTGTGGACCGGTATGGCAGTGCAGTCCGCAGCAGACACCGAGACGTCCAGCGAGCGCTTGGTGCTCGCCTTCTTCATGGCGCTGGCTGGTGGCCAGCCCGACAACGGTCACACAGGCCGCACCGACGACGCACCAACGACCATTCAAAGGAGCCACAAATGACCATCAAGAATGTAACCGTGCTGGGTACAGGCGTACTGGGCGCGCAGATCGCCTTCCAGACTGCCTATAAGGGCTTTTCGGTCACCGCCTACGACATCAGCGATGCGGCAGTCGTCAAGGCCAAGACCTTTCTCGACTATGTTGCCGGGCGCTACCTTGCCGATGTGAAGGGGGCAGATCAGTCCACCATCGCGGCCGCCCGGTCCCGCCTGACCTTCGTGACCGATCTGGCCGCTGCGGCCAAAGACGCCGACCTGATCATTGAGGCTGTGCCCGAGAAAATCGAGCTCAAGCGGGAGATTTACGCCAAGCTTGGTGCCGTGGCGCCGGCCAAAGCCATCTTTGCCAGCAATTCCTCGACATTGCTGCCCAGCGCCATGGCGCAATCCACCGGCCGGCCCGAGAAGTTCCTTGCCCTGCACTTCGCCAATGAAATCTGGAGCAACAATATCGCCGAGGTCATGGGGCATCCGGATACCTCGCCCGAGGTCTTCCAGACGGTGGTCGAGTTCGCCCGTGACATCGGCATGGTACCGATCGAAATCCACAAGGAGCAGCCGGGCTATGTGCTCAATTCGCTGCTGGTGCCCCTGTTGTCCGCAGCGGGCCAGCTGCTGGTAAAGGGCGTGGCCACCCCCGAGGCGATCGACAAAACCTGGAAAATCGCCACCAAATCACCCAAGGGGCCGTTTGAGATTTATGACATTATCGGACTGAACACCGCCTATGCCGTGTCCTCGACACCCGGCAGCGGCCAGGAGAACTTCGCCGCCTACCTCAAGGAAAACTACATCGACAAGGGCAAGCTGGGCGTCACCACTGGCGAAGGCTTTTACAAGTACCCGCGCAACTAGCGCCCCACCATTGGCGGCAGCCGGGCCTTTCCCGGTCGACTTTGAGTGCTGGCAGGCGGACCCTCATCGCCCCGGGGAGCAGCAGCACTGCTCCCTACCCGGCCCGGCAACAGCGAGTCAAAAAAAAGACCCCCGGGGCCCATGCCCCGGGGGTCTGCCATTCACGCGATGAGTCGGGCTCAGGCGGCGATGTCG
This sequence comes from Devosia alba, assembly GCF_039938915.1. NCBI lineage: Bacteria > Pseudomonadati > Pseudomonadota > Alphaproteobacteria > Hyphomicrobiales > Devosiaceae > Devosia > Devosia alba. Next base: position 160,590 of record NZ_JBDUUI010000007.1, on the reverse strand, counting down.
GCGGCAACCTTGACCGAGACCATCTTGTCGGGATTGCTGACCGGCTCGCCGCGCTTGATCTTGTCGACATTGTCCATGCCTTCAATGACCTGGCCCCATACAGTGTACTGTTTGTTGAGGAACGGGGTGTCGCCGAAGCAGATGAAGAACTGCGAATTGGCGCTGTCCGGGCTCTGGGCGCGGGCCATCGAGGCGGTGCCGCGCACATGCGGCTCATCGTTGAATTCCTGCTTCAGATTGGGGTATTTCGAGCCACCGGTGCCGCGGCCGTCGGGGCAGCCGGTCTGGGCCATGAAGCCCTCGATCACGCGGTGAAACACGATGCCGTCGTAAAAGCCTTCCCGTACCAGCTTCTTGATGTGCTCGACATGGTTTGGCGCCAAGTCCGGCCGCATGGCGATAACCACTTCGCCCTGGGTGGTTTCAATGACGAGGGTGTTTTCGGGATCCGCATATTCAGCCATGTGTCAGCAACTTTCGGTTGGAAATTTGTGGCCCGCATGTAAGGCCAAAGGGCGACGGGTGCAAGGTCGGCCGATCGCCTGCCCCTTCCCATCTTCCCCCAGAATGGGGAGGGACAGATCGAGTTTGAGGCACAATCGAGCCAAACCCACCGCGCGGTCCCTCCCCCTTCAGGGGGAGGTTAGGTGGGGGAGCGGCTTACTTATATTCAATCTTGGCGGCAACGATCTTGTCGGGGTTCGCGACCGCGCCGTTCTGTTCCTTGGGGCCCTTTTCCAGGCCATTGATCAGATCCATGCCGCTGATCACCGTGCCGAACACGGTGTATTGCCCATCAAGGAAGCTGGCATCCGCCGTCACCACGAAGAACTGGGAGTTGAACGAGTTGGGGTCCTGCGAGCGGGCCGCGCCAACGGCGCCGGGCTGGAAGCTCTCGGCGTTGAATTCGGCTTCGACGTCGGGCAGATCCGAGCCACCCATGCCGGCGCGCGACAGATCGAAATCGGCCGCGCCGGTCTTGCCAAACTTGACGTCGCCGGTCTGGGCCATGAAGCCGTCGATGACGCGATGGAACACCACGCCGTCATAGGCACCCTGCTCGGTCAGCGCGATGATCCGCTCGACATGCTTGGGCGCCAGGGCCGGCAGCAGCTCGATATCGACCACGCCGGCTTCCAGCGTCAGCATCAGATGGGGCGCGCCGGACTGGGCGAAGGCAGGAGCAGCGGTCAGGGCGGTGGCGCCGATAACGAGCGCGCCGAATAGGCGACGGGTGAATGCGGTCATGATTATTTCAGGGCCTTGAGAACGATTTGCGGGACGAAGGCGGAGATATCGCCGCCCATTTCAGCGATTTGCCGCACCAATGTGGCCGAGATATGCCGAACCGGCGGGCTGGAGGGCAGGAAAACCGTCTGCAGGTCCGGCGCCATCTGCGCGTTCATGCCCACCATCTGCATTTCATAATTGTAGTCGGTGGTGTCGCGCAGCCCGCGAATGATCAGCGTGGCGCCGTTTTCGCGCGCGGCATTGACCATCAGCCCGGCAAAATCGACAATCTTGAATTCGGTGTCGGTACGCCTGCCGACCGGGCCCAGCGCCTGCTCCAGAATCAGCAACCGATCGGCATGGGCAAACAGCGGCGTCTTCTTGCCCGGATTGACGCCAACGGCGACAACCAGCGTGTCCACCAGCTTGCAGGCGCGCTCGATGACGTCCAGATGCCCATTGGTCAGCGGATCAAATGACCCCGGATAAAACCCCACCAGCTTGCTCACGCCGCGCTCCCCTTGTTGTTAGGGCGGTTTTGTCACGGGCGCCGGGTCGAGGCAAGGGTGGCACCGCCCAGCAAGATCAACAACACACCACCGGTGAGAAACGCCGCCGGGGTGCCCCAGCGGGAAGCGATGGCGCTGCCGATCAACGGGGCCGACAGCATGGCGGTGACAATCACCGCCTCACCACTGGCAAATACCCGGGCAATCCGGTCAGCAGGCGCTTCGGCCTGCACGATGGTGCGATAGGGCACCAGCATGAAGGCCGTGGCGCCGCCAATGAACCCCAGCACAAGCAGAAATGCCGGTAGCTGCACGGCAAAACCCAACATGGCAATAAGCGCAATGGTGCTGGTGACAAGGCCCGACACCGTCGCGGCCAGCGCCATCGATCGCATGGGGTGGCTGGCAGCTATGCGGCCGGCCAACAAGGCGCCGAGCAGGCCCCCCAGCCCCGACGCCGAGATGGAGAGGCCGAAAGCCGTTGCGTCAAAGCCAAGCCCCTCGGCCAATAACGCAATCAGTGCGTCATAGAGGAAGAAAGAAAAATAGGCGCTGGCTGAAAAGATCAACGCGATCAGCAGCCGACGACTGCGCCGGAATTCGGCAAGTCCGGCCAGTAAACGCGTGGCGAAGGGCTCCATCCCTTCAGCATCCGTCGCGCGTTCTGGCACAGCGACGCCCAGGATGATAGCTGCCGCCAGCAGCGACAGCGCGCCATTGAACAGGAAGACGCTCTGCGCCGGCCAGAAGGCCAGCAAGGCGCCGCCGATGGCTGGTCCGGCAATTTTGGACGTCTGGTTGATCGCCTGATGCAGTCCCTGCGCATGGCCGAGCAACGAGACCGGCGTGGTCGCCTGAATAGCGGCCTGCCGGGCTGGGGTGAAGGCGCTGTCGATGCAGCCGCGCAGGAATACCAACCCGAGCAAAACTCCGGCATCACCGCTAAAGGCGAAGGCGAGGGTGACCAGAGCGCGACCGAGATTGGTGGCGAACAGCACGCCACGCAGCGGCGCGCGATCGACCAAAACGGCCAGCAGGGGGCCAATAATGACATAGGGCAGGCTCAGCGCAAGCGCGAACAGCGCCAGTGTGACCGGCCCCTGCCCCCAACCATAGACCAGCAGCGCCACGATGGCGGCGTAGTCGAGCCAGTCGGCGAAATCCGCCGGGACACAGGCCAGCGCCAGGCGGCGGGGCGCTGGCAGCGCCAGCAGGGATCGGTAACCTTCGGCTTTCGCTTGCGTCATCGGTTGCTATCTCCCCATCAGCAAAGCAAGCCACTAGGCTGGTAGTTGGCAGGCAGCCGCCTAAGCAGTTCAGGCCCGTTTCTGCAGCGCCAGCCACACGCCGCCGGCCATCAGGATAAGGCCCGAGACGCGGGATATGGCTTGCACGCGGCCAGCGCTGAGCAGGTGGCGCGCGCGACCGGCGACGATGGCATAGACCGCATCCGTCGAGCCGGCGACGAGCATGAAGAACAGGCCCAGCGCCATCACCTGGGGAAAGGTGGGCTGCGTCACGTCAACAAATTGCGGCAGGAAGGCACCGAGAAAAATCAGTGCCTTTGGATTGGAGAGGATGACGAGAAAACCCTCGACTGCCATGGCGCGTCGCGACTTGGTCTTTTCGGCGCGGGCGGCGCCCAGATCACCATCGGAGCGCCACATCTTCCAGCCCAGCCAGACCAGGTAGGCGGCGCCGAGCAGCTTGATCCAGTCGAAGGCCCAGCCCATGAACGCCACCAGCGCCTGCATGCCCAGGGCCACGACCAGCGTCATCACCAGGAAGCCCGCCTGGGTGCCCGCGACAATGGCAAGGCCCGCGCCGGTGCCGCGCGCCAGCGCATTGGCAACGATGACCGTGACGGTCGGCCCCTGCACGATGGCCAGCAGGAAACAGGCGCCAAGATAGGGAATGAGGGTGGTGAGGCTGAACATGGCCGACTCTCCTGGGAAAGCTCAGCAAGCCATTGTGGACCGGAAATGACAAGGGGCGCCGTGGGCGCCCCTGTTCTCATTCGTTGCCGCTCGGGACTACTCCTCGGTCGGCTCATCGGGCGCTTCGGGAGCGTCCGGCGCCTCGGGCGGCGTGGTGTCGTCGGCGCTCTGGGGCGGCACAGCGCCATCAGTCCCCTCGGCAGCCTCGGCCACTTCGTCCTCATCGATAGCTTCGGGCTCGCGGATGTGCTCGACCGACATCACCTTCTCGCCCTCGGCGGTGTCAAACACGATGACACCCTGGCTGCCGCGGCTGACAATGCGGATCGGCTTGTCGCCACCCACTGGCAGGCGAATGGTCTGGCCGCCATCGCTGATCAGCATGATCTGGTCATCGTCTTCCACGGGGAAACTCGACACCAGCAGGCCGTTGCGCTTGTTGACCGCCATGGCGACGATGCCTTTGCCGCCGCGTCCGGTGATCCGGTATTCGTGGCTGGAGGTGCGCTTGCCATAGCCGTTTTCGGAAATGGTCAGGATGAGCTGCTCGGTGGCACTCATCTGGGCGTAGCGTTCCTGTGGCAGATCGCCGGCGACCACGTCGGATTCGTCCGCATTGGTCTCGTCGCTCTGCTCTTCGCCACGTACGGCACGGCTCATCTTGAGATAGGCGGCGCGTTCTTCCGCGCTGGCATCGGAGTGGTTGATGATGGCCATGGAAATGACCACGTCGTCCTTGGCCAGATTGATGCCGCGCACGCCCATCGAATCGCGACCCTTGAACAGCCGTACATCGTCGGTGCGGAAGCGGATCGCCTGGCCCATTGCCGTGGTCAGCAACACGTCGTCATTGACCGTCGCCGTCTCGACGCCGACGATCTGGTCGCCCTCGTCGAGCTTCATGGCGATCTTGCCGTTCTGGCGCACTTCGATGAAGTCAGCCAGCGAGTTGCGGCGCACCGTGCCGCGCGTGGTGGCGAACATGATGTCGAGATTGGCCCAGCTGCTCTCGTCCTCGGGCAGCGGCATGATGGTGGTCAGCCGTTCGCCCTGCTCGAGCGGCAGGATGTTGATCAGTGCCTTGCCGCGCGCATTGGCCTGGGCCAGCGGCAGCCGCCAGACCTTGAGCTTGTAGGCAATGCCGCGGCTGGTGAAGAACAGCACCGGGGTATGGGTATTGGCGACGAACAGCCGGGCGACGAAATCCTCGTCGCGCGTGGCCATGCCCGAGCGTCCCTTGCCGCCACGGGCCTGGGCCCGATAGGTCGAGAGCGGCACGCGCTTGATATAACCTTCGTGGCTCACGGTCACGACCATGTCTTCGCGGGCAATCAGGTCCTCGTCGTCGAAATCGCCCAGCGATTCCGAGATTTCGGTGCGGCGCGGAATGGCGAACTGGTCCTTGATCTCGGTCAGTTCCTGGCGGATGATTTCAACCACCCGTTCGCGGCTGCGCAGGATATCGAGATAGTCCTCGATCTGGGCGCCCAGACCGTTCAGTTCCTCGCCGATTTCATCGCGACCCAGCGCCGTCAGGCGGGCCAGACGCAGTTCGAGAATGGCGCGGGCCTGCTCCTCGGAGAGGTTGAAGGTGCCATCTTCATTGATACGGTGGCGCGGATCATCGATCAGCGCGATCAGCGGCGCCACGTCCTGGGCGGGCCAGCGGCGGGTCATCAGCTGCTCACGCGCCGTTGCCGGATCGGGCGCGGTGCGGATCAGGGCAATGACTTCGTCGATATTGGCCACGGCCACGGCCAGACCGACCAGGATATGGGCGCGGTCGCGGGCCTTGTTGAGCAGGAAGCGGGCGCGGCGCGTCACCACCTGGTGGCGGAAATCGATGAAGGCCTGCAGCATTTCGCGCAGGTTCATCAGCTGCGGCTTGCCGCCATTGAGCGCCACGAAATTGCAGCCGAACGAGGATTGCAGCTGGGTGAAGCGATAGAGCTGGTTGAGCACCACTTCGGGCAGCGCGTCGCGCTTGATTTCCACCACCACGCGCATGCCGTTGCGGTCGGACTCGTCGCGCATGTCGGCAATGCCTTCAATGCGCTTGTCGCGCACCAGTTCGGCAATCTTTTCCACCATCGAGGCCTTGTTCACCTGATAGGGAATTTCCGTTATGATCAGCGCTTCGCGCTCCTTGCGGACCTCTTCGATGGCGACGCGACCGCGCATCATCACCGAGCCACGACCGGTCTCATAGGCCGAGCGGATGCCGGCCCGGCCCAGAATTACGCCAGCGGTCGGGAAATCCGGGCCCGGCATGACGGCCAGCAGTTCGTCAAAGGTGACCGATGGATTGTCGAGCACCAGCAGCGCCGCGTCGATGGTCTCGCCCAGATTATGGGTGGGAATATTGGTGGCCATGCCCACGGCAATGCCGCCGCCGCCATTGACCAGCATATTGGGATAGCGCGCCGGCAGGACCGTTGGCTCGTGCTCGGAGCCGTCATAATTGTCGCGGAAATCGACGGTGTCCTTGTCGAGATCGTCGAGCAGCGAATTGGTGACCCGCTGCATCCGCACTTCGGTATAGCGCATGGCGGCGGGCATATCGCCGTCGACCGAGCCGAAATTGCCCTGCCCTTCCACCAGCAATTGGCCCATGGAAAAGTCCTGCGCCATGCGGACCAGCGCCATATAGACCGACTGGTCGCCATGCGGATGGTATTTGCCGATCACGTCGCCGACCACACGGGCCGATTTGCGATAGGGCTTGTTGTACTCGTAGCCGTTCTCGCTCATCGAAAACAGGATGCGGCGATGCACCGGCTTAAGCCCGTCGCGCACATCGGGAAGCGCGCGGCTGACGATCACGCTCATGGCGTAATCGAGATAGGATTTCCGCATTTCATCGGTGATGGAAATCAGCGAAATATCGGAGGGCGGCAGCGCGCCAGTTCCGTTGTCGGTCGTATCGGTCACTGGGGTGATTCTATGTTGGTTTTGTTACCCGATTGATAGGCGATTCCGGCAGCAATTGCCAATTTGCCGCGCGGGGAAGCTGTGGAGAGGCTTTTGCGATCAACCGGCAGGGTAAAAAGCCTGCCCCGCCCATGCCGCCCTGCGCTCCCGACGCGGATTTGGCGCGGCTTCAGGCGGCAGAATTGAGCGTCAGGTCCAGTGCGCTGGCCAGGCTGGGTCGGCCGAACAGATAGCCCTGGCCAATATCGCAGCCAACCGCCTCGAGAAAGGCGCGCTGCTCCTCCGTTTCCACACCCTCGGCGACCACGATCTTGCCGAGCCGATGGGCCATCAGCACCGTCGTCTCGATAACCACCGCAGCTTTGGGACTGGGCAGGCTGCGGACGAAAGACTGATCGAGCTTGATAATGTCGAGCGGCAGGCTGGTCAGATAGCTCAGCGAGGAAAAGCCGGTCCCGAAATCATCGATGGAGATGGTAATGCCCATGGCGTTGATCTAGTGCAGGATATCGAGGTTTGCGGGGTCAGAGGCGATATCGACCGACTCGGTGAGCTCGATGTCCAGTCGCTGTGGCGACAGACCGGAGGCCTGCAGGGCCTGTTTGATCGAGCCCAGCAGATCGCCACGCGTGATTTGCAGGGCGGAAATATTCACCGATAGCTTTCCCTGCCAGTGCCATTGCGCGCGCTCTCGGCAAGCCTCGTGCAGAATCCAGTCGCCAATCTCCACGATCAGGCCGGTTTCTTCGGCCAGCGGGATGAACTCGGCCGGCGAGACCAGGCCAAGCTGTGGGTGACGCCAGCGGAGCAGAGCTTCCACCCCGACCATCTTGCCCGATTTGAGTTCAATCTGGGGCTGGTACACCAGAAAGAACTCGTTGCGCTGCAGCGCCTGTCGCAAGGCCAGGTCGAGCAGGCGCCGGTGTCGTATCTGGTGGCCATGCGCGGCCTCGTAGTGCACCGTCGGCAGTTGGCGGGACTGCGCAACCGTCAAGGCGATTTCGGCGTCCTGAAGCGCTGCATCGACACTGTTGTCCGGGCTGTCCAGGGCGGCACTGCCAAATACGGTGCTCAACATGATGGTGTGCCCGGCAATTTCATAGGGCCGTTCAAGCCTGGCCATGGCCTCGGCAATCGCTGGATTCATCGCGCTGCCCGTGGGGCCCTGGCGGGTAACAAAGGCAAAGACATCGCTGTGCAGCCGCGCCGGCAGGGCTTTGTGCAGGCGGGTCAGGCGCGCCACGACTTCTCCCGCGACCTGATTGAACACTTCATGTCCAAGACTGGCATTGATGCCGTCCAGCCGCTGCAGTCTGACCACCACCAGCACGCCTTTCGTGGGCGCTGCAGTGACCGCCTCGACAAAGGCATGGCGGGACATGGCGCCGGTGGCCTCGTCATGGCGCGCCAGATAGGCCAGTCGAGCCTGCTGTCGCTTGCTCTGACACCAGCGCCGGGCCCGCTCGTCAAGGAAACCGAGGGCGACCACGCCGACCACAATGGCGTGAAACAGGACCGTCTCCAGCACCACGGCGGCCAGATTCAGCGCCAGCCACGCTGCACATTCGACAACGAGACTGGCAACCAGCGCAGCGGCGGCCTGCTGGGGCAGCGAAAATCGCCGCTGCGTCAGCGCCAGGATGCAAGCCATCAGCAAACCCAGCAGACCTGCCGGGTAAATGCCCCAATCGGTCAGTGCCCGCCTCGCCTTGAGCGTTTCGGTGGCCGCAATCTGCACCATGCTGCCTTCGATGACACCGAAACGCGGCACCCGGAAAAAGTCGCGCAACTCGATGGCGCTGGCGCCGATGATCACCTGCTTGCCATTCAGCAGGGCGGGATCTGCAGAGCCATCGAGAATGGCGGCCACCGACAGGCGGGGGATGGCAGACAGATCAATACTGTAATCGATCATGATGGATGGGGTGGCCAGTTCGGAATCCGGCACCAGGGTCAACGGCACCGAGGGGATCGACCACAACATGGCCGGAACCGATTTCAGCAGGCTTGTGCCGTCGCCGTCCACATTGACCAGCACTGGCCGGGCAAGCGCCTCCAACTGTGGCAGGGGCCGGTTGAGCAGGATTTCGCCGCCCGTTGAGTTCTGCTGGAACGCCGCCAGATAAGCGTAGCCCCCGGCCCGCTCCAAAGCCGCCGCAAAGGCCGCATCGGCGGTGGGGGTGGACGCCGCACTGAAATCAACATCGAACACGACATCGAGCGCCCCATAGGCCATCAGGCGATCGAGCAATTCGGCGTGGACAGTGCGCGGCCAGGGCCAGACGCCCACAGCCTGCAGGCTCGCGGAGTCAATCTCCACCAGCACCATGTCGCCGCTGACTGGCCGTGAGGACGTTTCAAAACGCCATCCCTGCAGGGCCTGGTCGACAGTAGCGAACCAGCCGAGCCCGACGGCGCCCCATAGCCCGGCAAGCAGCACGATCAGGCTGGCGATCCGCACGGCGACTCTCATCGGGCCTCTTCCCCTGGGTCAGGTCTCAACAGAAACCGGCGAGGCGCTGGTCCTTGCTCAACCCCTTGGCTTGCCATTGCCGTTCCCATTGCCACCGGCATTGCTGGACGCGCTATTGCCGTTGCCATTGCCGCCAGCATTGCTGGACACGCTATTGCCGTTGCCATTGCCGCCAGCATTGCTGGACACGCTATTGCCGTTACCATTGCCACCAGCATTGCTGGACGCGCTATTGCCTTTGCCGTTGCCACCGGCATTGCTGGAGCCACTATTGCCTTTGCCGTTGCCACCGGCATTGCTGGAGCCACTATTGCCGTTGCCGCGGCCATTATTGGACAGGGTAGTTTCGGTCGTCGTGCCGTTGATGACGGAGACACCCTCAAAGCTCCACACCGATTTGGTGCCCATGCCATCAACCAGCAGCGGAGTCTCTGTGGTCACCGTTGCCTCCTGCCCGGGGCGGATGTCGCTGACCAGATCATTGATGGTGTCCTGTACCTGCACCACACCGCGACTGACGTCGACGCTCGCGCCACGCTGGTCTGAGCGCACTGTAAACCGCGTTCCCTTGACCACTGCGGCAAGAAACGGCGTCTGCACCGAGAAATGCTGGACATTGCGGCGTTCCACGTCGATCGATACCGCGCCGAAGTCCTGCAACACCGAAGTCATTAAATCATCGCCAGCATCCTTGATCCGGATCTGGGTATCGCCCTGCAATTCAATGGTTTCGGCGCCACGCGACAAGCCGATGCGGCCATCGCTGCCCGTTCGCAGCAAGCGATCATCAGCGATCACATCACCTCGGGCAATCGCTTGCCACTTGCCGCTCACCTGTTGGTTCACCTCGCCGCGAACCCGGCTCACCTCCCACTCGTCGGCGACGATGGGCGCTGCAATAAACAACATCAGCAGACTGAGAACCAATCTCATCGGGACACCTCATACGCAGCACCTCAGTATCGAGCTTCAACCCAAGGGCTTGCCAAACCATTACATTGCCCTGCTTGGGAGGCAGATGCGGGTCACAACAGCAGAAGTGGTAAAGCAATTGGCATGATCGCCCGCAGGTTTGTAGCAATGTCAGTCGCAGCCCTGCGATGGGCGTAACCATCGCCTGACCCATCCAGAAATGCAGGACGGGAGGTCGACATGCTCGATGTGGACTGGAGCTTCATCCAGAGGCCGCCCGCGGCACTGGTCTGGAACAGGCTGGCCGTCGGTGCGCTTGCCCTTGTGATCCTGAAACTTAAGCGCCAGCCGCTGGCCTCGATCGGGCTGCAGCGCCTCAACTGGGGCGATGCAGCCTCATGGCGTCCATGATCATACATCTGCTGGGCAATTCGCTGTTGCTGATCGCCGCGCTTGCCGGTTGCGCGGCTTAGGCCGCCGCGTCGAATGCCACTCTTGCCTGATCGATCCGGGGATGGTTCTTCGAGGCCCAGTCGATCAGATATCCCACCGGGACGATGATGGACTGGCCCAGCGGGGTCAGCCGGTATTCAACAGCGGGCGGCTTGGTGTCGAAAACCTGGCGCGCCACCATGCCGTCGCGCTGCAAGGTCCGCAGCGTCTGCGTCAGCATCTTCTGGGAAATATCGGGCACTTCGCGGCGCAGTTGATTGAAACGCTTGGGGGCGTCGGCCAGCGTCATCACCAGCAGCATGCTCCACTTGTCGCTGATACGGTCCAGCACGCCGCGTACCGGGCAATCGCCCAGCGGCAGGCCGGCGGCCTCGTTCCAGCGCTGCACGAACAGGGCTGCAGTTGCGTCGACTGCATACATGGCGGTTACCTCCAGGTGACGTTATGCGGCAAAGGTGCCTCCTTTCCGACCCGTCGCGGGTGTACTAGATAGCACTCTCTTTTCGATACTTACTCTCCGCTGGCCATCAGTTCAAGCGGGGCAATCAGGAGATGCAGATGACGCAATTCAAGGACAAGACGCTGCTGGTTACCGGCGCCTCGGGGCATTTTGGCCGGCTTGCCGTGGCGGATTTGCTGGAGCGCGGCGCAACCCGCGTCGTGGCCGGTACCCGTGACCCGTCCCAGTTGGAGGATTTGGCCGCGCGCGGCGTCGAAGTCCGCCGCCTCGATTTTGACGATGCGGCATCGATGGCAGCAGGCTTTGCCGGGGTTGATCGGGCCCTCATCATCAGCACTGTCGCCGATAACCGCACGGTTCAGCAGCGCGCGGCGGTTGCGGCGGCCGCCGCCGCTGGCGTGCAGCACATGGTCTATACCTCCGCGCCCAACCCGCGCCCCAATGCCAGCGGCGGCGGCATTGCCGACCATTTCTGGACCGAGCAGGCCATCGCTGCCGCCGGCCTCGATTTCACCCTGCTGCGCAACAATATCTATGCCGACATGACGATTTTCGGCGCGGCATCGGCACTGGCGAGCGGCCAGTTGTTCGACGCCACTGCCGGTGCCGGGCGCAACTACGTCACCCGCGCCGACGCCGCCCGCACCGCTGCCGGTGCCCTGCTGGGGGCCACCGGCAAAGAAGTCTATGACGTCACCGGTCCGGCGCCGGTGACCCAGGAAGAACTCGCCGCTCTCTATACCCAGCTGACCGGCAAGCCGGTGGCACGGGTGGGTTTGAGCGGCGAACAACTGCTTGGTGGCCTTGCCGCAGCGGGCGTCCCCAGCTTCATGGCGCAATTGCTGGTGGCCTTCGACCTCGATGCCGCCGAGGGCTACCACGCCGTCTCGACCAACACGGTGGAGCGCTTCTCCGGCCGCAAGCCGCAGGCCCTGGCCGACTTCCTCGCGGCCAACCGCGCCGCCCTCGGCTAAGCCCTCCCGCACGCTGCGGGAGCAGGTGTGGGGGTGAAGGGGTCGCACAATTGCGGCACTCCCCCCCGCCCAACCGTCGCCCCCGGCGCGGATCCGCCAGCACGGCCTCTGGCTGAGACAGCGCCCGTTATCCGCCCTGCCTGCAGCGCAGTCGCTCGGGCAGTCTCGCCCGCAGACCCGCAACCAGCTGTGCAAGCCGGACCAAGCGGTGCTCGCGCTGCTGGACGCCTCTCCTGCAACCCCGTACCAATCACCACAGGGAGCGCGTTGGGGAGAGTTGCACGGTGTCTGAAGGGTCTTTGCGCCGTCGCCTGTGGGCGCGGGTCGTGCACGATCGCTCGATTGGCTTCGGCTTTGAGCATATCGGGCTGACCACGCTGCGCTTTCCCCGCATCATGGCCCTGGTCGCCCTGGCGTTCACCCTGCTCTGCTTCACCCAATTGCCGCGGGCCAATGTCGATGGCAATTTGCTGCGGGTCTATGCCGATTCCGGCCATTACTACGACGCCTATGAGCGGCTGTCGGACACCTTTGGTACGTTCGAGAACGACATCTATCTGCTGGTCAGCTCGCCCACGCTGACCGAGCCGGCCACGCTGGAAAAGGTGCGCGAACTGGCCTTTGATCTCGAGCTCAACGAGTTCGCCGTCGGCACCATGTCGCCGTTCTCGCTGCGCAAGCCGGTCGGCAATGGCGGCTCGATGCCGGCGGTGCCCGAGGGGATGACCGATGTTGACGAGGTCGCGCTGGCGCTGACCGATCTGCAGCAGAACGATCCGATGATGCGCAATCTGATCAACCCGGACCTGACCGGCATGGTGCTGATCATGTTCCCCAATCAGGCGATGACCCGGGGCGACGGCACCAAGGCCATGCTGGCCAGCCTGCGCGACATGCTGGCCTATTACGAGGGCGGCGACCTCGAGATCGAGCTGACCGGGCCGCCGATCTGGACCTCCGAAATGCTCAATGCGGCGGTTGATGACCAGATCAAGTTCACCGTTTACGGCTTTGCCCTGGGCGCGGTGATTGCGCTGTTGGCGCTGCGCTCGCTCACTGGGGCGCTGCTGGTCGCGGCCACCCCGTTCGTCGCGGTGATGTGGTCGATGGGCACGGTGCTAATGCTGTTCGGCTCATTCTCGTTTCTGACCATTATCGTCACCACGCTGGTGCTGGTGATGGCGTTTGCCGAGTCGATGTTCTTCATCTTCAACTGGCTGGCCTATTGGCGCGATGGCATGGAACCGCACAAGGCGGTCGATGCCACGCTCAAGCTGGTCGGCCCGGCCACGGCGCTGACCACGCTGACCACGCTGGTGGCCTTCGCCTCACTGTATTTTTCGCCCGGCCAGGGCGTGCAGGAGTTCGCCATAGCCGGCGCCGTGGGCAGCGCCATCATGTTCGTCTGCCTGATGACCGTCATGCCGCTGCTGCTCAAGGCGGCGCTGCACCTCGGCTTCAGGCTGCCCAGGCCCCCCAGTTTTGCCCTCAATGCCCCCGTGCCGCTGGCCTGGTTCCTGGCGGCCCGCTTCGGGCGGCCGATCACCGTGCTGTCGGCGCTGCTGGTGCTGCTGCTGGTGGTGCCGTATTTCCTGATCCAGCCACGGTTCTCGTTTGAGGATTTCATGGCCACCGATTCCAATGCGCTCAGTGCAGCGGCGGAAATCGATCAGGGCGTGGGCGGGGTGGCGCCGCTCTATGTGCGGGTGCCGCTGCGCGACAATGATCCCAATGTCGGCGCCCGGGACATCGAGACGCTGCGCCGCGTGCACGCGATCGTCGAGGCCGAACTGGGTGAGAACAAGGTCATCTCGGTGGCCAGCATGTCCAATTACACCGATAGCGGGTTCAGTCGCGAGGAGGTGCTGGATTCCATCGGCCCCTTCATGAAGCGGCGCTTCGTCACCGATGACGGCACGCAGGGCCTGGTGACCGGCTTCATGCCCACCATCATCCAGAGCGACGCGCTCAAGGCGATGGTGGCGCGGATCGATGCCGAGCTGCTGGCGGCCGGCATTGCCGGGGCCGAGATCGGCGGCTTTCGCGTGCTGACCACCTTTGCCACCGATGACATTGTTCGCTCGCTGCAGGCCTCGCTGGCGGTCAGCGTCATCCTCAATATCGCGCTGATCGGCTTCGCCTTCGGTTCGCTGCGGGTGGCGATGGCCTCGATTGTCCCCAATCTGTTCCCGATCCTGGGCACCGAGGCCTATCTGTGGGTCAGCGGGGCCGGGCTGCAATTGACCACGGTGATTGCGCTGACCATCGCCTTTGGCATTGCCGTCAACGACACCATCCATTTCCTCAGCCACTATGTGCATGGGCGGCGCGAGGAGTATCGCGACCATATCGGCGCGATCAGGAACACCCTTGAGCGCATTGGCGGGGCCATCGTCGCCACCACGGTGATCCTGTGCGTCGGCACGGCCATCGTGGCATATTCCGATCTGCCGCAGGTGGCGCTGTTCGGCCGGCTGTTCGTGCTGTCACTGGCGCTGGCGCTGATCGGGGATCTGTTCATGCTGCCGGCCATTCTGGTGGCCGGGGCGCGCTTCTTTCAGCCGCTGGCCAGGATTCGGGTCCGCACCGCCGACCACGACGCCACACCCGATGATCCCGCCGGCGATACGCGCACGGGCCGCCTGCTGCCACCGGGCTGACTGCCGCTTGCGAGCAAATGGCGGGCGCAGCTACATTGAGGGCGGCATGATTCTGGCCGGCAGCGCGCCACCAGAGCTGCGCCGCATCGGTTTGCGCCCCCCGCATGGCCGGGCCATGCTTCAACTGGAGATGTGACGCGATGAACGGTTTTTATCAGCTGACCCGGGCGATTGCCGCCATCGGCCTGCTGGCCATGGGTGGTGCGGCCGCCGCCCCCGCCTATGCCGGGCCGGCCGAACTGGCCCTGCTGCAATCCTATCTGGGCGATTGGCGCGGGCGCGGCGTGCTGGTGGGCGCCAATACCGAAACCGTCCTGTGCCGCCTGTCGCTCAAGCCAGGCAATCAGGACAAGGTCAATTACAGCGGCCGCTGCAGCCTGGCCGGCACCCAGCTCTCGGTCGCGGGCACCATGGCCTATATCGCCGCCAGCAAGCGCTACGAGGCGGTGATGAGTTCCAACGCCACCTTTACCGGCGTAGCCATCGGCCAGAAGCGCGGCAATGGGCTGATCTTCAATCTGCGCGAACGCGACCAGGATGAAGAGGGCAAGGAACTGGCGATCACCGCCCAGATCAATCTGGCGCGCGACGCCATCAATGTGGTGTTTGAAGTGATCTATGTGGAGAATGGCGACAGCCTGCGCGCTGACGTGCCGTTCAGCCGATAAAGGGTACAGCCGCGCATTTTCATCGCAAAGACGAAGAAGTGTTAACGGGCGCTGGCTAAGTTGACGCGGTCCTGAACACCGAGTCCCCCTATTGACCAGTCAGCACGCCATTCATGCGCGATGGGCCCCGTCCCAGACGGAGACCGCGCCCCCCGATCCGCTGCTGTCGACCCTGCACCGGCTGCGGGTGCTGCTTGGCGTCGAAAGCGCCAGCCTGACCCGGGTTGACGCGGACAGATTGCGGGTGCTGGCGGCAGCTGGCGCGACAGACCTGCTGACCGACCTGCAGCCGCTGCAACTGCAGACCCTGCGCCACACGGGACCGCTGATCATTGCCGACACCACCAGCCTGGACGCTGCCGCCCCTGTGGCGCGTTTTTATGCCGGCCTGATCCTGCCTGCCGGCGACCCCGGCGCCCCGCTGCTGCTGAGCCTGGTCGATCGTCAACCCCGCAGCCCGGCCATGGCCTATCGGCTGGCGGCCCTGGCCATTGACGTCACCAGTGCGGCCACCATCGCTCGCCAGGCCCGACAGATCACGGTGCTGCGGAGCGAACAGGAACAGGAACGCGAGATGTTCAATCTCGCCTCCCAGACCGCGAGAATCGGCGTCTGGGCCTGCGATCTGGCCGATAACAGCCTGACCTGGACCGACAGTGTCTATGATCTGTTCGAGCTGCCGCGCGGCGCACCCCTCGAGCGTGCTGCAACCGTCGAGTGCTACACGGCGGCATCCCGCATCGCCATGGAAGCGGCGCGCGCCAAGGCTATCGCCGAGTGCAGCGATTTCTGCGTCGACGCGGAAATCATCACTGCCAAGGGCACACGCCGTTGGATGCGGCTGACCGGCTCGGTCGAGGCGCACGATGGCGTGGCCCGGCGCATTTTCGGCATGAAGCAGGACATCACCGAAGAAAAACTGCTCGCCGACCGGACCCGCTATCTGGCCGAAACCGATGTGATGACCGGACTGGCCAATCGCAGCCAGTTCCA
This sequence comes from Devosia alba, assembly GCF_039938915.1. Taxonomy (NCBI): domain Bacteria; kingdom Pseudomonadati; phylum Pseudomonadota; class Alphaproteobacteria; order Hyphomicrobiales; family Devosiaceae; genus Devosia; species Devosia alba. The sequence continues at coordinate 144,390 of NZ_JBDUUI010000007.1, read as the reverse complement.
GAACCAGCTCGCCGACCTGAGCGGCGTCACCCATGGTGCCCCCGTCACGAGCCTGCTGTTGATCGACCTCGATGGCTTCAAGCAGATCAATGACACCCATGGCCACGCCGTGGGCGACGACTGCCTCAAGGAGGCTGCGGCGCGGCTGGTCGCCTGCTGTCAGGGCGCCGCATTGGTGGCCCGCATTGGCGGCGACGAATTTGCCGTATTGCCAGCCGGCGATCATGGTGTGGCCGATCTCGACGCCTTGGGCCAGTGCATCGTGCATGCGGTGGGCGGGCCGTATCTGCGCAACGGGCAGACCATAACGCTGAGCGCCTCGGTTGGGGTAGCCCTGAACACCGGCGGTTCGCCCGAAGACCTGTTCCGCAAAGCCGATATCGCGCTCTATGCGGCCAAGGCGGCCGGGCGCAATACGATGCGCCGGCACGCCGACTGATCTGGTTGACCAGAACGGGCAAAGGGGCCGCTGATGCGACCCCTTTGATATATTTTGCTCGGCGGCGAAGGCCGGAGCGAATGGGCCCCGCAATGGCTCCACTGTCGCACTCGAAAGACGACCGTCAAAGACCTAGAGCGATTTCGCCGTCTCTGCGAAACGGTGATACGCCCTAGAACGGAATATCGTCGTCCATGCCGCCGGGCTCGAAGGCCGGGGCGTTGGCCTGCGGCCGACGGGCCCCACCGCCACCGGCGCCACCACCGGTGCCTCGGAAGCCGCCACCATCGTCGCCGCCGCCGCCGCCGCTGTCGCCACGACCATCAAGCAGCGTCATGTTGGAGTTGAAACCCTGCAGCACGATCTCGGTGCTGTATTTGTCAGCGCCCGACTGATCCTGCCATTTGCGGGTCTGCAACTGGCCCTCGATATAGACCTTGGAACCCTTCTTGAGATAGCTCTCGGCGACCCGGGCCAGACCTTCCGAGAAAATCACCACGCGGTGCCATTCGGTCTTTTCGCGGCGCTCGCCGGTATTCTTGTCTTTCCAGTTCTCGGAGGTGGCGATCGACAGATTGACCACCTTGCCGCCACTGGGCAAATTCCGCACTTCTGGATCGGCGCCAAGATTGCCGACCAGGATCACCTTGTTGACACTGCCTGCCATCGCTCATTCCTTTTTCAATTCAGTCCCGGTCTGCGTGGTCGCGGGACGCTTACTTACTGATGGTTGCGGACCAGTCCACCCCGGACGCGGCTGCTTGATCGGAGTCCGCACGCCGCTCTGTTCTAGCGCTTCGCCCGACCGGGCGCGCGCCTGAACAGCATGTTTTAAACACCTAAGAAACGACTGCCGCTTGCCGATCGCGCCTTGGGTTCATGTTATGTTCTGCTGCGGATAATTGTCAAGCGTCCCGTGCCAGCCGGCGCGGGACGCTTGACGGCGCGGGATCAGGCTGGCTTGAGCGCCTGGGCGCAGGCGTTGGCAAGGTCACGATTGGGCGCGTCGGCGCCCAAAGGCGTCGCCCAACCCGCTTTTTCGATGATGCCGCGTCAGGCATAGGTCGAGGCTTTGCCCAGCTCGGCCATCACCGCCACGCGGTTGCTGTCGCTGGTGGACTGCTCCACGCAATAGGGGGTGAGGGCCGCGGTGACATCGCTCGCCGATTGTTTGGCTGCAAGCTCTTGGGCGCTACCGCCAGTGACCCAGCCACCCCAGCTGAAGCCAATGATGGCAAGGGCGACGGCACCGGTCGCCGCACCGTAAAGTGCGGGTTTCGTCCATTCGGGAATTTGCATGAAAGTCCGATCTGTATCGGTAAAGGCCGCAGTATTGCGACCACGGCAAAACCCTAACATGGCTGGCGCCCGAGCGCGAACTTGCGGCCAAAGCAAGGCAGATGCCCCTTGCCTCACGCTGCTGACACAGCTTGTCAGCAGCCCTGCCCCAATGGCAGAGCCGCTCATGGGAAATCGTGCATGGACTATACCAACCGTTCCGGCTCTTTGCCGTTATGCTGCTCGGCATCATGGTGGTGCCGGGCATGGCGTGAACCGGCATGTCGCGCTTGACCGAATCTGTATTGTTCCGCTTATGTTCCGGGTGTTATATGCCGCTTTGGCAAGGTGGAGTGGACACGCTAAGGTGACTGCAGCGCCGGGCCGCCATGCGCGGAGCCAACTTGCGGCAGTGGCCCGCAATGCCTATTTTCTGGAGCTTCCCGCCCTGCCGACGACCGTTTGACCGCTGTGCTGCCAACACTCTGGCGCACCGAGCCATGGACTTGATTGATGACGCCAAAGCCCAGCCTGAACCGAGAGATCATCGTGCGCGGTGCCCGCGAGCACAATCTCAAGGGCATCGACCTCAAGTTGCCGCGCGACAGCCTGATCGTCATGACGGGCCTCAGTGGTTCGGGCAAGTCCTCGCTGGCCTTTGACACCATCTATGCCGAAGGGCAGCGCCGCTATGTGGAGTCGCTGTCAGCCTATGCCCGCCAGTTCCTCGAAATGATGCAGAAGCCCGATGTCGAGCACATCGAGGGCCTCAGCCCGGCCATTTCCATCGAGCAGAAGACCACCAGCCGCAATCCGCGCTCCACCGTCGGTACGGTCACCGAGATCTACGATTATCTGCGCCTGCTGTTTGCCCGCGTCGGCGTGCCCTATTCGCCCGCCACCGGTCTGCCCATTGAGAGCCAGACCGTCACCCAGATGGTCGACAAGACGCTGGAGCTGCCCGAGGGCACCCGGGTCTATCTGCTGGCGCCCATCGCGCGCGGTCGCAAGGGCGAATACAAGAAGGAACTGGCCGATCTGATGCGCAAGGGCTTCCAGCGCGTCAAGATCGATGGCGAGTATCACGAAATCGAGGATGCCCCTGCCCTCGACAAGAAGCTCAAGCACGACATTGAAGTGGTGGTCGATCGCCTGGTGATCGGGCCCGATATTGCCGGGCGGCTGGCCGAGAGCTTTGAAACCGCGCTGAAGCTGACCGATGGCATCGCGCTGATCGAATTTGCCGACCAGCAGAACGAAGACGGCACGGCACGGCAGCAGACGTTTTCGGAAAAATTCGCCTGCCCGGTCTCCGGCTTCACCATTGCCGAGATCGAACCGCGCCTGTTCTCGTTCAACAATCCCTTTGGCGCCTGCCCGGTCTGTGACGGCCTGGGCACCGAGCGCAAGATCGACGCCGACCAGATCGTGCCCGATTCCAGCCTGTCGATCCGCGCCGGGGCCATCCTGCCCTGGTCCAAGACCAGTGCGCCCTATTACATTCAGACGCTGTCGGCGGTGGTGAAACTGTTCGGCGCCTCCACCGAGACGCCGTGGAGCGACCTGCCGTTCGAGGTGCAGCATGCGGTGCTGTATGGCACCGGCCGCGAGCAGGTCGACTTCGTCTATGACGATGGTCTGCGCCAGTACAAGACCTCCAAGGCCTTTGAAGGTGTCATCGGCAATCTGGAGCGGCGCTACAAGGAAACCGAAAGCGCTGGCATGCGCGAAGAAATCGAAAAATACATGTCGGCCAAGCCCTGCATCGCCTGTGGCGGCTATCGGCTGAAGCCGGAATCGCTGGCCGTCAAGATTGATGGTTTTCACGTTGGCCAGGTCACCGAACAGTCGATCCGCAGCGCCGCCGCCTGGTTTGACGCCCTGCCGGCCAAATTCACCCCCAATCAGCAGCTGATCGGCGAGCGCATCCTCAAGGAAATCCGGGAGCGGCTGAACTTCCTGATCGATGTGGGCCTGGACTATCTCACCCTGGCGCGCAATTCGGGCACGCTGTCGGGCGGCGAAAGCCAGCGCATCCGGCTGGCCAGCCAGATCGGCTCGGGCCTGACCGGCGTGCTCTACGTGCTCGACGAGCCCTCCATCGGCCTGCACCAGCGCGACAATGCCCGCCTGCTCGAAACCCTGCAGCGCCTGCGCGATATCGGCAATACGGTGATCGTGGTCGAGCATGACGAAGACGCCATCATGACCGCCGACTATGTGGTCGATATCGGCCCCGGCGCCGGTGTGCATGGCGGCCATATCGTCGCCGAGGGTACGCCCCAGGACATTCTCAATCACCCCGACTCGCTGACCGGCAAGTATCTGTCGGGCCGCATGGGCATTGCCATGCCGGCCGAACGCCGTGTCGGCACGCCCGGCAAGGCGCTCGGCATCAAGGGCGCCACCGGCAATAATCTGAAGAATGTGTCGGTCGATGTGCCGCTCGGCCTGTTCGTCGCCATTACCGGCGTCAGTGGTGGCGGCAAGTCCACCCTGATGATCGACACCATGTACCAGGCCATTGCCCGCCGTCTGAATGGCGCGCGCGTGGTCCCTGCCCCGCATGAATCGCTGACGGGGCTGGAATTCCTCGACAAGGTCATCGACATCGACCAGAGCCCGATTGGCCGCACACCGCGCTCCAACCCGGCCACCTATACCGGCGCCTTCACGCCGCTGCGCGAATGGTTTGCCGGGCTGCCCGAAGCCAAGACCCGGGGCTATGGCCCCGGCCGCTTCAGCTTCAACGTCAAGGGCGGGCGCTGCGAGAAGTGCCAGGGCGATGGCCTGCTCAAGATCGAAATGCACTTCCTGCCCGACGTTTACGTCACCTGTGATGTCTGCAAGGGCAAGCGCTACAACCGCGAAACGCTCGAAGTGCAGTTCAAGGGCAAGTCGATCTCCGACATCCTGGACATGACCATCGACGAAGGCGTCGACTTCTTTTCGGCGGTGCCGACCATTCGCGACAAGTTCGCCACGCTGCAGCGCGTCGGCCTGGGCTATGTCAAGATTGGCCAGCCGGCGACGACGCTCTCGGGTGGCGAGGCGCAGCGCGTCAAACTGTCCAAGGAACTCTCCAAGCGCGCCACCGGGCGCACCCTCTATATGCTGGACGAGCCGACGACGGGCCTGCACTTCCACGACGTGGCCAAGCTGCTCGACGTGCTGCACGAACTGGTCGATGGCGGCAATACCGTCGTGGTCATCGAGCACAACCTCGAAGTGATCAAGACCGCCGACTGGCTCATCGACCTGGGGCCGGAAGGTGGCGATGGCGGCGGCGAGATTGTGGCCATCGGCACGCCCGAGGATGTGGCGGCCAATGCGCGCTCGCACACTGGCCACTTCCTCAAGGACATCATGTCGCGTCGGCCCCATTTCGCCACCGAGGCGGCGGAGTAGGCGTTTTCTTCACCGCAAGGCGCCAAATGGCTACATTATTGCTAACGCATCTGCTAACGCGACGCCCGGTTTTGCGGGCGTCCGTTGCGCACAGTGTTACAAAACGGTGAGTGGGTCAAAAACGCGCCTCGCCGCGATGCCAATTGCGGCAATGACGACAAAACTATGAAAACGCCATGCGTTTGGTGCATGAAGCGCTTGACGTTAAGGGTATGGCGCTTCCGCCCGAACCATCCCATCTTGAGCTCGTCAATCCGACTGCCAAAGGGGATATTCCGATGTTTGTACGAGCCGTCTGGCGCATCAAGCGCCTGGTCGACATCAAGCAGACGTTGCGGGAAATGGACGTTCCCTCGACGCGTGATGCCGATTTACTGGGGATCTCCGGCCCCGACTTCTCCAAGATGACCCGGTCACTGTTCGACCGCTAGCCTTTCTTGCTGCCCGCATTCTTCGATGGCCGCCAGGCGGATATCCAGTGGCCATCGCCGCCGCGCAGGGCTTAAGCTTTTCGTAACCACAATTCGCTGAGCCCAGCAAAAAACGCATAGCTCACTTGACCAATAGCCCACTGCTCATTCGACCTCACCTGCCCTAAATATAGTCTTGCAAACACAAGGAGACTTCCAGATGGACATTCGTAAAACATTCAAGAAATGGGCCGCTTACCAGCAGACCGTTCGTGAACTCGCCGCTCTCGACAATCGTCAGCTCAACGACCTGGGCATTTCGCGCACCGACATCAATCGCGTTGCTCGTGATCATGCCAGTGCTCTGTAAGAATTACCTCACAGATATTACCACCGACCCAGTCCAAACACCCGCATCTCTCTGAGACGCGGGTGTTTTTCTTTTCTAGAATGCCAGCCTGCCGACCAATTCTGCATAACTGACCATAACCACCTTCCGAAACGCCTCCCGCTGTTGCAACCGCCGATACCAGTTCTCAATCCCCGGCATAGCTGGCCTATCTATGTCCATGGTAAACCAGCGATAAAGTGCCACGCCGGCTGCGATATCGGCGTAGCTCAGACGGTTCCCAGCGACATAATCCCGATGCGCAAAGTTCGCGTCGAGGATGCGCAACGCCGCAACCGTTCTGGCATGCGCCGCCGCGATGGCTTTGGCATCGTGCTGTTCGGGCGGCGTGCGCACCAGAAGCCAGAACACCGCGATCCAGCCTGGCTGGAAGGTGGAGGCCGTCCAATCGGTCCATTGATCGACAATGGCCCGCTCACGCGGATCGTGGCGCCACAAGGTATCCCGGCCGTACGCGCCCGCCAGATAGCGCAGGGTCGCGTGGCTCTCCCACACGGTGAGATCACCATCCTGCAGGGTCGGCACCAGCCCATTCGGGTTCAGGACCCGATATTGCGGATCATCCAGCCCGCCAAATGCGCCGCCCACCAGGTGGTGCTTATAAGGCAGGCCAAGTTCTTCCAGGGCCCAGAGCGTCTTCTGCACATTGGCAGAGCTTGCCCGCCCCCACAGCACGAGATTTCGACTCAATGACAGTCCCCCAATTCCCTGCGCCATGCTAGCGCTCGTCTGGTAGACCGCAAGATCGGTTGCGCCGTTCTGCGGCGCTTGCTATCTGGCTTTCATGTCCACATCAGAACCTATTCATATCATTGGCGGCGGCCTTGCCGGCTCGGAAGCTGCATGGCAGGCCGCGCAGGCCGGCGTCAAAGTTATCCTGCACGAAATGCGCCCCGTTCGCGGCACCGACGCACACCAGACCGACAGCCTGGCCGAGCTCGTATGCTCCAACAGCTTCCGCTCGGACGATGCCGAGCAGAACGCCGTGGGGCTGCTGCACGAAGAGATGCGGCGCTGCAATTCGATCATCATGGCCTGCGCCGACAAGAGCCAGATTCCAGCCGGTGGCGCCCTGGGCGTTGATCGGCACGGCTTTTCGGCGGCAGTGACGGCAGCCATTGAAGGCCACCCCAACATCACCATGGCGCGTGAGGAAGTGGCGGGCCTGCCGCCCGCAGACTGGGGCAATGTGATCATTGCCACTGGCCCGCTGACCTCGCCGGCAATGGCTGAGGCCATCCTGGCCAAGACTGGCGAAGATGCGCTGGCATTTTTCGACGCCATAGCGCCCATCGTGCATTATGACAGCATCAATATGGACATTGTCTGGGCGCAGTCGCGCTACGACAAGGCCGGCCCGGGTGGCACCGGCGCCGACTACCTGAACTGCCCCATGGACAAGGAGCAGTATCTGGCCTTTGTCGAGGCACTCAAGGTGGCACCGCTGCACGAATTCAAGGACTGGGAAAAGGTCCCCTATTTCGACGGCTGCCTGCCTATCGAAGTGATGGCCGAGCGCGGTGTCGAGACGCTGCGGCATGGGCCGATGAAGCCGGTCGGCCTGACCAATCCACGCGATCCGCTGGTCAAGAGCTATGCCATTGTGCAGTTGCGGCAGGATAATGCGCTGGGGACGTTGTGGAACATGGTCGGGTTCCAGACCAAGATGCGCTACGGCGTGCAGGCAGAGATCCTGCGCATGATCCCCGGGCTCGAAAACGCCCAGTTTGCCCGGCTGGGTGGGTTGCATCGCAACACCTTCCTCAATTCACCCAAGGTGTTGGGGCCAGACCTCAAGCTGAAGGCCGATCCGCGAATCCGCTTTGCCGGTCAGGTCACGGGCGTGGAAGGCTATGTGGAAAGCGCTGCCGTCGGGCTGATCGCCGGCCGCCTTGCTGCTGCCGAGGCGCAAGGGCAGACGCTGCCGACGCCCCCCAATACCACGGCGCTGGGTGCCCTGATCGCCCACATCACCGGGGGGCACATCGAGTCCGACAGCTATAGCGGCGCGCGCAGCTTCCAGCCGATGAATATCAATTTCGGTCTGTTTCCGCCCGTTACCATCACCAAGCCCGAGGGCGCCGGACGCTGGCGCGGACCGGAGAAAACCCAAGCCAAGCGCAAGGCCATCACCTCTAGGGCGCTTGAGGATCTGAAAGCTTGGGCATGACCCCTGTCGCGCTCGAACACTATCTGCACGACCACATTCCCCTCTCGAAGGCGATGGCGGTGCGGGTGGTGTCGATTGCCGAGGATGCTGTGGTGCTGGGGGCGCCATTGGCGCCCAATATCAATCATCGCGACACTGTCTTTGGTGGCAGCGCCTCGGCCGTCGCCATTCTGGCGGCCTGGTGCCTGCTGCATGTGCGGCTGAGCGCATTGGGCCATCCGAGCCGCGTGGTAATCCAGCGCAATAGCATGGACTACCTCGCGCCAATCGCCGGCGATTTTACGGCCCGCTCGGCGCTAGCGCCGGGAGAGGACTGGAACAGATTCATGGCCATGCTGACCCGCAAGGGTGTGGCCCGGATCAAGGTGGACGCTGTGCTGGATTACGCCGGCGTCACAGCCGGGCGGTTGACGGGCGACTTCGTCGCCTTTGGCCAGGACCGCCTCTAGCGATTGCGCCAATTCCACCAGGTCAGCCGGGTGATCTTGCGCCAATCGGCATCATCGGGCACCGGGGCAAACAGGCCGGTGGCGTGGTTTTGCAGCAGGTCGTACTGCGCCTTGAGAACGGCAAGAGGCGCAAAAGCCGGCTTGAGCTGGCCAGGCAATTGGGCAATGGCCGTCTCCGCCTTGGCGAGGTGATCGGCAGCGAGTTCGCTGATCTGCCCCAAGGCCGCGGCCAGCCCCTCGCTTTCCGTCCCGGTGAAAATCTCGCCCTCGCGCACACCATTGGCCTCGAAAACCATCCAGGGCAACATGATGCGGCCCTGCGCGGAAAAATGGCCAAATGCCCGCAAATGGCCGATCATGGCGTGGGCGACACCGAGATGGCCGGCGGCGTCTCCGGTTTCGATAGTCTCCCCATCATTGAGGATCATGGCGGCCAGCTGGTACAGCGTGGAAACGGTTTCGCCGGCATAGCCCTCAAAGCTCTGCAGATCCGGCATGGGGTCGTTGTAGAGGTCAAAGCGCCGCGCGCCGAGCAGACGCAACAGGGTACCGGCGGGAATGCTGTAGCGGTCAATGGTGTCGAGCAGCGCATCGGCGACCGGGTTCTGCCGCACAGCGCCGTGTTCCTTGCCCTCCAGCGCATCACTCCACCATTGCAGGCGCATTTCGCCGGGCGCCGGTTCAGATACGCGGTCACGGATTGAGGCGACGTCGGCATTGAAGGCATAGAGCGCGGTAACCGCATCGCGGTGTGCGCCGCTCAATACCAGCGTGGCCAGATAGCGGTCGCGATCACTGCTGCGCAGCGCCTCTGCGGCGTGGGAAAAGCTCTCGGCGCTCATCTCAGCGAACCTTGTCGACGGCTATCAATGCCGCCGCCACGGCGCGATGTTCGGCAAGCAGCACATTGTAGGTGCGCACCGCACTGCCAGTGGTGATCGCCTCAACGATGATCCCCTGCGCGCGCAGTGCCGCCCTGATTTCGGGCGCCAGACCGGCAATGTCGTGGCCCAACCCGATCATCAGCACGTCGATATCACCGGCGGAGTCCAGTACGGGTGCCAGGCTCTCCAGCGTGATCTCAGCCGCTGTCGTCACGCTCCAGCCCAACATGCCGCCAGGCAGACACAGCAGCGACCCGCGATGCGACATCTCGGCAAAGCGAAAGCCGCCATTGCCATAGGCGTCAATCCCCACCTGCTGCGGGAAATGGCCCGGCGCACCCTCTGTCATGATTGACCCTTAGACCGACGCACCATCGGCCGGTTTGGGCAGCTTATCGCCATTGTCGTCGCCGGCATGGTCCAACCGGGTGGTCAGACCAAGGTAGATCAAGATGGGTGCAGCAATGAAGATTGACGAATAGGTACCGACAAACACACCCCAGGCCATCGAAATGGTGAAGCTGCGGATGACCTCGCCGCCAAACACCACCAGAGCCATCAGAGCCAGGAAGGTCGTGGTCGCCGTCAGGATGGTGCGAGGCAAGGTCGAATTGATCGATATATCGATGATCTCGGGCAGCCCGATCTTTTTGTACTTCAGGCGATATTCGCGAATACGGTCATAAATCACCACGGTATCGTTAAGTGAGTAGCCCAGAATGGTCAGGATCGCCGCAATGCTGGAGGCGTTGAACTCCAGGCCGGCGAATGCGAACAGGCCAATGGTCAGAATGACGTCATGCGCGGTCGAAACGATAGCACCGACGGCGAACTGCCATTCGAAGCGGAACCACAGATAGATCAGGATGCCGACCAGGGCGACGCCGAGGCCGAGCGCCCCGGTCAGCGCCAGTTCACTCGAGACGGTCGGGCCGACGGTTTCAGTACCACGCGTTTCATAGCCGGCCGCTTCAATGGTCTGCTGAATCTGGGCGACGGCCTCCTGCTGTGCAGATGGTCCGCCATCCTGCGTTTGCACGCGGACCAGCAAACGATCGGCTTCGCCGAAGCCCTGTACCTGGATTTCGCCCAGATCGAGCGCCGACAGCGCCTCACGGATGGCGCCGGGATCAGCCGTGCCGTCCGTGGCCTGAATCTCCATGGAAGACCCACCCCGGAAGTCGATGCCCAGATTGAGTCCGTGATAGCCGAACCAGCCCAGCGACAGCAGCGAGGTGATGATCGAAAAGGCGATCGCATATTTGCGAATGCCCATAAACGAGATTTTGGTGCCATCGGGGATCAGGCGGATGAGCTGGATCTTGAGGGTCTTGGGGCGCACCCAATTGTACCAGCGGCCGACGATGAACAGCGTCACCATATAGGCGGTGAACAAGGTGGTCAGGATGCCCAGTGCCAGGGTAACGGCAAAGCCCTGCACCGGGCCGGAGCCGAGATAGAACAGCACAATGGCGGCAATCAGCGTGGTGACATTGGCGTCCAAAATGGTGCCCATGGCGCGCTGGAACCCGGCTTCAATGGCCGATATCTTGCTGCGTCCCGCCGCCAGTTCTTCGCGGATTCGTTCAAAGATCAGCACGTTGGCGTCCACAGCCATGCCGATGGTCAGCACGATACCGGCGATGCCGGGCAAGGTCAGCGTAGCGCCGAGCATGGAGAGAGCGGCCAGGATCAGCACCACGTTGAGCAGCACGGCAATGTTGGCGAACACACCGAACAGGCCATAGGCCAGCACCATGAACACGACTACGGCAATGGCGCCGATGATACCAGCGGTGATGCCGGCGCGGATCGAGTCGGCGCCAAGGCCGGCACTGACCGAGCGTTCCTCGACGATGTCGAGACTGGCCGGCAGCGCACCACCACGCAGCAGCACGGCAAGATCGTTCGCCGTCGCCGTGGTGAAGCTGCCGCTGATCTGACCCGAGCCGCCGGTAATGGCTGACTGGATGACGGGCGCCGTAATGACCTGATGGTCCAGCACGATGGCGAAGCGCTTGCCGACATTGGCGGAGGTGATCTGGCCAAAGGTGATGGCGCCCCGCGTGTCAAAGCGGAAGCTGACGACCGGCATGGAGCGTTGCTGATCATAGCTGGGCTGGGCATCCACGAGCGATTCACCGCCCAGGGCAATGTCCTCATAGAGCAGTTCGCTGCCGCCATCCTGACTGGGCAGGATCATGGTGCCGGCGGGCAGACCCTGCGTTTCCGCCTGAGCGGCGGTCATGCCGGGATAGACCATGTGGAACGTCAGGCGCGCGGTGCGCGAAATGATGTCCTTGAGCCGGGTGGAGTCGCCAAAGCCGGGCACCTGGACCAGCACGCGATTATTGCCCTGGCGCTGAATGCTTGGCTCGGTCGTACCGAGCTCATCGATACGGTTGCGGATAACTTCGATGGACTGCGCCACCAGCGCCGACATGCGGTCGTCAATGCCGTCCTGGGTCAGCGCAATGCTGATCCGGCCATTGGCAACCGGCTCGATGGTGAGTTCCTGCACGCCTGAATTGGAGAACAGCGTATTGCCGACGGCATTCTGCAGACCTTGCAGGGCAGCCAGCGCGGCGTCGGCCTGGGTCGGGTCGGTCAGCTCGATGGAAATCGAGCGGCTCACCGGATCGGTGGTGATCAGATTGCCGATGCCATTGTCATTGGCCAGTATGCTGCGGGCGTCCCGACGCAGGTCCGCCAACCGCTCGGTGACAATGCCCTCCTGATTGACCTCGAGCAGAAGGTGCGAACCACCCTGCAGATCGAGACCCAACACGATGGTTTGCGACGGCAGCCAGCTCGGCCATGCGTCCCGCGCGGCTTGCGGCAAAAAGCTCGGCAAGGCGAACAGGAAGCCCAGCAGAGTAACAGCAATGATGATGGCGGTACGAGCCGGCGAGAACTGCATTTATGTCGTCCTGAAAGGAAAAAAGCCGGAGCCATGAGGCTCCGGCGATATGCGGGAGGCAGTTATTAGGCAGGCTTGTTGTCGTTGACCGGCTCGGCCTTGGTGCGCACGTCAGCAACCATGCCGCGCACCAGCTTGACCTTCACACCCGTGGCAATTTCCACTTCGAGATCTTCGCCGTCAACAGCCTTGGTCACCTTGCCGACAATACCGCCAGTGGTGACGACGGTGTCGCCGCGACGAATGGCAGCCAGCATGGCCTGCTGGGCTTTCAGACGCTTCTGCTGCGGGCGGAAGATGAGGAACCAGAAGATCACGACCAGCAGCAGAATCGGCATGAGCTGGATGAAGATGTCACCGATGCCACCTGCGGGAGCGGCGGCGCCTGCTGCCTGGGCGAATGCGGGTGTTACGAACATGGCGATTTCCTTGGTTTTTTCTTGGTTTGGGAGAGGCTGCGCCAGCCGAAGTTAATCACGGCACAATGCCACTGGACGCATGTGGGGTCAGTTGCACTTGCGCCCCGGTCAAAATCGGGCGGACTATACATTTGCGCCCCGTTGATTGCAAAGGCATTCCGGGTGCCCCAAATTGCCGCGCCGAACGAGAGGATAGACTGCGTTGAACAGCAAAGCATACCTGGCCGAAATCAGTGCCAAACTCGAGGCAATTGCCAATGCATTGAAGGCGTTGGCTCCTGCAACCGAGACTGACGCGCCCGCACTGGGCGCCGCCAATGCCTATCACTGGGATGGCGATTCGGGACAACTGGTTGCAGTTCCCCAGGTCAGTCGCGTGCCATTGGCCATGCTCAAGGGAATTGACGCCGTGCAGGACATCCTGCTGCGCAACACCGAACAGTTCGCCCGCGGACACGGCGCCAACAATGCGCTGCTGTGGGGCGCGCGCGGCATGGGCAAGAGCTCCCTGGTCAAGGCCATTCACGGCGACATCATCACGCGCGGCAATGCCGGGTTTACGCGGCTGGTGCTGATCGAGATCGCGCGCGAGGATCTCGACACCCTGCCGGCCCTGATGCGCCGCATTGCCGACGAACCCGCCCGGTTCATCGTGTTCTGCGATGATCTGAGTTTTGACAATGGCGAGACCAGCTACAAATCGCTCAAGACCATTCTCGATGGCGGGCTGGAGGGCCGGCCAGACAATGTGCTGTTCTACGCCACCTCCAACCGCCGCCACCTGATGCCCCGCGACATGATCGAGAATGAGCGGTCGACCGCGATCAATCCCGGTGAGGCGGTGGAGGAAAAGGTGTCGTTGTCCGACCGGTTCGGGCTGTGGCTGGGCTTTCACAACTGCGATCAACCGACCTTTTTGACCATGGTTCGCGGCTATGCGGGCCACTACGGCCTCGAAATCGACGACGCTGCACTGGAGGCGCGGGCCATCGAATGGGCGGCGACGCGCGGCGCCCGCTCGGGGCGTGTTGCCATCCAGCTGGTGCGCAGCCTGGCCGGCGAAATGGGCAAATCAGCCCCATAAGGCAAAGCCCCCGCACCTGGCGGGGGCTTATACGGGGATTTTCGAAGTGTCTTAGCTGGCGAGCAGTGGCACGGGATCAACCGGGGTAGCGCCCTTGCGCAGCTCGAAGTGCAGCTGTGGCTTGGTCACCGAGCCGGTCTTGCCGGCGGCGCCAATGGTATCGCCACGACCAACATTGGTGCCCTTGGCGACATTCATCGTGCCCAGATGGGCATAGGCCGAGACATAGCCATTGGGGTGACGGATCAGGATCAGATTGCCGTAACCTTCAACGCCTGAGCCGACATAGATGACCGTGCCATTCTCGGCGGCCTTGACGGCAGCGCCCTCGGCAGCCTCGATATTGATGCCAGTGCCCTTGGATGCGGCAAAATCAACCAGCACGCGGCCGCTGACGGGCCAGCGGAACTTGTCGCTGCCCGACATGACCGGCTCGGCTGCGGGTGCACTGGCAATTTCGACTGGCTGGGCGGCAACTGGCGCAGGCGTAGCGGCTGGCGCTGTGCTGGCCTGCAGCGTATTGGGCGCCGCCTGTGGCAAGACCTGCTGGGCCGGTGCCGCAGCGGCAGTGCTGTCGGTGGAGGCAAGCTTGATAGTCGGCGCCTTGTTGGCGAGCAGATCGGAGCGGCCCGGAATGATGACCTTCTGACCCACCACGATCTTGTCGGGCGAGGCCAGATTGTTGGCCTGCACCAAGGACTGCGTCGTCACTTCGTAGCGACGGGCAATGGTGTAGAGCGATTCACCGCTGGCGATAGTGTGCGTAAAGGCGCTACCGGACGCCGACGCATCGGGAGTGGCTGCGGCCAGCGTAGGCATCGAGCTATTGGTTGGCATGCTGCCAAGGGCAGCAGGTGACGGCATGGGCGCTGAAGCGAAAGCGGGTTGTGCTTGCATGGCTGGAACGGATCCCTGGGGCGAATTACTCAGAACTGGCAGATTTTGCGACTGAACAGTCGGCACAGCGCCACTGCCCGCCATCGGCGCGGCGGGCTGACTGAATGCCGTTTGTGTTGGCTGGCCCCACAGTGGCTGAATGGCCTGGGGTTGCGCCACGCCGCCACCAATATTGGCCGGCGGGATAAACTGGGATTCAGCCACCAAAGTCTGTGGTGCGCCAAGGCTAGCCGGCATGGGCTGATTGATGGATTGGGGAGCGGCCTGTGGCAGCGAGCCGGTCGTGGTGGGGTCGCCAAAGGCACGACTACCCAGACTGGAACACCCGGACAGGGCAACGGCAGCAATCAGAAGGCCAGCCATCGCAACGGCGCCCTTAGGCGCCCGACGGGATACGCGGATACTCATCAGCTTACTCGTACGCAGGTACTCAACACGAGACTGAATCTAGGCCGGTAAGGTAAAGACGAGTTTAAAGTCGATGCGATTTGAGCAAAATCGGTACGACGTGATTTTCGATTGGGTAAGGTTAAACTTTGCAGACGGTGCAGAACCGCACGCGCGGCTTGCCGCTACAGCTTGAGTGTGCCGTTGAGTTGTGCGGCCAGGGCCATATCCGTTTGCTGCAGCATGAGCGGCGTGACCGTGACATAGCCGTCGCGGCGCAGGCTCTCGAAATCGGCATCGCGATCCAGCGGCAGCGGGGTTTCAGGAATGGCGACGAAGAACTTGCCGGCATTGTCACTGGGATAATAGCGGAACGGCGAAGTCGAGAAGCGCTGCAGCGGCACAACTGCAATGCCTTTGGTGGCAGTCGGGTCGCAGAACGGGAAATTGACGTTGTAGTAGTGTCCGCGCCCCGTGGCGGCTGCAATAACGGCCCGCGCGGCGGCCAGGCCGTGCGTTCGGGCGTTGGACCAGTCGACATCCCGGCTGATCTCGTAGTCGACGCCCTGGCTCATGGCGATGCCGATGGCCCCCTGCATGGCGCCTTCGCGGGCCCCGGCAGCAGTGCCCGAACAATTGACGATATCGCCCAGATTCTGGCCGGCATTGACGCCCGACAGCACCACATCGGCAGGCTTGTCGCCCAGCAGATGGGTCATGCCCGCGACGACGCAATCGGCTGGCGAGCCGTTGATCACTGCAAACGTGCGGGCGTCGCGCCGGTCAATGGTCAGCTCCGTGCCGAAGCTGAGCCGGTGCCCTGCCCCGGACTGGTTGCCATCGGGCGCGACGATCCAGACGTCATCACTGAGCGCGCGGGCAATATCGGCCATGATGGCAATGCCCGGCGCGTCCACGCCATCGTCATTGGTAATGAGGATGCGCAGGCTCATCCCTGTCCGCCAATGGATTTGAGGCCACCCATATAGGGCTGCAGCACTTCGGGCACCAGCACCGAGCCATCTTCCTGCTGATAGTTTTCCAGCACGGCGATCAGACAGCGGCCAACGGCTGTACCCGAGCCATTGAGCGTGTGCAAAAAGCGCGGCGCCTGCTTTTCGCCAGCCGGACGATAGCGGGCCTCCATGCGGCGCGCCTGGAAATCGCCACAGACCGAGACCGAGGAAATCTCCCGATAGGTATTCTGCCCCGGCAGCCAGACTTCGAGGTCATAGGTCTTTTTGGCACCGAACCCGACATCGCCGGTGCACAAATTCATCACCCGATAGTGCAGACCCAGCTTCTGCAGCACGGCCTCGGCACAGCCAAGCATGCGCTCATGCTCGTCCACCGAGGTTTCGGGCGTGGTAATCGAGACCATTTCAACCTTGTTGAACTGGTGCTGGCGCAGCATGCCACGCGTGTCGCGCCCAGCCGAACCAGCTTCCGAGCGGAAGCAGGCCGTCAATGCGGTCAGGCGCAGCGGCAGTTCGCGCTCGTCAACGATCAACCCGCTGACTAGGTTAGTGAGCGGAACTTCAGCAGTCGGAATTAGAAAGCGCGACTGGTTGATCTCAATGCCCGGTGCGTCCCCTGGTCCCAGGCGAACAAGCGACATCCTACCCTGCGACTTTGCAGCATCGAACTCCGCCTGCTTGGCATCGTCTTTGAACTTAGCATCACCATGCCATATATTTTTCCAATCATCCTCATCAACCAATTCGGACATCAACGCGCTGAATACATTGTGTTTCGTCGAGAATAAGTCCTCTGAGAACTTCGGCAACTGGCCTGTTCCGTAGAGAGCGGTGTCCTTGACCAGCAACGGTGGCTGGACTTCGAGATAGCCATGCTCGGTGGTGTGCAGGTCGAGCATGAACTGGCCAAGCGCCCGCTCGAGACGGGCGACTTGGCCCTTGAGCACAACGAAGCGGCTGCCGGAAAGCTTGGCCGCCGTTTCAAAATCCATCTCGCGGGCAGCGACGCCGACGTCGTAGTGTTCCCTGGGTGCAAAGCTGAAGCTGGGCTTGGGGGCGCGCTGCAAAGCGGCCGTCTCGGCGGTGCCATTGCGGCCGAAATACTCGACATTGTCGGCTTCATCGGCGCCGCTCGGCACATCATCAAACACCAGATTGGGGATCACCGAGAGGGCGGCGTGCAATTCAGCCTCGACGGCGCGCTCATCGGCTTCGCCCTGCGGAATAAACGCCTTGAGCCGGGCCACTTCGGCCATCAGTTCGGCCGCCCGGGCCTCGTCCTTCTGCGCCTTGGCCTGACCGATCTGCTTGGACAGCGCATTGCGCTGCTCCTGCGCCTCGTTGAGCCGGGTGATGATATCGCGCCGACGATTGTCGATGGCGAGCAGATCAGCAGAGCTCGCGACACTCCCCTTGCGCCGCGACACAGCGGCGTCGAAGGCTTCGGCGTTGGCTCTGATCCACTTGATATCGAACATGGCTGTTACGGGCACCGCCCGCCTCTGATTGGTACAGGCTGACTTTGGCTCGTGGCGCGCCTGCGAGGTCACGAGGGGTATCTACCCCCCGCCCCGGAAAGGCAGAGGGTCTATTCGGAGGATGAGCCGGAGAGTTCCGCTTCCTGCGCTGCCAGACTCGCTGCGCGACGGCGCTCGACCAACCGAACGGAGATGATCGAGAGTTCGTAGAGCAGGTACATTGGCAGGGCAAGACCAAGCTGGGAGATCGGATCAGGCGGGGTGATAAAGGCGGCAAAGATCAGAATGGCGACGATGGCATAGCGACGGCCCTTCTTGAGCATGTCGACATGAACCAGGTCAATCTGGGCCAGCAGCGTCAGCACCACGGGCAGCTGGAAGCAGATGCCGAACGCCAGAATCAACAGCATGGCGAGGCCAAGATACTCACTGACGCTGGTCAGCATCTGGATGTCATCGGTCTGCATGCCGGCAAAGAAGTGCAGCGCCATCGGCAACACCACCAGATAAACCAGCGCCGCCCCGGCAACGAAAAATACGGGCGTGGCGACGAGATAGGGAATGAAGGCCTTGCGCTCATGCTTGTACAGCCCGGGCGCCACAAACATGTAGATCTGGCTGGCGATAATCGGGAAACCAAGGAAGATCGCGCCAAACAGCGCCACGTTCAGATAGGTGAAAAACAGCTCCTGCGGCGCCGTAAAGATCAGGCTGGCGTTTGGAACGGCCCGTTTATAGGGGATCAGCAGCCAGTCGTAGATCGTGCTGGCAAAGATAAAGCAGAACGCCATCAGCACTACGATGGTGATCGCCGAATAGATCAGGCGCTTGCGCAATTCGACCAGGTGCTCGAGCAGGGGCGCTTCGCTGCCGGCGAGTTCATCTGGCGCCGCTGCGCCCTTGTCTTCAATCTGCTTGGGATCGGCCATGGTCTATTCGTCCCCGGCCTTGTCGGCTTCTGTCGCTGGCACGGCTTTGGCCGGCGGGCGCTTTTTGGGTGCTGGCTTGGGTGCAGCGGCGCGAGCCGGCTTGCTGGTCGTGGCGGCAGGCGTGCTGTCCGAATTCGCGCCAATTGCCGCTCCTTTGCCGGCAGCCGGCTTGGCTGCAGCGGGCTTGGCTGCAGCGGGCTTGCGCGTTTGGGCGCTAGCAGTTTTCTTCGCCGCCGGCTTTTTGGCCACCGGAGCCGGCGCATCGATGGGCGCGAGTTCACTGGTGACTACCGGACTGGTTGGCGCCGCCTTGGCCTTGGCGGGAGCCCTGTTGGATTCCGCTTTTTTGGCAGCCGGCTTTTTGGCAGCAGTCGTGGCCGGCTTGCCAAAGGTCGCCGAGGACGCGGATGGCGCCGGACCGGCGGGCTTGAAGCCTGCTGCCTTGGCGGTTTCGTCCGCGGTCAGGCGCGCCGCCGGCTGGCTCATGCCGGCCTTTGCCTTGATTTCGTCGACGACGCTTTCCGCCGCTGGATCGGTCGGCTTGATGACGCCCGAGGGTTTCGCCCCCGTTGGCGTCATCGCGTTGAATTCCTTGCGGATCTCATCGCTGGTCTTTTTCAGCGGGGCGGTGATCGAATTGCGCAGATTGCGCACCTCGTCCAGACCGGTGGTCTTGTTGATCTCGCGCTGGAAATCGGTGCCCAGGCGCCTGACCTGCCCCAAGACCTTGCCAAGGCGATTCATCACCACAGGCAGGTCTTTCGGCCCGATGAATATCAGCGCCAAGACGCCGATCACCAGCATTTCTGTCCAGCCCAAGCCGAGCATAGTGTTTATTCCTCAAAGCAAAGGCGCGACGGGCGAACGTTCCTAGACGTCCTTTTTCTCAGGCTGCGCAGTCTCGGTCGTGGTGGCGACGCGCTCGACTGGCTTGTCGTCGTCTTTCATACCCTTCTGGAAGGCTTTGATACCCGAGGCCACTTCGCCCATCATGCCGGAGATCTTGCCGCGGCCAAACAGCAGGATGACAACGACGGCAACAACGAGAATGCCCCAAATTCCTGGCGCGTGCATATTGGACTCCCTAGATTTTTCTCAGAACGCGTTACACGCGAAGATATAGGCCAGAAATAGGTTCAAACGCGGGGAAACACAAGAACGTGTTCCCGATTGAGGGTGACGTATACATCCTGACCAACCGCCAGGGATGTGCTGGCAGGCTGGCGGACGCCCAGCGGCGCGTCGAGGCCGGCCACTGTGACCTCGCAGATGTCTTCGCCGATAGCATCCCGCTTGCTGATGATCCGGCCGGGCGCACCAGGCCCGGTCCGGCTCAGACGGGCCCCACCGGCGGGGCGGATGGCGACAGTGACGGCCGTGCCATCGGCCAGATCGGGCGTCAATATGTCGCCAAGTGGCGTCGATACCATGCCCCTGCTTACCACGGCCTCGATCTCGCTGAGCGGCGAGAAGAATCGCGCTGCACTCAGGTCGATGGGCCGGCTGTAGATCTCTGCCCCGGTGCCGATCTGGGCGATGCATCCGTGCCGCAGCAGGGCGACACGATCGCCCAGCACCATGGCCTCTTCGGGATCGTGGGTGACGATCAGGCTGGTCACATTGGTTTCGCGCAGCACCGCCAGGGTTTCCTCGCGCACCGTTTCACGCAGGCGCGCGTCAAGGCTGGAGAATGGCTCGTCGAGCAGCAGCACGCCGGGGCGCGGCGCCACGCTGCGCGCCAGTGCCAGGCGCTGCTGCTGGCCACCCGAGAGCATGTGCGGGTAGTCGGCTTCGCGATCCCCCAATCCCACGCGGCGCAGTGCCGCGCGCGCCTGCGCCAGGGCCGCGCTACGACCGAGCTTGCGCAGGCCGAACAGCACATTGTGCAGCACCGTAAGGTGGGGAAACAGCGCAAAGTCCTGAAACATCAGGCCAATACCGCGCCGATCAGCCGGCACGGTCATGCCGGGCGCCGAGACGATTTCGCCATTGATGCGCACGACACCGGCGGAGACTGGCTGGATCCCGGCGGCAACCCGCAGGGCGGTGGACTTGCCCGAACCCGATTCGCCCAGCAGGCAGACGATCTCACCCGGCCGCAAGGTCAGGCTGAACTGGCTGAGCACCGCCCTGCCCCCAAGGCGAACGTCAACGGCATCGAATTCGAGCGTGGCGGCGAAGCTGACGCCGGTGGTACCGCGCGTCCCCCAGCCCGCTGGTTCTTCAGTCATCAGGCGCTTTCATCCTCGCCGTCTTGATCATCGGGATCGAGTGGATCCTCGTCATCGCGCAGAGCGCCATCAAAGGGAAGCGGGATCTGCATGGAGGGCGGCAGACGGTTGGATAGCAGGCCGGCGCCCTTGAGCTCTTCCAGCCCCGGCAGATCGCCGAGGCTTTCCAGCCCAAAGTGGTCGAGAAAAGCGTCGGTGGTGCCATAAGTGACCGGTCGACCCGGCGTGCGGCGCCGCCCGCGCATGCGGATCCAGCCTGCCTCCATCAGCAGATCAATGGTCCCCCCGCCCGTGGCAACGCCGCGAACCGCTTCGATGTCGGCGCGAGTGGCGGGCTGGTGATAGGCGATGATCGAGAGGGTTTCGAGCGCCGCCCGCGACAGTGGCCGGGTTTCCTCATCCTCGCGTCGCAGCAGAAAACCAAGGTCTTCGGCGGTGCGGAACGCCCATTTGTCGCCACGCTGTACCAGGTTCACCCCGCGACCGGCATAGCGCTGCTGCAGGGTGACGAGCAGGCTGGCGATATCTGCCCCTTCCCCCACATAGGTGAGCAGACTGTGCACATCGAGCGGCTCCGTCGAGGCGAAAAGCACCGCTTCAAGCACACGCAAATGGCGTTCATCAAGCTGGAGGCTGTCGGCGGCCAGTTCGTTCACGACGGATTGCTCCGGTGACGGCGGACGAAGAGCGGACCAAAGGTCTCGCTCTGGCGAATATCGATCTGTCCCTGCCGCACCAGTTCAAGGCTCGAGGCAAAGGTCGAGGCCCGAATGGTGGCGCGCTCGGTGGGCGTCGCCAGATAGTCAATCAGATAGCTATCCATCGGCACCCAGTCAAAACTATCACCGATCAGGCGCTGGAGGATGTCGCGGGCGTCCTGCAGTGACCACACCGTGCGCTGGATGGGGGTGTAGTCGGTGACGACGCCCTTTTCGCGCTGGACCGAATAGGCCCTGAGCAGCTCGTAGAGCGAGGCCTCCCACAAGCTCTTGCGGTCAATCTGGATCGGCTCCGGCATGCCCCGGGCATAAACCTGCAATCCGAGGCGCGGACGATTCATCAATTGGCTGGCGACCGCGCGCATGGCTTCGAGGCGCTTGAGCCGAAACTGCAGCATCGCCGCCAGCATTTCGCCGGAGGGTTCGTCATCGGAGGCGACCTGCGGCACCATCAGGCGGCTCTTGAGATAGGCAAGCCAGGCCGCCATCACCAGATAATCAGCGGCCACTTCAATGCGCTTCTCGCGCACCTTGTCGATGAACAGCAGATATTGCTCGGCCAGGGCGAGGATCGAGATGGCGGCCAGATCGACCTTCTGACGGCGCGCCAGATCAAGAAGCAGGTCAAGCGGGCCTTCATAGCCGCCGACATCGACAAACAGAATGTCGTCATCGGCGGGCGGGGCCGGCGTGTCAAACCAGTTGGTCTGGGCAGAATTCATCAAAGCACGCCGGGCTGCTGAAACATCGCGCCATCCTTGGCCGCTGTCCGGGTGAGCGTCAACCCTGCTGCGCCTCAGCGATGGGTGGCCAGACGACGCCCGCTCACAGGGTGAAGCAGTCGCCGCCCGCCGCCTTGACATTGGTGCAGATCATATTGGCTTCTTCGAGTGAATTGGCCGGGACACGCACGCGGTAATAGATGCCCTTGGTCCCAAGATCGACGCGCTGCACTTCCAGATTGGCACCACCAAACAGCGGACCATAGCGGGTCACCATGTTCTGGGCAGATTGGCGCGCATCGGCCTCGCTGCGCTGGGACGCCAGTTGCACATAGGCGGGCGCGCTATCGGCCAGAGCCGGCACTTCAGTGGCGCCCGGAATGGTCGGCGATGGCGTCGCCGCAACAACGGGAGCAACCGAGGCATCGGTGGCAACAGCACCCTCGGCGGGGGCTGGCGAGCCGCTGGGCAGCCGGAGACCGGCGGGGCGCAGCAGCGGCACCACCGCCGACTTGCCGGCGATCAGATTGCCCGCCTGATCAACGGCAGGGACCGTCGAGCCCGGCTCCACCGGAGAGACCGTTGGCTCTGCGACAGTTGCAGCCGGCGTTGGTTCAACGGCAGCAATATCGGCAAGCAGCTCGGGCGCGCTGGTTGCAGCACCCGGCACTGCCGGCACATTGGGGCGGTCCACTGGCAGAATGGCGCTGCCCGCGACGCCGTCGTCGCCACTGACAATGGTGCCGTCTGGACGGACCTTGACGGTGCGAACCTTGCGATTGGCCAGGCCTTCGTCGCTCAAATCAACCGCTGCAGTGGCCTCCTGGGTCACTTCATTGACATCGCTCTGATCGCGCGAAACCAGTTGTTCATCGGCGCCCGGGGTCACGCCATTGATCTCATTAAAGACAATCGACTGCGGCGCGCTGCTTTCGTCCGCAGCAACCGGTGCAACTTCCTTGACCGGTTCGGTGTCGGCAGTCAGCAGTGGCGCTGGACCAGCATCACGGCTGCCCAAGCCAAGCACCCAATACAGGCCGAAACCGGCGGCCAGTAGCAGCGTGATGGCCACCAGTGGACCGGCCAGCGCGCGCGACACACCGAGGCCGCGACGCTGGCGCGGCGCAGCCGGGTACAAGTCGGCTTCGGTTTGATCTGCGGGCTCGTTGACCCACCCCAGATTTGCGCCCGTGGCATGGGCCGCGGCAAAAATTGTCTGATCGGCTGCCGACATCCCGTCACTGGCCTCACCGGCCGGCAGTGTGGGCGTTGCCAGGCTCCGCAGGGCCGGGCTCGCCGGCTTCGGTGTCGTTGCCTCTGGCGATGCTGGTGCTGGTGGCGCCGCGTCGGCCGGCAGATCGAATTCGACGCGCATGGCGCGACCAATCAGGCTTTCGATCTCGTCGATCGGGTCGGTCCCGGGAGAATCATCGGCACTGTCGGTCGGCACCACAACGCTGGGTGCCGCTGGCTGGTGCAAGCCAAGCGTGGGTTCGGCTGGTGCAGCGGGGGTCCCCGACGCGGGCCGGGCGGGCGTCGAGCCAAGACCAAACACTGGCGGCACCCTGAAGCGGTCCTGGTCGACCCGTGACGAAGCCGGGCTCTCCCCATACGGGGCGCCGTTGTGGGCCGCGACCGCTGTGGCCATCACAGCCGGGCCCGCGCTTGCCGGCTGAGCCGGCGCGGGCGGCGTCTGGGGCACGTTCCGGGGCGTTGATTCCGGCGACACGGCGGCTGGTTCCGCCGACAGCTCGGCAGAAATCAGATCGGCAATAGCGTCATGTTCGTCGCCCTGTGGGGCTGACACGGGCGGCGCCGGCGGCGCGGCGGCAGCGGCCGGAGCGTCCTCAGCTGCGACAGCCGAAGCGGCACCGCGAATGCCGAAATCAAACTGGAATGGCGCACTTTCCGGCGCTGGCTCTGCCGGGGCCACAATTGGCTCTGCGGGCGCCCTGGCGGCGGTGTCGGCAATATCCTCACCAGTCTTGGGATTGGAAGCATCGCCCGTCGAAGCCGACAGCGAGCGCAGGAACGCCGTTGGCGCACTGCCGGGTGCATTCGGCACCGCGTCACCTGGAATGCGGACAGGAACAAACTGCGCCGGTGCCGGTTTGGACGGGTTTGCCTCACGGTCACCTTGGGCGTCCTGCGCCATCAGTTTGGCAAGTTCAGCAATCAGGTCGTCTGCGGCTTCGGATTTTCCGGCCATTCGTTACGATTTCGCCAGCATAAAGCAGCGCCCTCTAAATTCCTGAAACGGCGCCCATCTTGGGCAATTTTGCGCGATTCATCACAGTATTACGCCCGAATTATGAAAGCTCCGTCGGAGCGGACACACCCAGAATGCCAAGGCCGTTCACAATAACCTGACGGACAGCATCGACCAAGGCGAGTCGGGCAAATGTCAGCTTTGGGTCGTCATGGTTAACAAAACGTAACTGCACATCATCCTTACCCTTGGCCCAGAAGCTATGGAAGGCTGCTGCCAGTTCATGCACATAGAATGCAATACGGTGCGGCTCATGCGCAATAGCGGCCGCCGTAACCGTGCGCGGCCAGGCCGCAAGCACCCGCACCAGCTCAAGTTCTGCAGGCGTAACAATGCGTTCGATCTCGGCACCGGCCAATGCCGCAGCAGAAAAGTCGAGCTCTGGCAGCTCGCGCGCCGCAGTCTTGAAGATCGAATAAGCGCGGGCATGCGCATACTGCACATAAAACACTGGATTGTCCTTGGTCTGCTCTTTGACCAGGGCGAAATCAAAATCCATCGACGCGTCATTGCGCCGATACATCAGCATGAAGCGAGTCGCATCAGCGCCAACTTCCTCGACCACGTCCGCCAGGGTAACCAGATCGCCGGAGCGCTTGGACATCTTGAACGGCTCGCCATTCTTGAGCAGGCGCACCAGTTGGCAGATCCGCACATCCATATCGGCAGCGTTGAGCGAGACCGCCTTGGTGGCAGCCTGCAGGCGCTTGACGTAGCCGGAATGGTCGGCGCCCAGCACATTGATCATGTGGTTGAAGCCGCGCAGAAACTTGTTGCGGTGATAGGCAATGTCGGCGGCAAAATAGGTATAGGAGCCGTCGGACTTGATCAGGGCCCGGTCAGTATCATCGCCGAAGTCGGTGGCGCGGAACAGCGTCTGCTCGCGGTCTTCCCATTCTTCGGGGGTCTTGCCCTTGGGGGCTTCGAGGCGGCCCTCATAGATCATGCCCTTGTCGCGCAGCCAGGCCAGTGTCAGTTCGATATCGCCGCCCGGACCGTGCAATTGCCGCTCGGAAAAGAAGACGTCGTGGTGGATGCCCAGCAGGGCCAGGTCGCTCTTGATCAGCTCAAGCATGGCCACCAGCACCCGCTCCCGGACGATGGCCAGGGCTTCGGCCTCGGGCTTGCCCAAGAGACTGTCGCCAAATTCGGCCTTGAGTGCCTCGCCAACCGGCACCAGATAGTCGCCTGGATAGAAGCCGGAGGGGATTTCGATGCTTTCGCCCAGCGCTTCGCGGTAGCGCAGCATGGTGGAGCGGGCCAGGGTGTCGATCTGGCTGCCGGCGTCATTAATGTAATACTCGCGCGTCACCTCATAGCCCGAATAGGCCATCAGCGATGCGAGCGTGTCGCCAAACACCGCGCCGCGGGTATGGCCGACATGCATGGGGCCGGTCGGATTGGCCGACACATATTCGATATTGACCGCCGCCCCGCCACCTAGCGTGGACCGGCCATAATCGGCGCCCTGCTCGGCAATGGCGCGCAGCACCTGATGCCAGATCGGCGCCTCAAGGCGGAAATTGATGAAGCCGGGCCCGGCCACTTCCACGCTGGCGACGTCGCTGTCATGCTTGAAGTGTTCCACCAGCGCATTGGCGATGTCGCGCGGGTTTTTGCCCAGCGGCTTGGCCACGACCATGGCGGCATTGGTGGAGAGGTCGCCATGGGCGGCATCGCGCGGCGGCTCGACCACGATGCGGGCCAGTAGATCGGCACCGACTTCGGGGTAGAGAACATGCATCGCATTGGCGACACGCGCGGAAAACAGAGCGAAAACGTCCATGATAGACCTGACTATTGAAGTGCGCCGGGGTTAACGGAAATCCGGGCGAGCGTCAAACAGCCGGGCGTGCTCGTCCAGGGCATAGGGATCAGTCATGCCGGCAATGAAATCGGCCACGATGCGCGCCAGCTCGGAATCGCTGGATGCCGCCTGTGCCGCCACACCCCAGCGGCCCGGCAGATCCCGGCTATCCATGTAGCGCGCGAACAGCTCGCTCACCAGTTGCTCGCTCTGTCGCACCGATACCATCACCGATTCATGGCGATAGACCCGGGCAAACAGAAACGCCTTGAGCCCAGCCACCGCCTCGGCAATGCGCGGCGAGAAGGCCACCAGGGTTTTGCCCGCCATTCGCACATCCTCGGCCGAGTGGACACCGGCCACCGCGATATTGGCAGCAGTGGTGGCGATGACATCTTCAATGCTGCGGGTGATCAGGCGGCGCTGCACCTCATGGGCCTGCCGTTTCGGGGCGACATGGGGATAGAGCGCGAGCACCTCGTGCACGATGGGGCCAGCCAATGGAACTTCCAGCAGATCGGGCAAGGTCAGCAGGCCGGCGCGCAAGGCGTCGTCAATGTCGTGCGCATTATAGGCAATATCGTCAGCAATGGCGGCAGTCTGGGCTTCCAGCGAGGCAAAGCTCGAGAGGCGCAGATCGGCAACGGCGGGAATGTCGTCGAGACCGCTCGGCAGCCCTTCCTCGGCATATTTGCCATAGGGGGTGCCATCAGGATTGGTCAGCGGGCCATTATGCTTGAGAATGCCTTCCAGGGTTTCCCAGGTCAGATTGAGCCCGTCATGTTCGGCATAGCGGTTTTCCAGCCGGGTGACGACGCGCATGGCCTGGATATTGTGGTCAAAGCCGCCATAGGGGGCCATGGCCGCATGCAGCGCACGCTCGCCGGCATGCCCGAACGGGGTGTGCCCCAGATCATGCGACAGGGCGATGGCTTCGGCGAGGTCTTCATTGAGATGCAGCGCCCGGGCCATGGAGCGGGCCATCTGGCTGACTTCGAGCGTATGGGTCAGCCGATTGCGGAAGTGATTGCCGTCATGCTCGAAGAACACCTGGGTCTTGTGCTGCAGCCGGCGAAATGCCGTGGAATGGATGATGCGGTCCCGGTCGCGCTGGAACTCGCTGCGGGTAGGGCTGGGACCGGTGCCGTCAATGCGGCCGAGCGAATGGTCGGGTTTGGAGGCGTAGGCAGCGGTATCGCTCATCGTTGATGACAAGGCCCTTTTCATTCCGGTCCAGAGTTACTATTTTAGCCTGACCGTTATGACATTACCAAACGGCACGGGAATCCCTATGACCGATATCGCCCTCGCCCCCACCCAAGTCGTGCTGACCGACCGCGCCGCGAAACGTGTGTCGCGGATTCTGGCCAAGGAGGCCGAGGGGACGGTATTGCGCATTTCGGTGGCTGGTGGCGGCTGCTCCGGTTTTCAGTACGAATACAATCTCGTACAGGAAAAGCCCGGCAGCGACGACACCGTTCTGCAAAAGGGCGACGCCGTTGTGTTGATCGATTCGATGAGTCTCGAATTCATGGGCGGATCGGAGATCGACTTCGTCGACGATCTGATCGGCCAGGCCTTCGAAATCCGCAATCCCAACGCAGTGGCCTCTTGCGGCTGCGGCACAAGCTTCGCGGTCTGAAAACTTCCATACCAGGCAGGCAGCGGCTATTGGCCGCTCTATGCTCCGGGCAAAAACCGGAGCCACGCCATGGATTTGCAGACCAGACTCGACGAAATCACCAGCACGGCCATTGCCAAGGGAACGCTTGTTGGCGGCGCCGTCCTGGTGGCGCAGGCTGGCCAGACACTCTATCGGCACAGCTTCGGGCTGGCTGATCGGGAAAAGGCAGAAGAGGCTGGGTTCGACACGATTTACCGGCTGGCCTCGCTGACCAAGCCCATGGTTTCGCTGACCGCCCTGGCGCTGTGCGACGCGGGCAAGCTGTCGCTTGAGGATGCGGTGGCCGATCACCTGCCCTACTTCACCCCGCGCTATCAGGGGAGGACCCCGACCATCCTCATTCGCCACCTGCTGACCCACACGGCCGGGCTGAGCTATAATTATCCGCCCGAAACCGGCGTGGCGACTGGCCTGGCCGATGACAGCCTTGACTACAAAACCAATTTCACGCGGCTGGCGGCGCAGGACCTGCGCTATGCGCCGGGCACGCACTGGGAATACTCGGTGGCCATCGACGTGCTGGGCGCCGTGGTCGCCAAAGTGACCGGCGGGACGCTGGAAGAGGCCGTGGCGCACTATGTGACGCGCCCGCTGGGCATGATGGACACCGCCTTTTTCGTGCAGGACAAGGCCCGGCTTGCCACCAACTACGCCAATACGCCGACCGGGCCGGTGCCCATGGGCGACCACTACCGGCATCGCAATGCAGATGGTACCGAAGTGCTGTTTTCGCCCTGTCGGGCCTTCAACCCCAAGGCTTTCCAGGCGGGCGGGGCCGGCATGGTGGGCACGCCCAACGACATGTTCAGATTCTTCGATCATATCCGAGCCGGCGCCCCGGACCTGCTCCAACCCGAGACCTTCGCGCTAGCCGCCAGCCCCCAGACCGGAGAGGTATTTCGGGTGGCCGGCTGCAAGTTCAGCTATTTTTCCGACATCATCGTTGATCCCGTCGCGGCCGGGACGCCCGAAAGCGTCGGCACGCTGGGCTGGGGCGGAATCTATGGCCATTCCTGGTTTGTCGACCCGGCGCGGGAGCTGACCGTACTGATGATGAGCAATACCGCGCCGGCAGGTGTCGATGGCGCCTATGTCGACGCGGTGCGTAACGCGGTTTATGCCGCGCTCTAGTGTTGCCCCCTGCCCGCTGGAGAAGTAGCGTTCGGCAACGGAGACTTCTCATGCGCATCGCCACCTGGAACATCAACGGCATCAAAGCCCGGCTCGAAATCCTGCTGACCTGGCTGAGCCAGGAAAAGCCCGACATCGTGGTGCTGCAGGAGATCAAATCGGTCGATGAGGGCTTTCCCCGGGCCGAGATCGAGGCGCTGGGCTACAATGTGGAAACCCATGGCCAGAAGAGCTGGAATGGCGTGGCCATCCTGTCGCTGCTGCCCTTTGACGAGGTGAGCCGCGGACTGCCGGGCGATGACAGCGACGAGCAGGCGCGGCTGATCGAGGGGGTATTTTCAGTCGTATCCGGCGTGGTGCGGGTGTGCGGCATCTACCTGCCCAACGGCAATCCGGTCGATAGCGAGAAATTCCCCTACAAGCTGGCCTGGATGCGGCGGCTCGAAGCTTATGTCGCCGAACGGCTGTTGCTGGAAGAGCCGTTTGTGCTGCTGGGCGATTTCAATCTGATTCCGGCGCCGATCGATGCGCATGATCCCCAGGCCTGGTGGGGCGATGCGCTGTACCGGCCCGAGAGCCTTGAGCGGTTCCGCACCCTGACCAATATGGGTCTGACCGATGCGCTGCGGGCCACCACGAGTGAGCAGGTCTATACGTTCTGGGATTTTCAGGCCGGCGCATGGCGGCGCAATGCGGGCATTCGCATCGACCATCTGCTGCTCTCGCCACAGGCGGCCGACCGGCTTGACGACGTGCGCATCCACAAGGATGTCCGGGGCTGGGACAGGCCGAGCGACCACGTGCCGGTTGAGGGTCAGTTCAGCTTCTAGAAGCGCTGGTTCCAGGTGCGCTGGTTCCAGGTGCGCTGGCAGGCGGCAAGCGCCATGCCATCAGAAGCCGGCGAATTGCGGCGCAATGGAGAGCGCCAGTGCGGCGGCCTCGCTCTGCACATCGGGGGCCGCCAGCGACAGCGCGTGATTGCGTTTTTCATCGATCCAGCCAGCGTCAGCCGTGCCCAGGCAACGCTCCTGGGCGAGCGTCAGCCACATCAAGCCTTCCACTGGCTGGGCCGCGATCCCTTCAACCCCGTTGAACAGCAATTCGCCGAGCTGGGCCTGGGCCGGACAATGGCCCTTGCGGGCCGCCAGCGAAAACCAACGGGCGCTCTGCAACGGGTTTACACCCAGTTCGTCTTCCCGCAGATACAGCAGGCCAACGCGATATTGTGCATCGGCATCACCGAAATAGGTGGCGGCGTGCAGCAGCAGGGCGTGTGAGCGATTGGCATCGGCAGGAATCCCGGCGTCCGGCAGTCCCTGCTTGTAATAGTCGCCAACCTTGACGAAGGAGCGCGCCACGATATCGGCCTCAACGCCCTTGGGCGCGGCGTCGGCGTGCTGATTGGCAATCTGGGCAAAATAACCAAAGGCCTTGGCCGGGTCGCGGGCCACGCCCTCGCCGTTCTCATACATGGTGCCAAGCTGCCACATGGCCATGGGCTGACCGGCCTCAGCGGCGTTCTGCAGCGCGGCCAGCAGTTCACCACTGGATATGCCGCCGCCTGCCCCGTCGAGCATGTTGGCCATATTCAGCGCCGCATCGGCCGCGGTCTGCGCGTGCACGGGCAAGATCGAGACCGACAAGGTCAGCAAACTCGCCATCGCCACGGAGATCAGGGAATTGTCCCTAATGGTCCGCATTATACTCCTTTTGCCCGCAGTGACGCGGACGGTGTGCTTTTGCCGGGCCAATAGGGCTGACCCCGATTGAGCCAAGCCAATGGCCCTGTTGTTTGCCGGCGCTGCCGACGGCTTTTGCGGTGTGACGCCACACGTCAAAAGCGCTGTTAAGAGATTATTAAACCCGGTTTGTGACCGCATTGAAGCCAAGTCTTTCACGAGGACGGGAATTCCGTGCTCGCGGTGTCGCATTGTGGTGCGCTTCTGCGCAGCTATCGCGTCGGTCACGTTAAAGCCTAACCTCCCTAACTTGGCCAACCTCCTGACAAGTATGCACATTCGCGCAAAATCAGCAGTTTGGCCAACCGGTTCAGACAACGGTGTGTGAAACTCAAGACGTCGCGAGCCGATGCTCAACCTGCCTCTTGCCATTCGCCCCGGATGTCTTAGCCAGATTTGTTTAGGGTGAGATTGTGGCGATAAACATCGCCAAATCCTTGCAAGTCGGGCTGGCCATTTCGATTCAAATGCGTTGTTGCGGAATCGTCACATAAGGGCGCCATCAACAATTGTGGCAGGACCAGCACAGGCGGTCGGCAAAGCGCCGCAGCCCAGTTGCCGACAAGTAAAGGCCTGCGCATACTCAAGCGCGCAACAATTGAGCCTTGGGAGTACCCGATGAAAACCATGTCCGAACTGGCAGCAGTCAATCATCAACAGGACATGACGGGTCATGCACTTTCAATTTCCGTGGACGGAGGCGCCAGCCGATGCGCGCCATAGCCATTTTCTAAGCAAACTCTTTCCCACCAAACGCGAGCATTCTTCGGCAACCACGCTACGCCGCGCGCGGGCGCTCAAGTTCGTCTCCTACTACCGGCCGCATATGCCCTTGCTGCTGGCCGATCTGGGTTGTGCAGTCCTGGTAGCGGCCTCGGCGGTCGCCCTGCCCCTGTGCGCCAGCTATATCACCGGACATCTGGCGGAGCTTTCCGGGGCCGAAAACGGGCTGCAGCACATTCTCGCCATTGGCGGACTCATGCTGGGGGTATTCGCGGTGCAGGCCGTGGCGACATTCTTTGTCGACTATCAAGGTCACATGATGGGCTCGCACATCGAGGCCGACCTCCGGCGCGAACTGTTCGCCCATTGTCACAAACTGCCATTTGCCTTTCACGACCGGAACAAGGTCGGGCAGTTGATGAGCCGGATCACCAACGACACCTTTGCACTCGGAGAGCTGTTCCACCACGGGCCGGAAGACCTGGCGATTGGCCTGCTCAAAATTACGGGCGCATTGGCGGTGTTGTTCCTGATTGACCCGGTCGTGGCCGGCATGATCGCAGCAATGATTCCGCTCGCGGTGATCTATGCGCTCTATTTCAACCGTCAGATTGGTCTGGCCTGGCTACGCAACAAGGCCCGTATCGGCGCGATCAATGAACGGGTGGAGGATAGCCTCGCGGGCATCAGGGTGGTGCAGTCGTTCGGCAACGAACTGCTTGAATTGCAGCAGTTTGACGATGAAAACCAGCGGTTCGTTGAAAGCCGGCGCGAAGGATATCGCAACGAAGCCTGGTTCTCGGTGGGCATGGAAGGCTTTGCCCAGATCGTCACCATCTGCGTGATCGTAGCGGGCGCACTGCGCATCCTCACCGCCGGTCTGTCGACGGCCGAACTGCTGACCTTCCTGCTCTGCGTGGGGGTGCTGGTTGACCCGGTCAAGCGCCTCGCCAATGTGGTTCGCGTCTGGCAGGAGGGCTATACCGGCTTTGTGCGCGCCATGGAAATCCTCGAGCTGGTCCCCGAAATCACCGACCGACCCGGCGCGCAGGCGTTGCGGCCGGTTGCCGGAACGATCACCCTGCAGGATGTCAGTTTTGGCTACCAGGGCGATGGCCAACGCGTGTTCAGCGGATTGACGCTGGAGATCCAGGCCGGCGAGTTTGTCGCCCTGGTTGGCCCGTCCGGGGTGGGCAAGAGCACGCTGTGCGCGCTGATCCCGCGCTTCTACGAGGTGACGGGCGGACAGATCAGCATTGACGGCCAGGACACCCGGGAAGTCAGCCTGGCCTCACTGCGGCGCAGCGTGGGCGTGGTGGCGCAGGACGTCTATCTGTTCAGCGGCAGTGTGGCGGAAAACCTGCGCTATGGGCGGCCCGATGCCGATCATGCCGCCATCATCGCCGCCGCCAAGGCCGCCAATGCGCATGAGTTTATCAGCGCCCTGCCCCAAGGCTACGATACCGATATCGGGCAACGCGGGGTCAAGCTTTCGGGTGGGCAGAAGCAAAGGCTGACCATCGCCCGGGCATTTCTCAAAGATCCCGCCATCCTGATCTTTGACGAGGCAACCAGCGCGCTCGACAATGACAGCGAAAGTGCCGTGCAACAGGCGCTGCTGACCCTGGCACGAGGCCGCACCACCATCGTCATCGCGCATCGTCTGTCCACCGTGCGCCATGCTGACCGCATCATCGTGCTGACGGCGGATGGTATCGGCGAGCAGGGCACGCACGAAGCGCTGATGGCAGCGGGTGGGCTATATGCCAGGCTGCATCGGGTGTCGGGACGGATTTAGTCCCACCCAGCCTCCCCCTGAAGAAGGGGGAGCAACCGTTCAGGTCGCGTGGCGTGATGGTGTCTAATCCCGGATATGTCCCTCCCCTTCAGGGGGAGGTTAGGTGGGGATTCCGGCGTCACCCCAATCTCTTCAGCGCTTCGGCGATATGCTGACGTCGTTCCACCGCTGCTTCGCGCCGGGCCTTCTGCTCCTCGATCACCTCTTCAGGTGCCTTGGCAACGAACTGCTCATTGCCCAGTTTCTTGTCGATCTGGGCGACTTCGCCGTCGAGCTTGCTCACTTCCTTGGCGAGGCGGAGCTTCTCGGTGGGAATATCGATGAACTCGGCCAGCGGCAGCGCCCAGGTGGCTTCGCCGACCACGAACTGGGCCGACTCACCGGGCACGTCGGCCTGCGGGGTAATCTCCTCGAGCCGGGCCAGCCGGGTGATCAGCGCGGTGCCGGCCACCAGACGCCGCAGCGTCGTTTCATTGGCGCCAACCACCACCAGCGAGAGCTTGGCGCTGGCCGGCACGTTCATTTCGCTGCGCACCGAGCGGACATTGGTGATCACATCGATCAGCCAGGTCAGGTCGGCATCGGCTTCGGCGTCTTCGAGACCGGCCAGATCGGGCCATTCGGTCAGGATCAGCATGGATTGGCGCGGCGAGCCGAATTTGCCGGTCTCGGCCCACAGCTCTTCGGTGACGAAAGGCATAAAGGGGTGCAGGATGGTCAGGATCTGGTCGAGCGCCCAGGCGGCAGTGGCGCGGGTTTCGGCCTTGGCGGCCTCATCCTCACCCATGAAGACGGGCTTGGCGAACTCGACATACCAGTCGCAAAAGGTGCCCCAAACGAAATCATAGGCCGAATTGGCGGCTTCGTTGAACTTGTAGTCGAGGATGCCCTGGGTGACCGCGGCCGCGCCGCGCGCCGTGGCCCCGACGATCCAGCGATTGAGCGGCAGCGTGTTGGCTTTGGGATCGTAACCCTCGACCCGGCGGCACTCGTTCATTTCAAGGAACCGGGCGGCGTTCCAGATCTTGGTGACGAAGTTGCGATAGCCTTCCACCCGACTCATCGACAGCTTGATGTCGCGCCCCTGCGCGGCCATCGCCGCCAGCGTGAAGCGCGTGGCGTCGGCACCGTACTGGTCGATAAGCTCAAGCGGATCGATAACGTTCCCCTTGGTCTTGCTCATCTTCTGGCCCTTTTCGTCGCGGACCAGGGCATGCATGTAGACCGTGTGGAACGGCTCTTCCTTGAGAAATTCGAGCCCCATCATCATCATCCGGGCGACCCAGAAGAAGATGATGTCAAAGCCGGTGACCAGCACATCGGTGGGATAGTAGCGGCGCAGCTCTTCGGTATCGTCCGGCCAGCCCAGGGTGGAGAACGGCCAGAGCGCGGAGGAGAACCAGGTGTCGAGCACGTCTTCGTCGCGCTTGAGCGCGACAGCATTGCCGTAGTGCGCAGTGGCAAGCGCCTGCGCCTCGGCTTCGTCATAGGCAACGAAGGCCTCGTTATCGGGGCCGTACCAGGCCGGAATCTGGTGGCCCCACCAGAGCTGGCGCGAGATGCACCACGGCTTGATGTTTTCCAGCCAGGCAAAATAGGTGTTTTCATATTGCTGGGGCACGAACTTGGTGCGGCCTTCGCGGACGGCGGCCATGGCTGGCTGCGCCAGCACGTCGGCCTTGACCCACCACTGGTCGGTCAGGAACGGCTCGATGACGACGAGTTTGCTCTTCTCGTCATGCGGCACCATGATCTTCTTGTCCTCGATGTGATCGAGGCCGCGGGCCGGGTCTTCCTCGGCAAGCGCGGTCAGCCTGGCGACGATCACCTTGCGCGCTTCAAAGCGGTCGAGGCCGCGCAGGTCGCCGGGGATGAACTCGGCCGAACTGATCGCGCCACTCGTGGTGAAGACGTTGATCTGCTCGAGATTGTTGCGCATGCCGACTTCAAAATCGTTGAAATCGTGCGCGGGCGTGATCTTGACCGCGCCAGTGCCTAGCGCAGGATCGGCATAGTCGTCGGCCACGATGGGGATGCGGCGGCCCACCAGCGGCAGCTCGACAAACTTCCCGACCAGCGACGTATAGCGCTCGTCTTCGGGATGCACGGCGATGCCGCTATCGCCCAGCATGGTTTCCGGACGGGTGGTGGCAACGATGATGTAGTCGCGGGTTTCCCACTCGGTAGGCTTGCCGTCCTCGTCATGGGCAATCGGGAACTGGTAGGTCACGCCATCGGCGAGCGGATAGCGCAGGTGCCACATATGGCCCCTGATCTCGATGTTTTCGACTTCGAGGTCGGAAATGGCAGTTTCCAGCCCCGGATGCCAGTTCACCAGCCGCTTGGCGCGATAGATCAGGCCGCGCTGATGCAGTTCGACGAACACCTTGGTGACGGCGCGGACCATCTGGTCATTGGCGACCCCGTTTTCGCCCATGGTGAAGCGTTCGCGCGAGAAGTCAGCCGAAGCGCCCAGGCGCTTGAGCTGGTGCATGATGGTGCCGCCGCTTTCGGCCTTCCAGTCCCAGATGCGCTCGACGAACTTTTCGCGGCCCATATCGCGCCGGCCCGGCTGCTGGCGCTCCTGCAACTGGCGCTCAACGATCATCTGGGTGGCAATGCCGGCATGATCCATGCCGGGCTGCCAGAGCACGTCCTTTTTCAGCATGCGGTTGAAACGGACCAGGATGTCCTGAATGGTGTTGTTGAGCGCGTGGCCAATATGCAGCGAGCCGGTAACGTTGGGCGGCGGGATGACAATGGTGAAGGTCTCGGCCCCGGGCGCAGCCCCGGCCCCGGCAGCAAAGGCGTTGGCCTTGAGCCAGTCGGCGTAAACGCGGGATTCGACGGCGCCGGGCTCATAGGACTTTTCAAGCATTTTGTGACTCGCAACAACGGCAACCCGCCAGGTGAACATGGCAGGTCGGGAAAGGGCTGGGCAGACTTCAAGCAAATACGCGATGCGCGGTCAACATTTCCGCGCATGCCAGAAGCCTGGAGATGTCAGATGAGGCTACTCGCCACGCGAAGCGCGCGCGATTTCCTGCTCCACCATGCGCTCAACGACCGCCGGCAGGTTTTCGTCGAGCCATTCCTTGAGCATGGGCCGCAGCATGTCGCGCAATAGCGACTCGATGGTGGCGCTGGCATTGCCCAATCCAAGCCCGTTGAGCTTGGTCATCGAACTGCGCACGGCCGCCTGGGTGGTGGGCTCAAGCAATTGCGCAGCCATGTCGCTGGACAGACTTGCATCCGGCATTGGCGCGGCTTGGGCGATGGATGGCTGGGGGCGCGCCGCAGCCATGTCTGCACCGGCATCGAATGCCGGTTCTGCTGCTGGTTCGGGGTTAAACTCGACGCTGTCGAGGTCCGCTCCAGGATTGAACTCGGGCATGGCGAGATCGGCGTCGTCCACGGGCTTGGGGGCCGCAGCCACGGCCTTCGGCTTGGCGGCAACGGGCTCAGGCGGGAGCGCGCGCTGCACCGGTGGATCGAAGGAAGGGAGATCATCGTCGTCATCAGCGGGCGTGGCGGCAAAGCTGATATCTTCAGGATCGACCAGACTGGCCGGCGCATCGTCATCAACCGGCGTATCGGCGAGAATGGAATCAAAGCTGAATCCGCCGATATCATCGTCTTCATCGACAATCTGGGAGGGACTCAGGGCCAGAGGCTCAATATCGTCGAGCATGTCGCTGAGGTCACGATCGGCGGTCTCGCCTGCTGGAGCGGCGGGTGTGGCTTCCATTGGATCGGTGGCAGCCAGGCTGGCGGCACGGCGCGGAACCCCTGCGGCATCATCGTCCGCAATGATCTGTCGAATGGAAGACAGGATCTCGTCCATCGAGGGTTCTTTGTGGGCCGGCTTGTTCATAGGTGCCTCATACTCATGCGCTCGAACCGGAAAAACGGCCTCCGCCAACGCGGCCAAACCCTGATTCGTCAACAACACCTTAGACCGGACAGACAATCTTAGGAATTCCGCACACCATCAAACACATGGTCTTCCACTAAAACTTGTGGCCGGACGAGGCCCGGCCACAATACTCAGCGATAGGCCAGGGTTTATTCGGTGACGCTGCGCAGTTCGGCCCAGACATCATCGACGGCCTGGGTATAGCGGACCGCCGACTTGATCTGAACATTCAGCCCCAGATCGGCTGCGGTCAGGTGGCCCATGGCGGCCAGCAGCGAGAAGGTGGCAATCACCTTGTTGGACGAGGCATTGATCAGGGTTTCACGCGCCGTGGTCAGTTCGGCCTGGGCATTGAGCACATCGAGCGTGGTGCGCGTTCCCAGATCGCGTTCCTGGATGACACCATCGACGACGGTCCGGCCGGCCTTGACGGCAGAATTGGCCGCCACGATCTGGGCATCGGCGCTCTGAATTCCGGCCCAGGCAGAAATCACCGATTCGCGAATCTGGTCATAGGCAGACATGGCGTCGACCTCGGACTTGATCTGCTCGATATTGGCCTTGCGCACACTGGCGCCGATGGCGCCGCCGGCATAGATGGGCACACTGATCTGGAAGCCCAGCGTACCGCTGAGCCCATCGGTTGGCGCGCTGGATGGGCCCGTCGTCTTGCTGCCAACCGATCCGTTGATCGTGGCCTTGGGCCCGAACTCCGCCTTGGCGCCATCGCTGGTTGCCTGGGCAGCGCGGATGGCGGCCTTGGACATCAAGATGGCGGGATGGCCCACTTCAGCCTCGGCAATGGCCGTTGGCAGCGAATGGGGAATCAAGCGCGCAAAATTGTGCCCGGGTTCGAGGTTTTGCGGCGCGGCGCCGACATAACGCTGGAATGTGGCCTGACTGATCTCAAGATTGCTGAGGGCGGCGCGATAGGCGGCGTCCCCCTGCGCCAGGCGGGCTTCGGCCTGTGCCACGTCGATCCGCGTACCCTCGCCAACCTCAAGCCGATCGCGCGAGGACTGCAGCTGCGCCGAGTAGAAGCTGCTGTTTTCCTGCCGGAGCGCCACGAGCTGGCGCCCGCTATAGACCGCCATATAGGCCTGCACCACGGCGAGCAGTACGGTCTGCTCGGTATTGCGGATCTGGTATTCGGCCAGGTCAGCACCGGCGCGGGCGGCCTCGATCTGCGCCTCGGTCTTGTAATTGTCGAAAATCGTCTGGTTGTAGGACAGTCCCGTCGTCAGCGACGTGCTGTCGTTGAAATTGCTGTTGATAATGCTCCAATTATAATTGCCGCTGAGCGAGGCGCCGATGGTGGGTCGCTTGCCCGCCTCGGCCAGCGCGATGTTTTCTGCCGAGGCCTTGGCATTGAGCAGTGCCGCCTGCAGATCCGGAGCGTGGTCATAGGCAGTGGTCAGTGCTTGCGCGATTGATTGCGCCTGTGCACCGCCCACCGCAACAGCACTCACCGCCAGGGCCAGCACACTTGCGACCAATTTCGCGCGAAAACTCATGGTCTGCCTCTTCCAATTACCCTCAAATTGTATGCGCGGCATTGAGGGTTCACAAGCTGCCGCAACCGTCTTGACGACGATGGTGTACGATTTGTTGCGCACATTGGTATTGCGGCAACATTACAAGACTGTCACCCGACCATGGACATGGCCCGGCATCAGAAAACAAATTCAGCGACCGGTGGCTCCTGATTGAGCAGCGGCAGGCTGAGGTCGAACTCAGCGCGCCCGGTAATGGTCTTGCCCGTCCTGACAAAGACATGGGCAACGGCCACGCCGTCCGTGGGAAGCACCGCAATCAGACGCCCGCCCGGCTTGAGCGCGCCAAGCATCGCCTCGGGCACGCTATCAAGGGCGCCTTGCACAAAGATGACATCAAATTTGGAACCGCCCAGTGCAGCGATATCGCCGACACGTATGGTGGCGTTGGCAATACCGAGATCCGTGAGCGTTGCCGCAGCGCGCGCAGCCAGATCGGCATCGGCCTCAAGGCCGACAACCGAGCTGGCCAATCCCGCAATCACCGCTGTGCCATAGCCCGTCGCCGCACCAATCTCGAGCACCGCTTCGTCCGACGTGATGGCCGCCAGCTGCAACAGCTTGGCCAGCTTGGCCGGCGCCATGATGAACCGGCGCTTGGCGCCCTGGCCGAGCCAATGGAGATCATCACTATAGGCGACTGACTGCCGATCGGCCGGCACGAAGCGCTCGCGCGGCAGGAGGGCCATCCGGGCCAGCAAGGCGGGTTCGGTGACACCACGGGTGCGGATCTGATTGTCGACCATGGTAGCGCGCAGCTGTTCGAATTGTTCCATACCTGTCGCCCGCCCAAACCCGATCATATGCTGGACGTGAGTATCCCCACCCCGACCAGCTTGGCAAGTCGGTATAACAGGATGCGACGAAATGAGCGCGTTGCGGCAATGGCATCAAGCCGCACTGGCCTCTGACAGCGCCGTGAAGCGACGGTTCCTCAGTGCCCATCCACGCGACCACAACGCCGGCAAAGCGGCGCAGAGTCTGGGGCAAGAATGCTCGCTGGAAATTGGAGGCCACGTCCGGAATTGAACCGGAGTACGCGGATTTGCAATCCGCTGCGTAACCACTCCGCCACGTGGCCTCACGAAAGCTGTACCTATTGGACAGCAAGACCTTATGCAAGAGGCAGGAAGACCTTATGCAAGAGGTAGGCCAACGGAGGATGAACTTTCTGAAACTGTCAGGGGCATTGCTGGAGCTATTCTCTGAAATCGGTTCGCCACCTGTGCTTGGCTTCAGACGGCCAGAGCGCCCTGCCCTGCAAAATGCGACCGCCGGTCCGAATGGCTCAAATGGGCCGGTAGCGGACCGACGGCTTGTGGCATTGCTGCTGGCATAACCGCCACTTGAAATTGCGGTGCGGGACCTTGGAAGCCAGATCCGAACAGCAAAGGCTCGCACTGGCTTCTCGCTTTGGCCTGCGCCTAGTGACTGATCATCCACGGCCGGGCTGCGGGGAAGCTCTTGGACCCATCGGGCCGCACCAGGGTCGATCGGCCCTTTTTCCCGCCATCGCTGCAACACGAACAGCCCGGACCATGCGCCGAGCCGCCCCGCTTTGGCTCGTGCCGCGCCCTTTCGTTGGTGGAATGGGCCGTGCGCCGCGCGGGGTCCATGCCGGCGATGTAGGGAACGCTGAGGAAAGCCCGCGCCGCGGGCTCCCCACAGTCGGGACAGGCGCAGGGTTCGGCGGAGCGCGCCATGGGTCGCATGACGGTGAACGTCCCGCAATCTTGGCATTGAAAGTCGTAAACTGCCATCGGTTCCTCCTACAGATCGGGGGCGATAGGCATGTCGATGGAGCCATTGAGATGCTTGGTGGGACCATCGGAGCCCGGCATGATGTCGAACTCGAAAATGTCGGTAGGCAGCCAGAGCGTGGCGCAGGCATTGGGGATGTCGACGACGCCCGAGATGTGGCCCTGCACTGGCGCCGTGCCCAGGATCGAATAGGCCTGGGCGCCGGAATAGCCGAATTTCTTGAGATACTCGATTGCGTTGAGGCAGGCCTGGCGATAGGCGGTCGTGACGTCGAGGTATTGCTGCGTGCCGCTCTCGTCGACCGAGATCCCCTCAAAGATCAGGTAATCGTCATATTTCGGTGCCATCGGCGACGGCCGGAAGATCGGGTTCTTGATCCCGTATTTGCTCATCCCGTCCTTGAGCAGCGTCACGCGGATATGCAGCCAGCCGGCCATTTCGATGGCGCCGCAGAAAGTGATTTCGCCATCGCCCTGGCTGAAATGCAGGTCGCCCATGGAAAGACCCGCCCCATCGACATAGACCGGGAAGTAGACCTTCGAGCCGCGCGACAGGTCCTTGATGTCGCAGTTGCCGCCATGCTCGCGCGGCGGCACGGTGCGGGCGCCCGTCGAGGCGGCGGCGTTGAAGGCGTCGCCCTTGAGCGAACCCATATGGGCAGCCTTGGTGTCGGGCAGAGTCGCCAGCGCCGGCACGCGGTCGGGATCGGTGTCGAACAGCTTCTTTTCGCGCGTGTTCCACATATCGAGCATCTTGTGATCGGGCAGGCAGCCGATCAGGCCCGGATGGATGAGGCCAGCATATTTGACGCCCGGTACGTGGCGTGACTCGGTGAACATGCCCTTGAAATCCCAGATGGACTTCTGTGCGGTGGGGAAATGCTTGTCGAGGAAGCCGCCGCCATTGTTGACCGAGAAGAAGCCGTTGAAGCCCCAGAGCGAGCTTTCGAAGGCTCCGATATCGAGGATATCGACGACCAGCAGGTCACCCGGCTGGGCGCCCTTGACCCCGATCGGGCCCGACAGGAAATGCACCTGCTTGAGGTCGACATCGCGCACGTCGGCGGCGCTGTCGTCATTCTTGATCTGGCCGCCGGTCCAGTCATAGGTCTCGATCTTGAAATCGTCGCCCGGCTCAACCCAACAGGCCATCGGGATGTCGGGGTGCCAGCGATTGTGGATCTTCTCGTTGGTGTAGGGGCTCTCGTTGAGATCGACCTTGATCAGCGTATCGGTCATTTACTGTCCTCTTTGGGAGTTGGAGAAGCGGCTAGACGGAAAGGAAGGACGAGACCTTGGCCTCGTCGATGCCCGCGCGGGGGCTTTCATGGACGAACTCGCCATTTTCGATCACCAGCACGCGGTCGGCGATATCGAGGGCAAAGCTCAGCACCTGTTCGGAGACGACGATGGATAGGCCCTTCTCGTCGCGTATGCGGCGCAGGGTGCGGGCCATTTCCTTGATGATGGAGGGCTGGATGCCCTCGGTGGGCTCGTCGAGCAGCAGCACCTTGGGGCGCGAGGCAAGGGCCCGGGCGATGGCCAGCTGCTGCTGCCCACCCGACAGGTTGCCGCCGCGGCGACTTTTCATCTCGAGCAACACGGGGAACAGCTCATAGAGATCGCCGGGCACCTGGCTCTCGCCGGTCACGGTGAGGCCGGTCTCGATATTTTCCTGCACCGTCATTGTCGAAAAGATCATCCGGCCCTGCGGCACGTAGGAGAGGCCAGACTTGACGCGGGAAAAGCTCTCCTGCGCTTCAATCTCCTTGCCAGCAATGGAGATGGTGCCGCTGCGCGAGGGCACAATGCCCATCAGCGACTTCATCAGCGTGGTCTTGCCCATGCCGTTGCGGCCCATGATGGCGACGATTTCGCCGGGCGCGACATCGAGCGTGACACCGTGGATGACCTCGCTCTGGCCGTAGGAAACGTGCAGGTTGTCGATTGCGAGCATGGGCGCCTCCTAGTGGCCGAGATAGACTTCGATGACTTTGGGATCGTGCTGCACGTGGTCCATCGACCCTTCGGACAGGACCTTGCCCTGGTGCAGCACCGTGACCCGGTGCGCGATGTCCTCGACGAACTTCATGTCGTGCTCGATGACGACCACGGAGTGATGCTTGATGATGGTGTGCAGGAGCTCAGCAGTCTTGACGCGTTCGGCGACGCTCATGCCGGCCACCGGCTCATCCAGCATCAAGAGCTCGGGCTTCTGGATCAGCAGCATGCCGATCTCGAGCCATTGCTTCTGCCCGTGGCTGAGGATGGCGGCTTCGGTATCGAGGTGATCCTTGAGAAAGATCATCTCGGCGATCTGCTCGACCCGGTCGATCACCTCGCTATCGCGCCGGAAGGCGAGAGCGCCCCAGACACTCTTGCCGCGCGGATAGGAGATTTCGAGATTCTCGAACACCGTCAGGTCGTCATAGATTGAGGGGTTCTGGAATTTCCGCCCCACCCCGGCATGGACGATCTGGTGCTCCTTGAGTTGGGTCAGCTCCTTGCCGCGGAAGCGGATGGAGCCTGAGGTGGCTTTGGTGCGGCCGCAGATCAGGTCCAGGACGGTGGTCTTGCCGGCGCCATTGGGGCCGATGATGACGCGGATCTCGTTCTCGTCGACATAGAAGGACAGGTCATTGACCGCCTTGAAGCCATCAAAGGAGACCGTCAGCCCCTCCACTGCGAGCAGGAAGTCCCGGGATGCGGTTTCGGTATCGAATGTCATGGCGGTCTCCTATTCCGCAGCGGCTTCGGACGCGGCAGGCGTCACGGCTGGCAGGGGGCGCAGGCGGTTGAAAAGGCGCGGCAATAACGGCTCGACATGGCTCTTCCAGATGCCGGCCAGACCATTGGGGAACGCCATGACCACGGCGATGAACAGCCCGCCCATGGCAAACAGCCAGAGTTCGGGAAAGCTCTCTGAGAATGCGGTCTTGGCGTAGCTGACCAGCAGGGCCCCATAGGCCGCGCCGAAGATCGACTGCCGGCCACCAACTGCGCAGAAGATCACCATCTCGATCGAGGGTACGATGCCCACGAAGGACGGGGACATGAAGCCGACCTGAAGGGCGAACATGGCGCCGCCGATGGCCGAGAAGGCCGCGGCCAGGCAGAAGACGAAGATCTTGAAGTTGGCCACATCATAGCCCGAGAATCGCACGCGATCCTCCTTGTCGCGCATGGCGATGAGGATGCGGCCCAGCTTGGAGCGTTTGACGACAATGGCGATCAGCATGACGCCGAGCAGCAGCACCGCATTGACGAAATAGAGGATCAGCTTGGCGCTGTCGGTGCGAATGTCCCAGCCCAGCAGGGTGCGCAGGTCGGTCATGCCATTGATGCCGCCGGTATAGCCCTGCTGCCCGACGATCAGGATGGTGAGGATGGCGGCGACCGCCTGGGTGATGATGGCGAAATAGACGCCGCCCACCCGGCGTTTGAACATGGCCGCGCCGATGAGATAGGCGAAGGCCGTCGGCACCAGCAGGATGGCGATCAGCGCCAGCGGGAAGGAGTTGAACGGCATCCACCACCAGGGCAGTTCGGTGACCTGGTTCCAGTCCATGAAATCGGGAATGCCGGGGGTGGACTGGATGGCGGTGTTTTCGGGCGAGGAAGCCTCAAGCTTCAAGAACATCGCCATGCAATAGCCGCCCAGCCCGAAGAAGATGCCCTGGCCCAGGCTCAAAATGCCGC
The DNA here is from genome assembly GCF_039938915.1 of Devosia alba. Taxonomy (NCBI): domain Bacteria; kingdom Pseudomonadati; phylum Pseudomonadota; class Alphaproteobacteria; order Hyphomicrobiales; family Devosiaceae; genus Devosia; species Devosia alba. The sequence continues at coordinate 100,101 of NZ_JBDUUI010000007.1, read as the reverse complement.
CATAGCCCCAGCAGAGGACCAGTCCCACCGCCACGAAGGCATAGGTGAGGTATTTGCCCACGAGGTTGAGGCGGAAGATGTCGAGTGCCAGCGGGAATACGGCGAGGATCAGGACGGCCAGGACCGCGAAAGCGATGGCGTCGTGCCGGGGGAAGCGGGTGATCGATGCTGCAGGCATGGCTGCGTTCCTTTCAGCGACGGATCTTGAGGGTGAACAGGCCCTGCGGGCGCAGCATCAGGATGCCGACCACGGTGAGGAGGGTAAGGACCTTGGCCATGGAGCCCGAGAGGAAGAATTCCATCGTCGACTGGGCCTGGCTGATGGCAAAGGCCGAGGCGATGGTGCCGATCAGGCTCCCGGCGCCGCCAAACACCACGACGAGGAACGTGTCCACGATATAGAGCTGGCCGGCCGTCGGCCCAGTCGAGCCGATCATGGTGAAAGCCGAGCCGGCGATGCCGGCAATGCCGCAGCCGAGCCCGAAGGTCATGCGGTCGACGCGCTTGGTGTCGATGCCGACGGCGCCGGCCATGACGCGGTTCTGCGTCACCGCCCGCACCTGCTTGCCCCAGCGCGACTTGTACATCAGCAGGGCCACGGCGGTGGCGATGATTGTGGTCAGCGCCATGAGAAACAGCCCGTTGATCGGCACTTCGATGATGTCGGTCAACGGCAGCGAGCCCATCAACCAGTCGGGCAGGCTCACGCCCACTTCGCGCGCCCCGAACACTGAACGATAGGTCTGCTGCAGGATGAGGCTCAGGCCCCAGGTGGCGAGCAAGGTGTCGAGCGGGCGGCGATAGAGGTGCCGGATCATCGCCCATTCGACGAACACGCCCAGGGTAAAACTGGCGCAGAAGGCCAGCGCCATGGCGATGAAAAAGTAGATGGGAAACAAGGCGGGCGCGAAGCTGGTGACGAAGAGGCTGACGCCCCATGTGACATAGGCGCCCAGGATCATGAACTCGCCATGGGCCATGTTGATGACGCCCATCTGGCCGAAGATGATGGCGAGGCCGAGCGCCATCAGCACGAACACTGAAAACAAGATCAGCCCGGCGAAGCCCTGCATCGCCAGGATCGAAAAGAACTGATCGTAGGTGTAATCACCGATCATCGGAGCCTCGCATCGGGTGGAGGAATGGAGGCGGCTTCACAAGGAAGCCGCCAGTTTGGGTCGGAGAAATCGGAGCTTATTGGTAACCTTCCGGGAATGGATCGGGCTCCATCAGGTCGGCGGTCTCGTAGACCACGTCATACTGGCCATCGAGACGAGCATGGCCGATGCGAAGCTTGCTCCACAGGTGATGGTTCTCGTGGACCTTGACGTAGCCCTCGGGGGCCGTGGTCAGCTCGATATCGGGCGAGGCCTCGCGCACCTTGTCGACGTCGAAGCTGCCGGCCTTTTCCACCGCGGCCTTCCACAGCCAGGGCCCCAGATAGGCTGCCTGCGTCACGTCGCCGATGACAATGCCATCGCCCCAGCGGGCTTTGAAGGCCTCGACGAAGGCCTTGTTGTTGTCGTTTTCGAGTGACTGGAAGTACTTCATGGCCGCATAGGCGCCCACGATGTTTTCGCCGCCGATGCCCAGGATCTCGTCTTCCGTGACCGAAATGGTCAGCAGAAGCGGCGCTTCCTTGGTCAAGTCGATACCGGCAGCATTGAGCTGCTTATAGAAGGCCACGTTGGAGCCGCCCACGACGATGGCATAGATCACGTCCGGCTTGGTCAGCTTGATCTTGTTGATGACCGAATTGAACTGGGTGTGTTCGAGCGGGTAATATTCCTCGCCGACAACCTTGAGCCCCTTCATCTCGATATGCTTGCGGGCAATCTTGTTGGAGGTGCGCGGCCAGATATAGTCCGAACCGAGCAGGTAGAAGCTCTTGGCCCCTTTCGTGTCGACTACCCAGTCGATGCCGGCAAGGATCTGCTGGGTCGCTTCCTGGCCTGTATAGATGACGTTGGGGCTCTCCTCGAGGCCTTCATAGAAGGTCGGGTAGTAGAGCATGCCGTTGTACTGCTCGAACACCGGCAGTACCGCCTTGCGCGAGGCCGAGGTCCAGCACCCCATGACCGAGGCGACCTTGTCCTGCACCAGCAGCTTCTTGGCCTTCTCGGCAAAGGTCGGCCAGTCGGACGCGCCATCTTCCTGGATATACTTGATCTGCCGGCCGAGCACGCCGCCCAGGGCGTTGATCTGCTCGATGGCGAGGATTTCCGCCTGCACCGACCCGGTTTCCGAAATCGCCATCGTGCCGGTGACCGAATGCAGGATGCCGACGGTCACTTCGGTGTCTGTGATGGCCAGGCCGGTGGTGTTGACCGCGGCGGTAGAGGTGTCCTGGGCGAAAACTCGGCTGCTGCCGAGCATGCCGAGCGCCGGAATTGTTGCCATTGCCGCCAGCAGTTTGCGGCGATTGAGAGAGTACGGGCCTTTGGCCGGAATATCGTCAGTCATTGGATCTGCCCTGTCCTTGCTTTGCCTCGGCTGCAGCGGAACCGCGTGCAACTGGTTACGGATTAGGCATTTTAAGAACTTGCCTCTCAACGGGGCATTTGACGTATTCAGGTCAGGGATTTTGCTGCATAGATTGCGGTAGGTAACGATACCGATGGCGATGCCTGACGCATTGGGAGTGTCAATGACCGCGCAATCAAAGGTGACCCGGGTGCGCCGCACCTACAATAAATGGGTCGCCAACCAGACGCTGGAAGACTTCGCCCTCCGCTTCACTGCCCAGAAGGTCCGTCGATGGACGCCCGCCCGCATTGCCAATACCGCAATCGGCGCCGCCTCATTTCTGGCGCTGGAAGCCATTGGCGGCGCCCTGACCCTGAGCTACGGCTTTACCGTCACCGCCTGGGCCGTGCTCTCCACCTGCATCATCATCTTTTGCATGGGCATACCCATCGCCTACAATGCCGCCAAATATGGCGTCGATATCGATCTGCTCAGCCGCGGCGCCGGCTTCGGCTATCTGGGCTCCACCATCACTTCGCTGGTCTATGCCAGCTTCACCTTCATCTTCTTTGCCATCGAGGCCGCCATTATGGCGACGGCACTCGAACTCTGTTTCGGACTGCCGATCTCCATCGGCTATCTCGTCAGCACGCTGATCGTCATTCCGCTGGTGACCTATGGGATCACTCTGATCAACCGGTTCCAGACCTGGACCCAGCCCTTCTGGATCGTGCTGCAGCTTGTGCCTTTCGTCTTCATCGGCAGCCAGAGCCTGCCGGCGGTGCGGGACTGGTCGGGGTATACCGGCCTCATGGGTCCGGTGGATGGCAGCTTTGACCTCGCTTTGTTCGGTGCGGCCTCCGCAGTGATGTTTTCTCTGATCGCGCAGATCGGCGAACAGGTGGACTACCTGCGCTTCCTGCCGCGTGCCACGCACAGGAACCGGTTGGCCTGGTGGGCGGCACTGATCGGGGCGGGCCCCGGCTGGATCGTCATCGGGGGGCTCAAGGTCATGGCCGGCTCATTCCTGGCCTATTATGCCTTTCGCCACGGCGTCGATTTTGCCAAGGCGTCCGAGCCGACTCAGATGTATCTGGTGGTCTTCGGCCAGATGCTGGCCAGCCCCGAAATGGCACTGGCCGTCACCGGCATTTTCGTCATTGTCTGCCAGCTCAAGATCAACGTCACCAACACCTATGCCGGCTCGATTGCCTGGTCGAACTTCTTCTCGCGACTTACCCACAGCCATCCGGGGCGCGTGGTCTGGGTCGTGTTCAACGTGCTGATTGGCCTGATCCTGATGGAGTTCGGCATCTACAAGGCGCTCGAGCAGATCCTCGCGCTCTATTCGATCCTGGCCATCGCCTGGCTCGCCGCCATCGTCGCCGACCTCACCATCTGCAAGCCGCTTGGCCTGGCGCCGCGCCACATCGAGTTCAAGCGCGCCCATCTCTACGACATCAACCCGGTCGGCTTCGGCTCCATGCTGATCGCCGCGTCGCTGTCGCTGCTGTCCTATCTTGACCTGTTCGGGCCGATTGCCGAGGCCCTTTTTTCCTATGTCGCGCTGGTGACCGCCTTTGTCTGCGTGCCTCTGATCGCCATCGCCACACGGGGCCGCTACTATATCGCACGGACGTCGACGCTGCTCCAAGATGGGGCGGAAACCATCCGCTGCTCGGTTTGTGAACACAGTTTCGAGCCCGAGGACATGGCGGGATGCCCGGTCTATGGTGGCCCGATCTGCTCACTCTGCTGTTCGCTCGATGCACGGTGCGGGGATCGCTGCAAGGACAATGCGCGTGTCGCCCAGCAACTGTCCGGCTTTGCCCGCCGCGTTTTCCCCCGCGCCGTAGCCGATGCGCTGGACACCAGGCTGGGCCACTATCTGGGCCTGATGCTGGTGATCGGCGGGCTGATGGCCGCCATTCTGTTTGTCTTCAACTACCAGGCGGCCCTGGACGGCCACCTGCAGGGTGAGGCGATGGGAATTATGCTGGGCAAGCTCTTCGTGGTGTTCTTCATTATTGCCGGCATTGTTGTCTGGCTCTTCGTGCTCAACCAGGAGAGCCGCGTCTTCGCCGAAGACGAAGCGCATCGCCACACCACGCTTCTGCTCGAGGAGATCGAGGCCCATAGCGAAACCGACCGCAAGCTACAGCAGGCCAAGGAGGCCGCTGAGTCCGCCAATCTGGCCAAGTCACGCTACGTTACCGGCCTCAGCCATGAGCTGCGCTCGCCGCTGAACTCTATTCTCGGCTATGCCCAGTTGCTGGAGCGGCAGCGCGAGGACAATCCTATAGTCGGCCGCGCCGCCCGCACCATCCTGCGCTCGGGCGAACACCTGTCCGGGCTGATCGAGGGGCTGCTCGACATTTTCAAAATCGAGGCGGGTAAGCTCCACCTTTATCGCGACAAGACCGCGCTGCCCGCAAACGTGGCGCAGATGGTGGAAATGTTCTCGCTGCAGGCCCGTGAAAGGGGCATCGACTTCGTGTTCGACCAGGCCAGTCCCATCCCCGAATATGTCTTCACCGACGAAAAGCGTCTGCGCCAGATCCTCATCAACCTGCTCTCCAACGCCATCAAATTCACCGAGGCCGGCACGGTGACGTTGCGGCTGACATATCGCAGCCAGATCGCTACCTTCGAGGTCATCGATACCGGCACCGGCATTGCCCCCGACGATCTCGAACGCATCTTCCTGCCGTTCCAGCGCGGCGCCCGCCCGCCCGGCGTCGAGCCGCAGCCGGGGACGGGGCTGGGGCTCACCATCACCAGGCTGCTGGTCGAGATCATGGGTGGCGAACTGATCGTGCAGAGCACCCCAGGTGAAGGAACACGCTTCACCGTGCGACTGCTGCTGTCCTCGACCTGGCTGCCGGATCAGCCCAAGCACGAGACTTCGCGTATTACCGGCTATTACGGCCGCCGGCAGATGATCCTGGTTGCCGACGACGATCCGACGCAGCGTGAACTGCTGTCGGATCTGCTGGGCGGCCTTGGTTTTGATGTCGTGGCGGTGTCAGACGGCGTGGAATGCCTGCGCACGGCACGCGTGCAGCGGCCTGACCTGCTGATCCTCGACATCGCCATGCCACGCCGCAATGGTTGGCAGGTGGCGCGCAAGGTGCGGGGCGACGTCACCGACCGGCTGCCCATCATCATGATCTCGGCCGATGCCGGTACCGAGCGGCTGCGGCCCGATTACCAGGTGCTGCATGACGGTTTCCTTATCAAGCCGTTCAACATCGACGACCTCGTCCAACAGATCGGCTCGGTACTGGGCCTGCAATGGATCGAGGACGAGGAAGAGTGGCCCAGAAAAGCCGCCAGCGAGGTGTCGCCATGACGCCCGCAGCTGACGCGCCAAACGTGCTGATCGTCGATGATCACAGCGACACGCTGGATATGCTGAGCGACGCACTGGGAGCCGAGGGCATGTTGACTACCCCCGTCTCCGATGGCCGGGCCGCCCTCTCCATCATTGCCCGGAGCCAACCCGACATTGTCCTGCTCGATGCCCTGATGCCCGATATGGATGGCTTTGAGGTGTGCCAGGTGCTCAAGACCGAAATGGGCCTGTCCGACCTGCCCGTCATGTTCATGACGGGCCGCAATGACAGTGAGCATGTGGTGCGCGCCCTGGCCTGTGGCGGGGTTGATTTCATTGCCAAGCCGATCGTGCTGAGCGAACTATTTGCCCGCATGCGCGTGCACCTGACCAATGCCCGCAAGACCCGCTCGGCGCGCGAAGCGCTCGATTCCATCGGCCGTCGTATCGTTGCAGTGGACAAGGCAGGCAATGTGCTCTGGGCCACGCCCCAGGCTCAAGACCTGCTAATGCGCATCGGCCTGCGGGCCGAGGAGGGTTCGGCCCTGCCCTGGGAGGTCAAGGTCTGGCTGGAAAGCGCTCCGTCGCAGGACGCTTCGGCCTATGTCTACAGGCGCTTCGAGCGCGAGGTGGAATTACGCACCATGGAACGGCGCGCCGACGGCGTGGCGCTGATCCGCCTGATCGACCGCGAGACCGGCACGCAGGAAGAGCGCCTGGCCCAGGCGTTCAACATCAGCCCGCGCGAGGCTGAGGTGCTGCTATGGTTGACGCACGGAAAGTCCAACAAGGAAATCGCCGAAATCCTCCAGCTCTCGCCTCGAACCGTGAATAAGCACCTCGAACAGATATTTGAAAAACTCGGCATCGAAAACAGAACCGCGGCAGCGACAATGTCGGTGCGCGTGTTGTGGGACTAGGAACCGTCGTCAGGAGCATCATCCTACTGGTTTCGCATGGACTGACAGCACCGCAAGTGTCCGCTTCCAAGACGAGTCACCAGCACGGAAACGGGCCGAGAATGGACGGACGGGTGCGCGGCCACCAAACTAGTCCGTTAGGCAGCTTGACGAAGCTCGCGTGCACACCGACCTTAGGGGAGTCTTCTTCCAACCCGTTGCACCCAACATGTCCAGCACTGCCAAGCCCGTTATCGGGGTCATCTCCTGCACCCGCCCTGTCGAGGGCGAGGACGCCTATATCGTCAAGACCCGCTACGTGAATGCAGTGGCCCGCTACGCCAATGCGGTGCCCCTGATCTGCCCCTCCATCGCAACTGAGGGCGACGCGGCCGCGATGGTGGCGCGCCTTGATGCCATTCTGCTGACGGGAAGCAATTCCAACATGGAGCCGCACCATTATGGCGCCGAGGCAGGGCGGACGCCGTTTGACCCGGGCCGCGATTCCATGTCGGCGCTGCTCATCAAGGCAGCTTTGGCGGCCGGCAAGCCGGTGTTCGGGATCTGCCGCGGGCTGCAGGAGATCAATGTTGCGCTTGGCGGTACACTGGTGGACCAGCGCGATGCCACCGACCAGCCTAGCTTGCAGCACCATGCGCCGGAGGATGCATCACTCGAGGAAATGTTCGGCCATAGCCACAGCGTCGAGATCGTGCCGGGCACGCCTCTGGCCGACATTACCGGCGCGCAGTCAATCGACATCAACAGCGTCCACTTCCAGACCTTGGGCCGATTGGGCAAGGATCTGGTGGTCAATGCGCGGGCCGCAGATGGCGTGGTGGAAGCCGTTTCTGCGACATCGGGGGCGGCGACAATTCTTGCCGTGCAGTGGCATCCGGAGTGGCACCCCGAGAAGCGGCCGCATGATCTGGCGTTCTGGCGCAAGGTCGGTGAAATCGCGCGCAGCGCTGCTCGTCGATAAGATTTCATTATAGTCGGAATTTTGAAAGGGAATTGGACACCGGTCCCGAAACGCCTTTGATTGTTGGATCAAACAATCAAAGGGCCACTATGACCGACAAGAAATTCTATCTCAAATTCGTCGATGCCAAGGTCCAGGGCATCATCACACTTTATTGGGACAACGCACCCGAAACCTGTGAAGCCCTTTGGAACGCGCTTGAAACGCCCATTCAGTGGCAGGCGACCCATGCCATGTTCTCGGGTCCAGAGATCATGATGGGCCTGCCCGAGACGCACCGCAATTTTGACCCAACCGCGCTGCCCCCGGAAAACCAGACCGTATTGCCCGAGCCGGGCGAACTGCTGTGGTTCTACCAGCCCAAGAACTTCTTCAAGATTGACCCGAGCGAGTTCTGGGAAATCGGCATGTTCTATGGTGTGGGTGGCCGCACCTTTGGCCCGACGGGTTGGATTCCATGCACCTATTTCGGCAAGATGACCGAAAATCTGGATGCTGTTGCCGAGCAGTGCCGCCTGATCCGCATTGAAGGCGCCAAGACCGTCGAGCTCGGTCGACTCTAGCAATTCGGGCCCGGGACCTGAGGCGGCTATCGCGCCACAGGTCGCGCCCAGGGCCTTAACACGATTTCGTCTCGCGATAGATCCGGGACGAAACGCACGCCAGCGCCGCACAGCAGCCTCTTGGCGCTGATAGAACCAGTTCAACAAGGGAGACGACCAATGAAAGCTATTTTCGGTACGACTGTTCTGAGCCTTTCCGCACTGCTCAGCACGACTGCCTTCGCGCAGGATAACTCGATCACCATCAACTCCTTCGGTGGCGCGTATGAAACGGCGCACCGCGCCTGCATCATCACCCCGTTCGAAGAGGCAACCGGCGCCACGGTCAATGTCGTGACAGCATATTCGGCTGATGCGTTCGCGCAGTTGCGGGCCCAGAAGGATGCGCCGCAGTTCGACGTGATCCACTTCTCGGGTGGCCAGGAAATCGTCGGCGCGGCTGAGGGGCTGCTGGCGCCGATCGATCCGGCCAGCCTGAGCAACGCCGCTGACCTGTACGACTTTGCCGGCGCCAATATGGCCAAGGGTGAAGGCCCAGCCTACTCAATCGCGGCCATCGGCCTGGTGTTCAACACGGAAGCGCTCAGCACGCCACCGACGCAGTGGACCGACCTGCTCAACCCGGAATTCGGTGAACATCTGGTGCTTACCGACATCTCCAATGGCTATGGCATGCTGGGCTTCCTGATGCTCAACCAGGTACAGGGCGGCAGTCTGGATAACATCCAGCCCGGTCTGGACGCTGTAGCCAAGCTGCTCGATGCCGGCGCGATCGTCGTCTCGACCTCGCCTGAAATCCAGCAGGAATTCGCCCAGAACGACGCCTGGATTGCACCCTACGCCTCGGACTACGCCTTCACACTGCGCCAGGCCGGTCTGCCATCGGGCTTCACACAGGGCGCCGAGGGCACGCCCGCCAGCTACATCACCACCAATCTGGTGGCTGGTCGCGACAATACCGAGCTGTCGCTGAAGCTCATCGACATGTCGATTTCGGCAGAGGCGCAGGAGTGCTTTGCCGAAGCCCTGCGGTATTCGCCAACCAATGCCAAGGCCGAACTCAGCGCTGAAGTAGCTGCGGACGTTGCCTATGGCGAAGAAGGCGTAGCCGGCCTGATCCGCTTTGATCCTGCCGTGATCGAAGCCAATCGCACGGCCTGGGTTGAGCAGTGGAACAAGACCATCGCTCGCTGAGCCGAACCATTTGCCCGCCAGATTGGCGGTGAATGACAAGTCAGCAATCCGTGCGTGGTACTCCCCATTCGCTCGGATTGCGGCCTCTCCAGCCCAAGATGGGGAGGCCAACCGCCATGCGCCAGACTGCTTTGCAATCGGCGTGGAACCAAGGTTCGACTCGTCCGCGCTGGGCGACTAAAAGAATTGAACACCTGGCACGATGACCGTGTGCCCCGGGAGGTCCGCACTGAATGAACGACCGCACAGAGAACCTGTTGCTGGCCCTGCCCGGAATCTTGTTGTTGGGGCTCGCCTTTTTCTTGCCAATTGCGCAAATGCTGATGTTGAGCATTTCGGGCCCTGACGGGCCAACCCTGGCTCATTTTGCGCGCTTCCTGTCGGACCCCTATTACCTCAACATCCTTTGGCGCACGGTGCGTCTGTCGCTACTGATCACGGTGATCTGTGCGCTGATCGGCTTTCCGCTGGCCTATATCATGACCAAGGTCGGCCCCACGGCACGCCTCTGGTTGGTGGTAATCGTCATTCTGCCGCTGATGACCAGCGTGGTGGTGCGGACCTTTGGCTGGATGGTGCTGCTCAGCCGCAGCGGCATGATCCCTGAAATATTGCGCGACATGGGCCTGGTGGGGCGCAGCTTTGCGCTGATGCAGACCGAGGCGGCCATTGTCATCGGCATGGTGCAGGTGCTGCTGCCTTTCATGACCCTGTCGATCCTGGGTGTCTTGACCCGCATTGATGGTCGGCTTGAAGAAGCGGCACGGACCATGGGGTGCTCGTTCCTGCAGACCATCCGCACCGTCGTTCTGCCCCTGGCCCTGCCTGGCATTGTGGCCGGGTCGCTGCTGTGCTTTACGCTTTCGGCCAGCTCGTTCGTGACCCCCAATCTGTTGGGTGGCACACGCATTCAGGTACTGGCAGCCTCGATCTACAAATCGGTGACGGCCACGCCGGACTGGCCCTTTGCCGCCGCCCAGGCCGTCATCCTGTTCGTCGGCATCCTGCTGGTGCTGGTGCCCTATATCAAACTCACGGGGACCAGACATGGTTAGAGCTGTTCCGGGCTGGCTGCGGATTACTGGCTATGTGTTTGTCGTGCTCACCGCACTGATCCTGCTGGCGCCGCTGATCGTGGTGGTTGGCGTGTCGTTGTCGGAGAGCCAGTTCATCGCCTTCCCGCCCAACGGACTGAGCCTGCGCTGGTATCAGGAAGTGCTCTCGTCCAATGCCTATCTCAATGCGGGCTGGATCAGTATCCAGATAGCGCTGATGGTGACGCTGCTGGCGACATTGATCGGCGGCGCGGCGGCAATCGCCATTCACCGGCGGCAATTGCCGTTTTCGGATCTGCTGGCGACGGTGTTCCTGTCGCCGCTGGTGCTTCCCACCATCATCTATGCGATTGGCATGCTGATGTTCTGGAGCTCGGTGTTTGGGCCTGTGTCCCCCCTGGTGTTGGCCCTCAGCCACACCGTGATTGCCCTGCCCTACGTGGTGCGCACCACACTGGCGGTGCTGGAAGAATCCGATCCCTACCTCGAAGAGGCTGCCCGCACCATGGGGGCTAATCGCCTCCAGCGCCTGTGGTACGTGGTGGTGCCGCAATGCATTCCCGGACTGGCCGCAGGTGCGTTTTTTGCCTTCAACATCTCCTTCGACGAGGCGGTGCTGTCGCTGTTCCTGCGCGGCCCGACACTGACTACCCTGCCCGTCCAGATCTACGGACAGCTCGAATTTTCGCCCGACCCCTCCGTGGCGGCGGTATCCACCATCATGATTGCCTTGACCATTGTGCTGATCTTCGTGATCGACAGGATGCTTGGCCTTACCCGATTTGCGAGTGCCTGACCCATGGCCAATGTTCGTCTGACCAATATCCGCAAATCCTTCGGCAAGACGCAGGTACTGCACGGCATCTCGCTTGATATCGCATCGGGCGAGTTCATCTCGCTGCTGGGGGCATCGGGCTGCGGCAAGACCACCCTGCTGCGCATGGTGGCCGGGCTGGAGAGAGTCACCGCCGGGGCCATCGAGATCGACGGTCGCGATGTGACGTCCCTGCCGCCTGAGCAGCGCGACATCGCCATGATGTTTCAGTCCTATGCGCTGCTGCCCCATCTCAGCGTGGCCGAAAACGTGCGGTTTCCGCTGCGCATGCGCGGCATGGGCACCCGCGAAGAGCAGCGCGAAAAGGTCAAGGCTGCGCTGGAAACCGTGCAACTGGGTCATCTGGCCGAACGCAAGCCGCGCCAGCTCTCGGGCGGCCAGCAACAGCGCGTGGCGCTGGCCCGCGCCATCGTCTCGCAGCCCAAAGTGCTGTTGCTCGACGAGCCGCTGAGCAATCTGGATGCCCGGCTGCGCGAAGACATGCAGGTTGAACTGATCGAAATTCACCAGCGCCTGGGACTGACCACGATCTTTGTGACGCATGATCAGGAAGAAGCGCTGAGCCTGTCGGACCGCATCGTCTTGCTCAATGCGGGCAAGGTGGAACAGCAGGGCACGCCTGACGAAATCTACAACCAGCCGGCAACCGGGTTTGCCTCCAATTTTATCGGCTCGGCCAACCTCTTGCCCGCCGAGATCATTGATGGCCCCCAGGGCCCGGTCGCCAGGTTCGACGATGGGCAGACCCTGGCGCTGGAGCCGCAGGTGGCCACGCGCGGCAAGGTGACGCTGGCGCTGCGTCAGGAAGATCTGACGCTGAGCGCCGACGGCACCGGGCCCAGGGCCAGGGTGCGCACGCGGGTGTTTCTGGGCGCCCGCAATCGCTATGTCATGACATTGGCCGGCCATCCGCTGCGGGCCCTGACGGCCAATGACCTCGAATTCGGCAATGGGCAGGACGTAACCCTGGCCATCGACCCGGCGCGTATCCGCGTCATTCACGACTAATTTCTGATCGGGAGTTCAGCATGAGCTTTGAAACACGCCTGTTTATCAATGGCGACTATGTCCGCGGTCAGGGTCCGGCGCTGGCAGCACATGAGCCGGCCACCGGCAAGGTGCTGGCTGATGTGGCTTCGGCTGATCGCGCCCAGGTCGATGCTGCAGTGACGAGCGCACACGCCGCCTTTGCCAAGTGGGGACAAACCACGCCCAAGGAGCGCAGTCTTGCGCTGATGCGGATTGCCGATGCCATCGAAGCGCACTCACACAGCCTGGCCGATGTGGAATCGGCCAATGCGGGCAAGCCGTGGCGCTATGTGCAGGCGGGCGAATTGGCCAATGTTGCCGACGTGTTCCGCTTCTTCGGTACGGCCGCGCGCAATGTGCCCGGCATTGCCGCGAACGGTTTTCGCTCCAACCGGCACACCAGCATGATGCGGCGTGATCCGCTGGGGGTGATCGCCTCCATCGCGCCCTGGAACTATCCGCTGCTCATGGCCGCCTGGAAGATCGCGCCAGCGATTGCGGCTGGCAATACCGTGGTCATCAAGCCCTCGGAAAACACCCCCCTCAGCCTGTTGCTCCTGGCCTCCATCCTGGCCGAATTTCTGCCGGCCGGCGTGGTCAACGTGATTTGTGGCGACGGCCCGGAAGTGGGGCAGAGCCTGATCACGCACCCGCTGGTGAGGATGATCTCGTTGACCGGCGATGTCCGTACCGGCCGGGCCGTGCTGAAGGCGGCTGCAGGCGAGAGCATCAAGCGCACGCATCTCGAACTGGGGGGCAAGGCGCCGGTCATCGTTTGCGCCGACGCTGATTTGGATTCTCTGGTGGAAACCTTGCGTGAAGCCAGTTTCTACAATGCCGGGCAGGATTGCACGGCGGCCTGTCGCATTCTGGTCGACAAATCCATCGAGCAGGAAGTCACTGACAAGCTGTCGACCATGATTGGCTCGCTGGTGTACGGCGCGCCTGAGCGCGACGATGTCGAGTTTGGGCCGCTGATCACTGGCGCACAGCGCGACCGGGTGGCCGGGTTTGTCGAACGGGCGCGCGGTGACGGCGCTGATATCGTGGCGGGTGGCAATGCCGTCAGTGGGCAGGGTTATTTCTACGAGCCCACGCTGGTTTCGGCGCCGATCCAGTCGGAGATCGTGCAGAAGGAGGTGTTTGGGCCGGTACTGACCATCACCGCGTTCGATGAACCCGGCACGGCAGTGGAATGGTCCAATGCCTCGGAATACGGGCTGGCCTCCTCCGTCTGGTCGCGCAACAGCGTGCAGGCGATGAACATTGCCAATGCGCTGCAATACGGCGTCACCTGGGTCAACACGCATGGCGTGTTCGCCACCGAGATGCCGCATGGTGGCATGAGAAATTCGGGCTATGGCTCGGACCTCTCCATGCAGTCGCTGATGGACTACACTCAGATACGCCACATCATGATCGCCTCCTAACGGCGGCAAACAAGGCGTTCGCGCATGGTAAAATCTGACAGAGGCAGCGCTCTGCGCATCCTCGATATGGTTACCTTCATCGCCCTGGCGCGGCACCGGCACTTTGGCCGGGCCGCGGCGGAACTGCATACGACCCAACCGGCCATTTCCATTCGCCTGGCGGCAATGGAAGAAGAGTTCGGCTGCCGCCTGATCGACCGCACCGGCCGCAAGTTTTCATTGACGCCCGGCGGGCAGAAAGTGCTCGACACCTTTCAGGCGATCCTGAGTTCGTATGAGGGTCTCAAGAGCGAGCTGGCCGACGACACCGCCCTCACCCCAAAAGTGGTGCGGATTGGCGCCATCGATTCGGTGTCGGCGACATGGATGACGCCGTTTGTGGAGGCGCTGCACGAGGCGGCGCCGACCCTCAAGATCGAACTGACAGTTGAGGGTACGAAGAACCTCATTGACGGGATGAACAAGGGCGAGTTCGACGTCATCTTCGCCCTCGATCCGGCTATCGGCGACGACTTTCGCAGCTTCACATCCTGCGTATTGCAGATGACCTGGGCGGGCTCACCCAAGATCATTGATCCCGACCGCTCCTATAGCGTTGACGATCTGGCGAGCCTGCCGATCATCACCTTCCCCAAGAATACGCCCCCCTACAGGATGATCGCTCCCTATTTTCAGGACGAGCAGGTGCTGGCGAGCAAGCTGACCAGCTCCAACTCGCTCTATTCGATCATCAGTCTGCTTATTGACGGATTTGGCGTCGGTGCCATTCCGACCGTTACCATCAGGCGCGAGCTCAAAATGGGGCTTCTGCATCCCATCCGCGTGGCCAAGCACTTTCCCGCCATGCCCATTATCGGGTCGTATCAGGCGATCAGCGAGAAGGACCTGATACGGCGCGTCGTGGAACAAGCCCATCGGAGTGCCACCTTGTACTGCGCCACTGTCGACCCGAGCATGGCCTGGGTAGAGTAGCAGCGGAAGCCCGACTGGGAGAAGGGCAAATTGGGGCATATCAGCCCGAGGCGACCTGTCGCGTTCATTGGCGCGATGGCATCAGCTCAGGAGCTCTGGTGCCTTGCCGGGGCAATTGAAGTCCGGTCGGATACCGGACGCGTCCATCTGTCATGGCCGCAATTGGGGCAGGTCAGAGGCACGGGCTGCGCCTGAATCGTACCGCACTGCATGCAGACCAAGGCCTCCTCCGGCGCGGCATCGGGGGTAATTTCGACCGGGTGCTCGATCTCCCAGGGCGGCACGATTGGCAGCCCCTGGCGGCCGATCGCAACGCTTTTGAAGATGGTGAGCGTACCGTCCGTTTCGACATAGGCATGTTCGACCTGACCAAGGTGTTCAATGCCGTTCTGGCGTAATTGCTGGAACAGCTCACTGGTGCTCAGCGCTGTGCTGTCGGCAAAGGTGGAACAAATCACACCCTGTCGGATGGCTTCCTCCGGCGTGCCGTCGATAACCCGCTGCGCTCGTTTGCTGCGGGCCATGAGTAGATCGAGCGCCTTGTTGATCAACACGACAATCGTCACCACCAGCAGGGCATGCAGCAGCGGCACGTCCGGATAGAACATGACGTCGCCGACCGCCGAACCAAGGGCGATGACCAGTAGGAATTCCACAGTCGAGAGCTGGCCGATGGTGCGGCTGCCAAGCCACCGCAACAGCACAAGCATGTAGAGGTAGATAATGAGCGTCCTGGCGAGGATTTCCAGGAAGAACAGCGGCGGCTCCTCGCCCAGAAGCATCCGCTGCAGGTCAAACGCGTCCATTGTTCACCCCGGTCCGATCCACGCCCATCACCATGCCCGCTCCATCACCATGGCCCCGGTCGGGCCAAAGCCGCCGGTCCTAGCGGCCCGATGGCGCGTGCGCCGCTTCCAGTGCCGGTACGATTGCGGCGTCCAGATCCTGATCGGGTAGCGGTACATAGCCCTGGCCCATCAACCAGTCCCGGACGATGACGTTGACGGCGTCGTTATATGACATCGTCCCGCGCGGCGGCTCATCGCGGTGCGCGATGAAGCGCTTGATGCCGTCGAGCAAATCCTGGTCGAGCGCGATATCGGTCATTGCTGCGCCGGTCCCCGGTTGCGTGGACGCGGAGGCGCCGTGCCGTCATGGGCGTAGCTGTTGGGGCCAATGTCGGGGCCCGTTGGCGGGTTGGCGCCGCCCGGATGCGGGATCGTGTCGTAGTTCTCTTCGGTGGAGGGATGGGGGTCGGCAACATCATTGCGGTCGGCAGTATCCTCGCCAGTCGGCAGGCCGTCGCGGATGGTGTCGTGCCCGGCTTCGGGCCGGGCGTTGCCAGCGCCGGTCGCTTGTACTTCTGAGCTGGCGCCGGGATTATGGCTAGCTGCGACTTTGGCGCGATTGTGCGGCGTGTTCGACATGAGATCCTCCTGAAGGAACAATTCCCATATCAATGCCGCACCACGGCATCGGTTGCGGTGGCCGTCGCAGATTCAGCGCTGCAGGCGTTCGGGGCGCCGATCTGCAGTCGTCATGACTTGTGGTGCGCAGCATCAAAGCTGCCGGTCTTGGCCTGAATGGCGTGCAATGGCGCTATGAGGGACCACCGGATGCCGTCGGGGAGGTAGGTAAGCTCACCTTTGCCCGATACCGCCGAGGGCGCCACGCGTTCCAGCACGATCGAGCCGAACCCCTTGTTGGCCGGCGTTGCAACCGGTTTGAGTGCCCCCAATTCTGTCCAGGTCAGCTGGAACTGGTCATCCCCGCTGACGGACCAGGAGATCTCAACCGAACCAGCCTCGCTGGAGAGCGCCCCATATTTGACGGCGTTGGTTGCGAGTTCATGGAACGCCATGCCCAGATATTGCACTGCAAAGGGCTGCAGGGAGATGGCGGGGCCGGACATGCCGACGCGCTCCTCGTGGCCAAAGGCGCGAACATGGGCCAGCAGCAGTTCAAACAGACTGCTTCCCTTCCACTCGCCATTGACGAGCAGATCGTGTGAGCGTGACAGCGCCATAATGCGCTCTGAGACCTGGCGGGCAAACTCCACACTGTCGGTTGCCCGAGTGCTGGTTTCGCGCACCATGGCGTTGATCACGGCAAACTGGTTCTTCACCCGGTGATTGACCTCGCGCATCAAGGCATTGATGCGTTCCTCGCTCTCCTTTTGCGCCGTGATGTCACGCGCCATCTTGGAGACGCCGATGATCGTACCGTCCTCCTCCCTGATGGGAGAGATCGTCAGCGACAGTGGCAGCCGGCTGCCATCCTTGTGCAATCGCACGGTCTCGAAGTGATCGACCACTTCGCCCGCCCGGATCCGCGCCAGGATCTCGACCTCCTCATGCAGCCGTTCCTTGGGAATCAGCATGGTGATCGATTTGCCAACGGCCTCCTCGGCATCATAGCCGAACAGGCGTTGGGCACTCTCATTCCAGGTCGTGATGATGCCGGCGAGGTCCTTGCTGATGATTGCATCATGGGACGACTTCACCAAAGCGGCCAGATGCTGCTGGGCGCGCTTGACCAATTGCTGCGAGCTCAAGTCGACCAGCGTGCTGACCGCCCCAAGCATCGTGCCATCGGTGTCATGGAGCGGGGTAGGAAAGGCCATGAAGGGTACACGCGTGCCATCAGGACGCTCGGCCACCGCTTCGGCCCCATGGATTGCGCGTTGCTCGTTGATAGCGATAGCCATCGGGCTATCCCCATGCGCCATTGGCCTGCCATCGGTATGGTAAAGGCGCCAGGAGCCGCACCAGCGCACCGTCCCCAGTTCAGGACGGACACCCCACAGGGTTGCGGCGGCCTCATTGTAGGAGACAATGAGGCCATCAGCATCCGTTGTGTACACCGCCACGGGCAAGGCCCGCAGTGAGGCGGCGGCCAGGCGGATGTCGAGAGGGTTGGAGTCCAACATTCTGCTGCGCACTCGGGGTTTGTCAATGCACGATTGATAGCGCCTATTGGCTCCATTGCAAGCAACTGGTTGCCGGGCCCAAGCCAGGCAGTGCCGCACCGCGCCGGCGGCCAAAGCTCAACATCGTGTACCCGATGCCGGAGCACAGCCGAACCCATGTGCTGATTGCGAAAACCGGTGCGCTAACCTTGGGCCAGCGGCGACGGCTCCTGCTCGTATGCGCTTCCCAGAAGGAACGGAAAGACGGGCTCAGGTTTGCCGTCGCGCTGCATTGGCAGGTTGATCGGCGAGTGCGCCGCTGCCTCGGCCAGGCTTGCCAACACCTCGGGTGCCATGCCGATCTGCTTGAACAGGGTTGTGTCCGTACCCCGCGGCAATTGACGCAGGGCCCTGGCGGCCCGTCCGGCGTGTCGCGCCGCAGCTGGCCATTTTCTTTCGCGGATTTTCACCCCGGTCGCCGCCAGCATGATCAGTCCCTTGAACAAGGCGCGATCCTGAATATTGCCCTTGGCGGCCAGCCATATCGGCTCCCACGCCTCATGCGCTTCCCAGTAATAGCCATGATTGAAAAGATCGATGCCCCAGCCAAGGGCGTCGCCTGGCGCGACGGCGTCCTGAGCCGGCGGCGCGGCATCGTGCTGATAGCTGTGCCCGGCGGCTTCACGCACCGGATGGGGCTGATGGCCCCCTGGCAGATAGGCGTATGCGGGAAAGGTCCTGCGCGGCAATAGGCGCGATCGAGGCGCATGGCCCATCATGGTCGGCTCTCCAGTCTCTGCGCCAGCACGGCGATGCACTGCCGATTGCCAATTGGTCATGGTGCGCACGCTCCGGCAATTGGCGCTTTTGATTAGGGACAACGCGCCCCCTGCCCCTATGGTAGCGACAAGCGCCACCAAAACGCGAGTCGACTGTGTCTGATCGAAACACATATCCAGCCCAATCTCGTCCAATTTTATCGTCCGTCGGCAGAGGCATATTGTGCAAATGCCCCAATTGCGGTGTGGGCAAGCAGTTTTCTGGCTTCCTTTCGCAGAACGCCCGCTGCCAGCACTGCAACGAACCGCTGGGGCGCTACGATGCCGGCCTGCTGACCGCTCTGCTCGTCGGGCTGGTCATTGTCCTGGTTTTTGCCGGCGCTTTTCTGGTCATTGAATTGGCCGGTGGCACCAGTCCATTATACTACCTTGTGATCCTGTTGCCCATTTCGGTTGCTGCCTCCCTGCTGGTCATGCGCCCGTGCAAGGGCGGCCTGATTGGTCTGTTGTGGGCGTTGCGCGCCAATGACAGGCTGGAGCGGTGAGACGGTCCGGCTTAGAATGGCTTTCGCGATTTGCCGGCCCTTGCGATAGAACACATCGATAATCGTCAGCAGCCGGGAGCCCGGCTCCCCCTTGCCGGAACGATCCGGGGATAGCGCCTGTATTGACCAGAGTGAAGATTGAGCGCGGCACTGCGGATTACTGGCGCGCCTCGGCGGCGCTGTTCCTGGCGGCCTTTTCAGTGTTTGCCGCCGTTTATTCGGTTCAGCCATTGCTGCCGATCTTTGCCATTGAGTTCGGCCTCGACGCCGCCAGCAGCTCGGTGGCCCTTTCGGCAACGACGGCAACACTGGCGCTGTCGCTGGTGCTGGTTGGCTGGCTGGGCAATCGCTTCAACCGCAAATCGCTGATGCTGACCACCATGCTGGCCACAGCGTCACTGGTGCTGGCGGTGCCGGAAAGCGGCGACTGGACCAGTCTGGTGGTGGTGCGGGCCCTGCTGGGCGTCGCGGTGTGCGGCGTGCCGGCCATCGCCATGGTCTATCTGGCCGAGGAAATGTCCAATGCGGCGCTCGGCCTGGGGATTGGATTGTTCGTCGGCGGTTCGGCGCTGGGCGGGATGAGCGGGCGATTGATGGTCGGATTTCTGGCCGAGATGGTGGGCTGGCGGGCCGCCCTGACCGCGCTGGGCGTACTGATCCTGATCAACGCACTGGTGTTCCTGCTGCTCTTGCCGCCCCCAAAGACGCCACGCGCGCGCACCCTCACCCTGCCCGAGCTGGGCGCAAATATGCGCGCTGTCTTGTCGGACAAGGCGCTGCCCCTCCTGGTCCTGTGTGCGTTTCTGATGATGGGCGGGTTTGTGGCGATCTACAATTATGTCGGCTTTCGCCTGCTGGCGCCTCCCTACAATCTTGACCATGGCCAGATCTCGCTGGTGTTCGTGGTGTATCTGGTGGGAACGCTGGGTTCGGCATGGATGGGAGCACTGGCGGGACGGCTGGGCCGCCGCAAGGTGTTCTGGCCACTGATCGTGGTCATGCTGGCCGGGCTCGCCATTACCCTGCTGCCGCCGCTATGGGCAATTGTGCTGGGTATGGCAGTCATGACCTTCGCGTTTTTCGGCGCGCATTCGATCGCCAGCGCCTGGGTGGCGCGGCGGTCCCAGAATGCGCGGGCGCAGGGCAGCGCCCTCTACCTGCTGGCCTATTATGGCGGCTCCAGCGTGATCGGTACGCTGGGTGGTTATGGCTGGAGCATCGGGGGCTGGCCGGGCGTTGTCGGCTTCACCGCCATCGCCTTCGGCGCTGCCCTGCTGCTGGCCTGGCGGCTCTATCTTCTGCCACCCCTGATCATCACCGCCGACTGAGCAGGCTGCATTTCCTGTCGATCTCGCTGCCCTGGTGCGATAGCGTTCTGCGACCATCTTTTTCCGGACCAGCCATGTCGAGTGAGCCTCCCCATCATCGCCCAGTTATCCGGGAGCTGACCCGGGCATGAGCAATGGCGCGGCCGTTTCGCAACGCTATTTCCGGCTGAGCGCGCTCAACGCGCTGGTCGGCTTGCTGCTGTGTGGTGCAGGGGCGGCGTTCGTCGGGGGCACGGCGTCGGACCTGCAGGCCAACCGATTGGGCGCGGCGGCGCAGGAAATCCTCAATGTGCAGGCTGAGGCGCTGAACGGGGCCTTGGACAAATATCGCATGCTTCCCGTGGTACTGGGTCATCGCCCCGATGCTGCTTCACTCTATGCGCCGGGCGCCGATGCGGCCGCGACCCACCGGATCGCGCTGCAGGCAGCGGCGCTTTCGGGCGCGCTGGACGTGGTGTTCCTGCGCCCCTCCGGCGCGGTGCTGGCCCGCGCGTCGGGGGCCGCCAAGGATGTGATTGCGCCCAGTTCGCCATTGCTGCGCGCGGCCTTGCAGGGGCGGCTGGGCCGCGATGAGCGCGTACTGGATGACGGCCGGCGCGCCTATGTGTTCACGTCAGCGATGTGGGACAACAAGACGATCATCGGCGTGGTGGCGGTCTATGTCGATCTGGTCACCATCGAGGACAATTGGTCGCTGATCAACAATCCCATCCTGGCATCGGATGCTGCCGGCCTGGTGGTCATTTCCAATCGTGCCGCCTGGCGCATGGCGCCACGCCCCGATTTCCGCGACACGGTGCAAGGGGGCGCCGCCAACCCGCTGCAGGACGCGCCGACGCGCTATCTGGCGCGGTCGCGCTATCTGGCGCCATTGAACTGGACGTTGACGGTGCTGTTGCAGGCCGCGCCGATACGGTGGGCAGCGGTCATGTGGGGCGGTCTGGCGGCAGCCCTGGCGCTGGCGCTGACGCTGGCGGTGCAATTGCTGATCAACCGACATTTTGCCGGCGTGCGACGGAGCAGGGCGCAGCGGGCCAATGCGCTGCGGCTGGAGCGGATCGTGCGCGACCGGACCCGCGAATTGCTCGACAGCAATGCCTCGCTGGCGCACGAGGTGGGCGAACGCAAGGCAGCCGTGGACCTGCTGCGCAAGACCCAGACCGAACTGATCCAGACCGGCAAGATGGCCGCGCTGGGCCAGATGTCGACGGCGCTGTCGCACGAGATCAACCAGCCCCTGTCGGCGGTCAAGACCTATGCCCAGAATGCGCTGACCTATTTACAGCGTGGCCGCCAGCAGGAGGCCGTGGACAACATCACCCGGATTTCAGAGCTGACCGACCGGATGGCCGCCATTTCCCGGCATTTGCGCAATTTCGCCCGCAAACCCAATCCAACCTTCGGCTCGACCGCCATCGGCAAGGTGATCGAGGATGCGCTTGAAGTCGTGTCCGCCCGGCTGCGCGAGCAGGCGGTGAGCGTGACGACGGATTTGGGCGAACCGGGACTGCAGGTGCGCGGCGGGCCGGTTCGGCTGCAGCAGGTGGTGGTCAATCTGGTGCTCAACGCGCTGGACGCCATGGCGGGACAACCAGCCCCGAGCATAACCATCAGCGTGGCGCGGGCCGGCGCCAGCGTCGAGGTTTCGGTGCGCGATACGGGGCCGGGCATTGTTGTCTCGGACCTCGGCCAGATCTTTGATCCCTTCTTCACCACCAAGGAAGTCGGCCAGGGATTGGGGCTGGGCCTGTCGATCTCCTACAATATCGTCAAGGATTTCGGCGGCACCCTATCGGCGCACAATTGGCCAGGCGGAGGCGCCTGTTTTGTGGTGCGCCTCGATTTGGGTGAACATGAACAGGTGGCGGCGCAGTGAGTTTATCCATCGAAGTGCTGCTGGTCGATGACGAGGAAGATCTGCGCCGGGCCGCCAGCCAGGCGCTCGATCTGGTGGGGTTCCCGGTGCGCGCGACCGGGTCGGCGGAAGAGGCGCTGGCCGCTGTTTCACGCAGCTGGCATGGCGTTCTGGTCACCGACATTCGCATGCCGGGAATGGACGGGATGACCCTGCTGCGCAAGGCGGTCGCCATTGACCCGGACCTGCCGGTGATCCTGTTGACCGGCCATGGCGACGTCAATCTGGCGGTCGATGCCATGCGCGACGGCGCCTACGACTTCATCGAAAAGCCGTTCTCGGTCGAGCGCTTGCTCGATTCCATCACCCGTGCGCTGGAAAAACGCCAGCTGACGCTAGAAAACCGCGTCCTGCGCTCCAGCGTCGCCAATCGCTCGGACGATCTGGAAACCCGGCTGGTCGGCCGTTCACCAGTGATGGTGAGCGTGCGCAAACAGATCCGCGCCGTGGCGCCGACGCGGGCCGACGTGTTGATCGTCGGCGATACCGGCACCGGCAAGGAACTGGCGGCACGGGCGATCCATGATCTGACCGCCGACGAGGACCGGCCCTTCGTCGCCATCAACTGCGCCGCCATTCCAGCCGAGATGATGGAAGCCGAACTGTTCGGCCATGAGGCAGGCGCCTTTGCCGGGGCGATGCGGGCGCGGGCCGGCAAGTTCGAGCATGCCCGCAATGGCACGATCTTTCTCGACGATATCGAGAACATGCCGCTCTATCTGCAGGCCAAGCTGCTGCGGGCGGTGCAGGAGCGGGCCATCACGAGGCTGGGCTCGCATGAACCCATCGCGCTCAATGCCCGCTTCATCGCCACCTCCAGCGTTGATCTGGAGCGCGCCGCCGATGAGAACGTGTTCCGCAAGGATCTGCTGTACCGGCTCAACATTGCCACGCTGCGGCTGCCCGCCCTGGCCGACCGGGCCGAGGACATCCCTGCCCTGTTCGCCCATCTGGTGCAGATCGTCGCGACCCAGTTGCGCGTGCCGCCCCCGGCGCTGTCCACAAGCTATCTGTCGAGCGTCAGCCTGCGGCCCTGGCCGGGCAATGTGCGCGAATTGCGCAACGCCGCCGAGCGCTATGTGCTGGGCATTGACGGGGTGGAAGACCACCGCGCCGCCACCAGCGCCACGACGCTGCGCGAGCGGGTGCAGGCCTTTGAGCGTCAGACCATCGCCGACGAACTGCGCGCCCAGAACGGCAGTCTGAAGGCGGTCTATGAGGTGCTCGGCCTGTCGCGGAAATCGCTCTACGAGAAAATGGTCAAGCTGGGCCTGGACCGCAAGGATTTCCGGGAAGACTGACCGTCAGCACGACGGCCGCCAGCGCGACCATCGTGCTGGTTCGATCATCGGGCCCCGCTCAGCGTGGCGCGAGCGTGGCAATCAGCCTGTTGGCGGTCTGCGCCATGGCCGTTGCGGCGGAAAAGTTGAACTGGTTGATGGAGATGAAGACGCCGACGCCGCGCGTGGGTGCAAAGGCGATGTAGCTGAACACGCCGTTCGTGCCACCAGCCTTCTGGATGATCAGGGGGCGGTCGCCTTCCGGCATCATGATCACCCAGCCAAGGCCCATGGCGTCCATGTGTCCGGATTCATCCATGCCGGATACCGGGTCAAGGCCATCGCGCACGACCCAGCCGGCATGGCTGATGGCACGCGTTTCGGCCTCGGCCGCATCAAACCGATCAAGGTTCCATTGGAGATATTTGACCATGTCGTTGGCGGTGGTGTGCAGCGCCGATGCACCGAACCGGTTGGGTATCGCCTCGCCCGGGTCCATTTCGACACCGTTCCAGTCATACCCCATCATCACATTGTCACCCGTGGGGCGCTCATAGCTGGTTGCCGTCAGGCCGATCGGGTCAAGGATCGTCTCCTGCAGGAGGTCGGCATAGGGCATGCCGGAAATATCCGAGAGCGCCATCGCCAGCAGGTCGAAACCAACATTGGAATAGTGAATGCCCGACCCGGGTGTAAACAGCAGCGGGTCACCCGCCAGATTGGCGGCAAAGGACGCGTCAGCGTAGTTTTCGACGCCCTCGACAGGCGCGAGCTCGCGCGGCAGCCCGCTAGCATGGGTGGCGAGATCGATGAGGCGAATCTGCTGGCCGTCGCGCTGCGGCAGCGTTTCGACGATGCCGACATGCGGCCCGGCAGGGTCCGTCAGTGCCGCCCTCCCGCTGGCAACTGCATGGGCGAGCGAGAGACCGGTGAAACTCTTGGTAATCGATCCAACACCGATCTGGGTTTGCGCATCAGGTTCGCGACCACTGCCCTTGGCAGTCTCGCCAAAGCCGAAAACCGCACTCTCGCCATCCCGGACGGCGGCGATGACCAGGCCCGGAACGCCGCTGTCGAGGTGGAAGATCTGACCGGTGAAGCTGACGGCGTCGTTCAGCAGGGGATCCTCCGCAAAAGCGGGAGTCGTCACAAGAAAGGCGGTCGCGGCGGCGGCGAGAATGTATCGCATTGAGCACTCCGGCATCGTGTCGGGAGCCGCCATGATGGCAACCACGTCCTAACGTTTGGTGTATTATTGGATAGCAACCGGCTGATGCCGAACCATTTTCTCTGGCCGCCGCAGGCGAAGAAAAATAGTCTTTCGGGGGTGGCCCAGGCGCGACACAAACATGTTAGTGAAGCCAGTGACACAGTCCAGCCGTGACCGAACGCGGCGAGCCAGCCTGCTCATGCCAGGCGGGTTGACTGTCTCGAACTGGAGTAGACTGTGTCCAATCCGACGGCCGACGCGCAAGAACCCATGACGACCAGCGCCGAAAAGCCGGCCAGCGAGACGGCGTTCGCGGTCATCATGGCCGTTAGCCTCGGGCACCTGCTCAATGACACCATTCAGTCGCTGATTCCGGCGCTCTATCCGATGCTCAAGGATAGTTACGGGCTCGACTTCACCCAGATCGGCATTCTGGGCTTTGTGTTCCAGATCACCGCATCGCTGCTGCAACCGGCGATCGGCATTTATACGGACAAGCGCCCGCTGCCCTATTCCTTGGCAGTCGGCATGGGGTTGTCGCTGATTGGGCTGGTTTTTCTGGCCTTTGCCACCACCTACTGGACCTTGCTGATCGGCGCCGCCTTCGTCGGGCTGGGGTCGGCGATCTTTCACCCGGAAGCCTCGCGCGTGGCACGCCTGGCATCGGGCGGGCGGCATGGGGTGGCCCAGTCGCTATTCCAGGTGGGCGGCAATATCGGCTCGGCCATCGGCCCGCTGCTGGCAGCCTTTATCGTGCTGCAGCACGGTCAAACCAGCGTGTCCTGGTTCTCTGTCATCGCGCTGCTGGGCATGGTGGTGCTGTTTGGCGTTGGGCGCTGGTATGCCGCGCTGCGGGTCGCCAGTGCCGCGCGCAAGGTGACGGTCCCTGCCCCGACCTTTCCGCGCGCCATTATTATCCGAACGATTGTCGTGCTGATGGTGCTGACACTGTCCAAGCATCTGTATCAGACCAGCCTGGCAAGCTTTTACACCTTCTACGTGATCGACCGGTTCTCGGTGTCAATTCAGGATGCGCAGATCCTGCTATTCGTATTCCTGGGCTCCATCGCCATCGGCACCATTGCTGGCGGCCCCATTATGGATCGGTTTGGCACCCGCTTCGTGATCTGGTTCTCGATCCTCGGCACCCTGCCCTTCACGCTGGCCCTGCCCTATGTCGACTACACCTGGACCGTCATTCTGACCGTCGTCATCGGCATTATCCTGGCGTCGGCCTTCTCGGCCATTGTGGTGTTCGCCCAGGAACTGGTGCCCGGCAGGATAGGACTGATTGCCGGACTGTTCTTCGGGGTGGCATTCGGCATTGGCGGCATCGGGGTGGCCGCGCTCGGCATACTGGCCGATCACACCTCCATCGCGTTCATTTTCAAGCTGTGCTCGTTCCTGCCGTTCATGGGCCTGTTCGCGGCCTTCCTGCCCCCGATCGGCAAGGGCCGCGGCCGCTGGTAACGGGTCAAACGCGCTGGCTGCCTGCGTTTCTCACCGGGCAAGGGCCGGCGCGTCAGCCTGCGGCGCTGGATTGAGCAGCAGGCTTTCAAGGATGGCAACGGCCAGGGCTGCCCCCACGCCGCCGCCCACGGTCAACACCACGCGCTGTATAAAGGCGAAGGATGGCTCCGAGGTCATCAGCGCGCTGCCGGCCAGCGACACCATGACCGAGCCGGCATATTGGTAGGTCATGGGCGACAGCCGTCCGACCATCATCTTGTGCCCCAGCCACAGCAGGAACAGGGCCGTGACGCCGAACAGCACCGTGATATGGGCGGAGAGGCCCAGCAGCCAGAGCAGGATCAGCGCCATGATCCCGCCGCCCAGGGTCGAGACCGAGCGCTCGCGCGCCTCGCGCCACACCTGGTCGGTATAGGGATAGATGAGCGCAAACATGGCGCCGATCGACAGGATCAAATTGGACGGATCCAGCACGCTGAGCAGCAGGGCAGTAAAGGCCATCAGCACCACGGTGCGGATCAGCGCCCGCTTGGCGATCAGCTCATCGCGCACCGGCACATGGATTTCGACGAATTCCTGCGTGGCACGCGGCGGCAACAGGACATAGGCGATCGGGGTCAACAGGCCGGCCGTCAGCGCCGCCTTGAACATCTCGGAGCGCAGATAGGCCATGGTCGTATAGGAGTTGGCGCCCATGATCGCCATCAGCAGGATCGAGACGATCAACAGCATGCCAAAACTGTTGCCGGTCTTCTGAATGACGACAAAGCCGAGAAAGCAGATCAGCGCCATGAAGGCGAACAGCAGCCCCGGCAGGCCCGACAACATCTCCACGAAGAACGACATCACCCACATCATGCCACCCAGCAAGACCGGTGCTGCCAGGGCGCGTCCGATACTGAGCGCCTTGCGGTGCCCGGCCACCAGCGAGACGGCCAAGGTGGGGTACAGCATGGCCATTGGCGACTGCACCATCATGCCGATGGCGAAGCTAGCGATCGGGACGATCGCCAGCCGGACGGCAAACAGCGGGTCGTCGTCAAAGGTGGGGCGGGGCGCGATATACATCGAGGCGTCAGTACAGGTAGGAAAACAGCGCACCGATGCGCTGCATGCCCGAGGCCAGCCAGGCCACCGGATTGTCGCTGGTGGCGTAGATCAAGGCATTGACCTTGGAGCCGACGCGCATGGTGGGCGCAATATCGTCGACGATCTCAATGCGCACCGGAATGCTGCGGGCCGGTTCGAACCAGCGGGTCGAGGACTGATTTTGCGGCAGGCCGTTGGCGCTCATCCGACCCGGATCGATGCCCCAGGCCACGCCCTGGACGCGCCCTTTGACAATCTGGCCCGGCTGGCCATCGAACACCAGGGCGACGTCCTTGCCCGGCTCGACATGGGCCAGTTGGTTCTCGCGGAAATCGGCCATCACCCAGGGGCGCTCGCTGGAAATGAAGGTGAGCGCGGGGGCACCCGCGTTCAGATATTGTCCGGCCGACAGCTTGAGATTGGTCACATAGCCATCGCTCGGGGCGGTTACCGTGGCGAACTCCCGGTTGAGCAGGGCCTGCTCCAGCTGCACCTGAGCGGCCAGCACCTTGACGTTGGCGTCCCCGGCGTCGCCCGCGCCTTCTGTCGCGCTGCGATAGCCGGCCTCGGCCGCCGCCAGGCCAGCGCTGGCTGAGGCCAGTTGCGCCTCTGCCGCATCCATCCCGGCCTGGGACGTCAGGCCGCGACTGTGCAGCTCGGCAGTGCGATCATAGGCGATCTGGGTCGCCGACAGATTGGTGCGGGCCTGATCCACCTGGGCCTGGGTTGCTTCCAGCGAGGTGCCTGAAGCGGCAACCGCCTGACGCGCCTGCTCCAGATTGACCTCGGCGATGCGCACGCTCAGATCATAGGGGCGGGGATCAAGCGAGAACAGCCGTTCGCCGGCGCTAACGAACTGGTTGTCCGTGGCAAAGATGGCTTCCACCTGGCCGGATACGCGCGGCGCGATCTGGGCGGTGGCCGCAGCGACCTGGCCGGTCGAACTGGAGGGCACCATGCGATCGGTCGCCACATGATAGGCCAGGCACGCCACGGTGACGAGCAGGATGATCCGGGCCGCCTTCTTGGCGGCGCCGCGGGCGTCCTTGGGTGGGGTCGCAGGCGCCTCAGCCGTTCCGGCTGGCGCGACCGGGTCGGCGACCGACGCTGCAACCGCACGCAGGCCGGGCCGGTCTGGCGGCGTTGCAGCAGCCCTGGATGGCTTAGGATTACCTTGGGTTTCTGCTACATGCATCAGAACGCAACTTTCATCGAAACTATCTAGCTCAACTACAATCTTGATGGTAGAGATATATATCCAGCGGAGTGCCGTCAATGTCTGATGCGAAATCTGATGCGAAACGCCATGCGCAACTGGTCCAGGTGGGTACGGCCATGCGCCGCATGTTGCTCAGCGTCGAAAACGCGCGCCTGCATGCGGCGCGAACCCAGCATCTGCATCCCACCGACTTTGCCTGTCTTGGCCTGCTGGCGCGCAGTCCCGCCCCGCTCAGCCCCAAGGACATTATCCTGCAGCTCGATCTCAGTTCAGGCTCGGTGACGGCGCTGCTCGATCGCCTTGAGAGCGCCGGCTACATCACGCGCATGGCCAATCCCGAGGACCGCCGCAGCCTGCTGGTGGTGCTCGACAAGGTGGCGGCGGCCGAGCCGATGAAGAGCTACCAGAAAATCGAGCAAAGCTATCGCGACGCCACCGCCGGTTTCAGCACAGAAGAACTGGCAATGATCTCTGAATTCCTCGAGCGCATGGCGCGGCTGGCCGATGGCATGAGCGGCGGGCCGACCTCCACGACCAACTGATCAAAGCCGGTGCAAACCACCGATTGCAGGGGCAACGGGGATTTTGCCCCTACGCCCCCATTTGTCCCCTAATCCCCCCATCCATTCGAGCCGATGTTACCGAATCCACCCATTTGGCGGGGCCGCAGCCATTTTTATGCCCCAATTCGGCCGATTGCCGGTTGTCCTTTCATTTCGCAGCCGGTCATTCCTTGCCGACAGGTGCCAGCAAGGCATCACGACAATTGATTGGGAGTGAGACAATGAAGACAGTTTTGGCAACCGCCTTGACCCTGGGCGCGCTGGCGCTGGGCACGCAGACGGCGATGGCGCAGTGCGATGATGGCGAAATGGTCATCAAGTTTGCCCATGTGGTGGCTGCATCCGGTCACCCCAAGGGCGACGCAGCAACGCTGTTTGCCGATCGCGTCAATGAGGAGATGAACGGCGTCGCCTGCATGGAAGTGTTCCCCAACTCCACGCTGTTTGACGACGACAAGGTGATGGAAGCCCTGCTGCTCGGCGATGTGCAACTGGCCGCCCCGTCGCTGTCCAAGTTCGAAGCCTATACGCTGAAATACCGTCTGTTCGATCTGCCCTTCCTGTTCTCCGATCTGGATGCGGTCAGCCGCTTTTTTGCTACCGACACCGCCAAGGACCTGCTGCTGGCCACTGAAGAAGTCGGCTATACCGGCCTGGGCTACTGGTCCTCGGGCATGAAGCAGTTCTCGGCCAACAAGCCCCTCATCCTGCCAGAAGACGGCAATGGCCTTAAGTTCCGCATCCAGACCTCGGACGTGGCGGAAGCCATGATCGGCGCCATGGGTGGTTCGGCCCAGAAGCTAGCCTTCTCGGAAGTCTATGGCGCGCTGCAGACCAAGGTTGTCGATGGTCAGGAAAACACCTGGTCCAACATCTACACCCAGAAGTTCTTCGAAGTGCAGGACGGCATCACCGAGACCAACCATCAGCTGCTGGCCTATCTGCTGGTCACCTCGACCGAATGGCTGGAGTCGCTGGAGCCCGACGTGCGCGACCAGTTCCTCAAGATCGCCGAGGAAGCCACTGTCAGCGCCAATAATTCGGTCGCCGAGCAGGAAGCCAAGAACCGCCAGAATATTCTGGACGCCGGCGGCACCATTCGCGAGTTGAACGAAGAGCAGCGCGCGGCCTGGGTGGCCGTGATGAAGCCCGTCTGGGCCGAGTTCGAAGCCGACGTCGGCACCGACAATATCGCCGCTGCCGAGGCCGCCAACACCAAGTAAACGCGCCGATCCGGGGCCCTGCACGGGGCCCCGGATCTTGCCGTTTGGTGACACCACTACATTGGGGGCCGCATGACACAGATGGTCGTGATTATAGCAGTGCTGATCGGGGCACTGTTTTTGATTGAGCGGCGGTGGCCCAGTGCCGTCACCCGCTTTGAAGAGGGTACGCTGGCGTTTCTGATGGCCGCGCTGACCCTGGTCAGCTTCACCCAGGTGGTGATGCGCTATGGTTTTACCACCGGCTGGGGTGGCGCACTCGAATTCACCCGCATCCTTTTTGCCTGGCTGATCCTGTTCGGCATGAGCTACGCCATCAAGATCAACTCGCATCTGGGCGTCGACATCGTGCTCAACCTGCTGCCGGCGCGCCTGTCGCGCATCATGGCGGTGGTCGCAGCACTGACCTGCGTGGTCTACGCCTTCACCCTGCTTTACGCCAACTGGCTGCAGATCCTGGGCATCGATGCCCGGGGCGGCGCCATCGATTACTGGGCAAAAATGTTCAAGGTCGGCATCGGCCTGGATGACCTGCGCTACCCCGAATGGGCCCAGCAGAGTTTTGGTCTGCAGGAGCGCGTGCAGCGCTGGATCGCCTATCTGATCCTGCCCACCGGCCTAGCCCTGTTCGCCTATCGCAGCCTGCAGGCGGCCTATGACATCGCCACTGGCAAGCGCCAATACATCATCGCCAGCCACGAAGCAGAAGACCTTGTGGCCGAGAACAAAGACGCGGTGAAGGACTAACACCATGGAATCCATCATTCTTTTTATCATGGTGCTGACGCTGCTGTTCATGGGCGTCCCCATTGCCGTGTCGCTGGGCCTGTCGAGCGTGCTGACCATTGCGCTGTTTTCCAGCGACAGCATGTCCTCGGTGGCGCTGCAGCTGTTTTCGGCGTCGCAGAACTATACCTTGCTGGCCATTCCCTTCTTCGTGCTGGCCTCGACCTTCATGTCGACCGGCGGCGTGGCCCGCCGTATCATCCGCCTTGCGGTGGCCAGTGTCGGCCATTTCCGCGGCGGGCTGGCCATGGCCTCGGTACTGGCCTGTATGATGTTTGCGGCGCTGTCCGGCTCCTCGCCAGCCACCGTGGTAGCCATCGGCACCATCGCCATCGCGGCGATGCGGCAGGTTGGCTATTCCAAGGAGTTTTCCGCCGGCATCATCGCCAATGCCGGTACGCTGGGCATTCTGATCCCGCCTTCCATCGTCATGGTGGTGTATGCCACCGCGACCAATGTGTCGGTGGGCCGGATGTTCCTGGCCGGTATTCTGCCTGGTCTGGTGGCCGGGGCGATGCTGATGGTCGCCATCTATATCGTTGCCCGTCGCCGCAATCTGCCAAGCGAGCCATGGCATGGCTTTGGCGAGGTGATGGCCGCCGGAAAGGAAGCGGGTTGGGGGCTGTTCCTGATCTTTATCATCATTGGCGGCATTTATGGCGGCGCCTTTACCCCCACTGAGGCCGCTTCGGTAGCGGCCGTCTATTCGGTGTTCGTCGCCCTGTTCGTCTATCGCGACATGGGGCCGCTCAAGGGGCTGCCCTGGATCCCGCAGGACTCTGAGCCCAGAACGGCGGTGGGCTTCAAGGCCTCCGTCTATGCCCTGGCGATCCTGGCGCTGTGGATGATCTCGTCGTTCTTCTTTCTGGGTGGCATCGACACCACCACGCGCCTGCAGATCGGCCTGGCGCTGGCCGTGCTGGTGCTCCTTGGCTATCCCTATGCCCGCCAGCAGCCGAGCCCGCTGACCTTCCTGTACGGTCTGCCGGTCTGGGGCTATAATCTGGGCCTGATCGCGCGGCGCTTCCTGCCGGCCCTGTTCCACGGCGACACCAACAAGGCCATGGTCGACAGTGCCAGGACCACGGTGATGCTGATGTTCATCATCGTCAATGCGCTGCTGTTCGCCCATACGCTGACTGCCGAACGCATCCCCCAGACCATTACCGAATGGATGCTGGGCGCCGGGTTCAACTGGTTCACCTTCCTGATTGCCGTGAACATCCTGCTGTTGATCGGCGGGCAGTTCATGGAGCCATCCGGCCTGTTGCTGATCGTGGCGCCGGTGGTGTTCCCGATTGCCATGGAACTGGGCATCGATCCGATTCATCTGGGCATCATCATGGTGGTGAACATGGAGATCGGCATGGTGACGCCGCCCATCGGGCTCAACCTGTTCGTGACCTCGGGTATTACCGGGATGAGTCTGGCGCAGGTGGTGAAAGCGGCGTTGCCGTTTGTGATGGTGTTGATGATCTTCCTGGTGATCGTCACCTATGTGCCGGCGCTCTCGACCCTGGTGCCCTATGCCCTGATGGGGCCGGAGATCATCCTGTCGCGCTAGGGCAGCGCAGCGCCGCAATAGCAAAGGGCCCGCGATCAGTGATCGCGGGCCCGGTCATTTCCGGCGCTCGCCGACCAGCGCGCAGGGGCTAGAGATCGTGCAGTTGCACGCTTTGGGCAGCGCTGCTGAGCAGGGTCTGGGCCACCATGGCCTCTTCCTTGGCATTGCCGGAGAGATCGACGCGCAACATCATTGCGGTCGGGAAACGGGCGTGCAGATCGGTCAGGGTGGCAGCACTCAGGGCCGGCTGGTCATCGCCCTGCCCCATCTCGGCGACGGCCTGCGCAAGCGGGCAGGACACGCAACGGCTAATCCCCTGGCTGGTCAATCGGGCGGCCACCGCGTCCAGTTCTGCCGCAGTGGCAAAAATACCGATGGCGGCGCGACGACGGACCTCAGTCATGGTCATTCTCTGCATAACTAATGGGTATTTCCGTCGCATTCAGCGAGCTGGCGCAAACGCTCCATGCTGCGCACCTGAAAGCTGCCGCGATCGGGAAGATCGATGATCCGCAGCGTACGCAGACGGGTCATGTTGCGGCTGACCGTTTCGATGGTGAGGCCGAGATAGTCGGCAATATCGGCGCGGCACATGGGTAGCGCCAAACGCTCGGCAAGTGGGTTGGCGGATTTGCGGGCCATGGTCAGCAGAAAGCTGGCGATCCGCTCAATGGCGGTCTTGCGGCAGAGCAACAGCGAGAGATCCTGCAGGGTCTCGACTTCGCCACGGGCCACATCGAGCAGCTTTTCAGCCAGTTCGGGGCGCTCGCGCATGGCGTGCAGCAGCGATTTCTTGTGGATGACGCGCACCCTTGTGGTCGTCAGGGCGTCGCAATCAAAGCGATAGGTATCGCCCTGGCAAAAGCCGACAATGTCGCCAGCAAAGGCAAAGGCCACGATCTGTCGCCGTCCATCGGGGAAAATCTTGTAGGCGCGCACCGCCCCAGTGAGAACTTCGTAGAATGCGGTGGTCTCATCGCCTTCCCGGAACAGGGAGTCGTAAGCAGCCAGCAGGCGCACACCGCCGGTACTGCCGCCTGCGGCTGGCCAAGGCGTTGGAGTCTGGACTGGCGACGCTATGGTGGAAAGCTGCATGATGATTCCTCGATTCCCACAAATCACTGTGGACGTGGGCTATAAGGGGGTCGGCATGTAAGCTGCGTACGCGGCGTTTGTAATGAATTGTAACGGCGACAGCAGCACCAGCCCGCCAGCAAGGAGATCGGCCCCGGCATGACCGAAAACCCCAGCCACATTCTGGTCGTGGATGACGATGACCAGGTGCGCCGAATGCTGCGCCGCTGCTTTGAAGACGAGGGCTACCGCGTGAGCGAGGCGACCGATCAGGCGGGAGTCGAAACCGCGCTGGAGAACGGCGTCGACCTGATCACGCTTGATCTCAATCTGGGTCGCACCGACGGGCTGACGATTGCCCGCAGCGTGCGGCAGAGCTGGGATCTGCCCATCATCATGATCACCGGCAAGGGAGACATGATCGACCGCATTGTGGGCCTGGAAATCGGGGCCGACGACTATATCGCCAAGCCCTTCCATCTGCGCGAGGTGCTGGCGCGCGTCCGCTCGGTGCTGCGCCGCAGCGGACCGCGCGCCGACGCGCCCGCATCGGGTCCGCCGGCCTCAATCGCCTTTGACGATTATGTGCTGGACCTCGATCGCCGCGCCCTGCGCGGGCCGGATGGCGATATTCGCCTGACCAGCGGCGAGTTCGACCTGCTGGCCCTGTTCGCCCGCCATCCACACCGGGTTCTGAGTCGCGACCAGATCATGGACCTGCTCAAGGGGCACGACTGGGCACCCAATGATCGCAGTATCGACAACCAGATTGCCCGCTTGCGCAAACTGATCGAAGCCAATGCGCGCGAACCGCGCCTGCTCAAGACCGTCCGCGGCGCCGGCTATTGCTTCACCCCGCAATCGCTGCAGGCCTGAGCCTCAGCTCTTGAGTGCGGCGTCGATGGCATCCGCCAAATCGGCCATGCGGTAGGGCTTGCGGAGGATCTTGGGCTGGTTCTCGCGATCATGATCGCTGCGTGCCATTTCTTCGGCATAGCCTGAGGTGAGCAGAACCGGCATGTTGGGATAGAGCGCCTGCACCTTGCTGCGCAGGTCAAAGCCACTCATGCCGCCGGGCATCACCACATCGGAAAACAGCAAATCGGCGGTTGAGCCGGCGGCCAACAGATCAATCGCCTCGGCGCCGCTGCCGGCGGCGATGACATTGTACCCCAGTTGCGTCAGCCGGGTCACGGTGAGCTTGCGCACCCGCTCATCATCCTCAACCGCCAGAATGGTCTGCCCGGCGCCAGGCAATGCCGGCTCGTCGGGATCATCCGTGGCAAGCCCAACCGGCTCAACACGATGGCGGGGCAGGAAAATACTGACGACAGTGCCCTTTTCCGGACCGCTCTCGATGGTGGCAAGGCCGCCGGACTGCTTGGCAAAGCCGTAGATCATCGAAAGCCCCAGCCCGGTGCCGCGCCCCTGCTCCTTGGTGGTGAAGAAGGGCTCGAAAGCCCTTTCGCGGACCGCATCGCTCATGCCTTCGCCGGAATCGGACACGGTGAGCCGGACATAATCTCCCGGCTGCAGGCCATCGAACTGCCGGCCCATGGTTTCGTCAATCACGGCATTGCTGGTTTCAATAACCACCCGCCCACCACCGGGCATGGCGTCGCGTGCATTGACGGTGAGGTTGACGATGGCGCTCTCGACTTGCGACGAGTCGACCCGCACCGGCCAGAGATTGGGCGTCAGCGCATTGGAGAGATAGACCGTCTCCCCCAGTGTGCGGTGCAGCATGTCGGTGAGGCCGAGCACAAAGCTGTTGAGGTTGATGCTCTCGGGCTCCAGATGCGAGCGCCGGGCAAAGGCCAGCAGGCGCGTGGTCAGGCGGGCCCCCAGATCGGCCGCGTCGAGTGCCTCGGTGGCCAGTTCGCGCTGGAGCGGCGTGGTCAGCTTGCCCTCGAGCATTTCGAGATTGCCGATGATGACGGTCAGCAGATTGTTGAAATCGTGGGCAATACCGCCGGTCAGCTGCCCCATGGCCTCCATCTTCTGGGCCTGGCGCAGTTCCATTTCGGTGGCCTTACGGGCCGACAGGTCATGGATGATGCCGGTAAAGAAGATGCGACCATCCATCTCGAACTTGCTGACGGCCAAATGCATGGGAAACGTGCTGCCGTCGCGGCGCAGTCCGGTCACTTCGCGGCCAATGCCGATGATGCGCCGACGCCCGGTGGTGCGATAATTGTGCAGATAGCCATCGTGCTCGGAATGATAGGGCTCGGGCATCAGGAAATGCACATTACGGCCCAGAAATTCGGCCTCTTCATAGCCAAACAACCGGGCCGCGGCCGGATTGACCGTGGTGATGGTGCCGTGGTCATCGATGGTGATAATGCCATCGAGTGCCGATTGCAGGATCGACTGCAGCTTGCGAGCCTGTCCCACCAGAGAGGAATTCAGTTCATTTTCGTCGGACACGGCGACCACATCATTGTTTGCACTGCCCAAGTCCTAGCCGGGCCATCTGTCGGGTACAAACAAAAAGGCCCCCCAACCAATCGTCCTTGGTCTTGATGTAAGTCAAATTGTGGCCTGCGGCAGTTTGCTAGCCTGCGGACATCAGTGGGTCGGTCGATAAGCACCTGTGCCCGCCACCATACGAGCTTCGCGTTCGTTCAAGGAGGATAAAATGGCACATGTTGTCGTACTCGGGGCCGGTCTTGGCGGCACTATTATGGCCTATGAGTTGCGCGACGCGCTCGGATCAGAGCATCAGATCAGCGTCATCAACAAGGGACCCGAATACTCCTTCGTGCCGTCCAACCCCTGGGTGGCGGTGGGCTGGCGTGAGCGCGACGCGGTAACCGTTGATCTGGCGCCGGTGTTCGCCAAGCGCAAGATCGCCTTTCATCCGCAAGGCGCCAAACGGCTGCATGCCACTGAAAAGCGCGTCGAACTCAATGACGGACAGTCCATCAGCTATGACTATCTGGCCATTGCGACGGGGCCTGAGCTGGCCTTTGATGAAATTCCGGGCTTTGGTCCTGAACACTTCACGCAGTCGGTTTGCCAGATTGATCATGCCCTGGCCGCCCGGCCCGCCTTTGACAATTTGGTAGCCAATCCCGGGCCGGTGGTGATTGGCGCGGTGCAAGGGGCCTCCTGTTTCGGCCCCGCCTATGAATTTGCCTTCATTCTGGAAAAGGCCCTGCGCGACGCCAAGGTGCGCGACCGCGTGCCGATGACCTTTGTGACGTCCGAACCCTATATCGGCCATCTCGGCCTGGACGGGGTGGGCGACACCAAGGGCATGATCGAGAGCGCCATGCGCGAGCGCCACATCAAGTGGATCTGCAACGCCAAGGTCGACAAGGTCGAAGACGGCATGATCAGCGTCTCCGAAATCGCCGATGACGGGTCGGTCAAGCAGGCCCATGAACTGCCCTTTGCCTATTCGATGATGCTGCCGGCCTTCCGTGGCGTGGCAGCGGTGCGCGATATCGAGGGGCTGACCAATCCACGCGGCTTCATCCTGGCCGACCAATATCAGCGCAATCCCGGCTTCCCCGAGATTTTCTCGGTCGGCGTCTGCGTTGCCATTCCGCCAATGGGCAAGACGCCCGTGCCGGTGGGTGTGCCCAAGACCGGCTTCATGATCGAATCCATGGTCACCGCCACGGTGCAGAATATTGCCCGGCTGATCGCCGGCGAAGAGCCCAATGCGGTGCCAACCTGGAATGCCATCTGCCTGGCTGATTTCGGGGATTCGGGCATTGCCTTTGTCGCCCAGCCACAATTGCCACCGCGCAATGTGAATTGGTCATCGGAGGGCAAATGGGTGCACCTGGCCAAGGTGGGCTTTGAAAAATACTTCCTGGGCAAGATGCGCTCGGGTCAATCCGAGCCCTTCTATGAACATCTGGCCCTGCAGGTGCTCGGCATCGACAAGCTCAAGGCCGTCAAGGTCGATCCCGCCGAATAGCGGGCCCGCCCGGGTCACGGGCCATAGCAGAACGGCGCCAGCAGGCGCCGTTCCTGGTGCGCGTCAGTTCACCGAGCCCGTCGAATGGGCCCGCATGACCCGCGGCGCGCTGGGGCGGCAGCGCACGTCGCGCCGGAAATCGGTCGGCGACATGCCGGCAATCTTGCGGAATGATTTGTTGAATGCACTGAGTGAACCAAAGCCGCTATCCATGGCTACCTGCAGCACATTGACGTCCTCCTGCATCAACAGGGCCTGCGCATAGCTGAGCCGCATCAGGTTGACATAGTCATTGAGCGTCATGCCGGTGGACTTCTTGAAAACCCCCATGGCATATTTGGGATGGATGTCGGCCGCCGAGGCGATATCGCTTGAATCAATATCCTCGCGAAAATTGTCGGCGATGAAGTCACAGATGCGCACCACGATCGGCGAGGAGTGGTGGTCAATGCCCTCAATGGCACTGGCGACACTGACCGGCCCGGGCAGCAGGTCATAGGGGTCGAACCGGACCCGTTCGATGCGCAGCAGCAATTCGTCAACGGCCATGCCGGCCTTCATCGGGTCGCCTGAACGGGCATAGTCGTTCCATCGCGCAAAATTGAGTGCATCGGCAGCATCGGTTGCCCTGGTCACCAGGGTCGCGCCCTGCATCAGCTTGGCCTGCACGTTCTGCGGCAGCCGCAGCCGGAAGAAATGCACCAGCGGCAGATGGCCACCGGCATAGACCAGATCGTCCGAGGCATCGTTGAGATAGTGCGGCCGGCCGCCCCAGAACAGCGCCATGTCACCCGCATTGAAGCGGATTTCATGCCCGCTCATGCGGTAATTGGCCCAGCCACGGACAATGAAATTGACCTCCACCTGTGCGTGCCAATGGGCCGCTCGCATCACCAGCGGGGATGCATGAAACATCTGCAGTTCGGTTGGTAAACGCTCCACCCCATTGGCTGCGGGTTCATAGTACGCCCTTACCGCCATCTTACTTTCCGCCAACTCTTGCTACCTTTTGGCATAGACGCCCTGCGTCAGTAGCATAGCTTAGGAAGGGCTTATCGGAAGAGCAAATTAAAAGGGAGGACTACCATGAATCGCATTGCTTCGCGGCGCCTGCTCGGTGTGGCACTGGCCGGAGTCAGTTTTCTGACCATCGCCGCCGCCTCGGCCGGGGAAGTTTCGGTCTGGGTCTGGGATCCCAACTTCAACGGCGCCGCCATGAGAGAGGCCGCCGCGCGCTATACCCCCACCCATCCCGACGTTACGATCAATATCGATGACTCGGCCAGCCAGGACGATATCCGCGCCAAGCTGCAGACGCAGCTGCTTGCCGGCAGCACCGAGGGGCTGCCCGATATCGTGCTGATCCAGGACGACGTGGCGCAGAAATACCTGCAGTCCTTCCCCGGCGCCTTTGAGCCGCTGTCGGATGCTATCGATATGTCGGCATTCGCGCAGTACAAGGTTGCCGCGGCAACCCTGGATGGCAAGTCCTACTCCCTGCCCTTCGACTCTGGCGTCACGGGGCTGTTCTACCGCTCCGACATTCTTGAGGAAGCCGGTTTCACCGGCGAAGACCTCCAGAACATCACCTGGGATCGCCTGGTCGAGATCGGCAAGGAGATCAAGGCCAAGACCGGCAAGCCGCTGCTTGACCTTGATCTCGCCGATAGCGGCCTGATCCGCATGATGATGCAGTCCGCCGGCGCCTGGTACTTCACCGAGGATGGCAGCCTGAGCATTGTCGACAATGCGCCGCTCCGCAAAGCGCTGGAAACCTATGCCAGCTTCTACCAGGCCGATCTGGTCAAGCCGGTTTCTGGCTGGGCTGAATATACCGGCGCGTTCACCTCGGGCGAAGTCGCCATGGTTCCCGTCGGCGTGTGGATCACCGGCACGATCAAGGCCAATGCCGATCAGTCCGGCCTGTGGGGCGTCGCCCCGGTCCCGCGCCTCGATGTCGAAGGCTCGGTCAACGCCTCCAACCAGGGCGGGTCGAGCTGGTATGTGCTCGCATCGTCGGACAACAAGGAAGAGGCTATCGACTTCCTCAAGACCGTCTGGGGCGGCGATGTCGATTTCTACCAGAAAATTCTGATCGAACAGGGCGCCGTGGGCTCGCTGCTCGCCGCCCGCGAAGGCGAAGCCTATCAGGCCACCGACCCGTTCTTTGGTGGGGCGCCGGTGTGGCAGAACTTCTCGCAATGGCTGAGCGAGATCCCCAGCGTCGACTATGGCACCTTTACCGCCGAGGTCGATTCAGCGGTACAGGCGCAACTGCCCACGATCATCGAGGGCGGCGACCTCGACGCTGCGCTGCAGGCGATCCAGGACCAGGCCCAGCAGCAGATGCAATAGACTGCCGCAGGGAAGCGGGCCGCGGCCCGCTTCCCGCCCCGGCGCTGCACGGCAGCGCCGGGCCCTTTGGGGCAAGATCCATGCGGTTGCAGCGGAGAGACAGATAATTGGCACAGGCACGACTGGCGCGCAGGGAGCATCTGACCGGGTGGGCATTCATCGCCCCGGCGCTGATCCTGCTTGGATTGTTCATGATCTACCCGATCATCTGGTCGCTCTGGATGAGCTTCCAGGTCGGCAAGGGTATGAATTTCAGCTTTGGCGGCCTGGCCAATATCGAGCGGCTCACCAAGGACCCCGTGTTCCTGCGGGCGCTGGGCAATACCTTCACCTTCTTTATCATCCAGGTGCCGATCATGATCACGCTGGCGCTGCTGTTCGCAGTGGCGCTCAATGATTCGACCCTGCGCTTCCGGGGCCTGTTCCGCACCGCGATCTTTCTGCCCTGCGTCACGTCGCTGATTGCCTATTCGACCATCTTCAAATCGATGTTTGCCACCGACGGGGTGGTCAATCAGGCCCTGATGGCGGCTCATATCATTGGCTCGCCGATCGGTTGGTTCACCGATCCGTTCTGGGCCAAGGTGGTCATCATCATTGCCATCACCTGGCGCTGGACCGGCTACAACATGATCTTCTATCTGGCGGCGCTGCAGAATATCGACCGCTCGATCTACGAGGCCGCCCGGATCGATGGCGTGCCCGCCTGGGCCCGGTTCCGCTACCTCACCATCCCCATGCTCAAGCCGGTGATCCTGTTCACCACCGTGATCTCCACCATCGGCACGTTGCAGCTGTTCGACGAGGTCTACAATTTCACCGCCGGCAATGGCGGCCCGTCGGATTCGACGCTGACCCTGTCGCTCTACATCTACAATCTGACCTTCAAGTTCATGCCCAGCTTCGGCTATTCGGCGACAGTGTCCTGGGTGATCGTGGTTCTGGTGGCGATCCTGAGCTTCATCCAGTTCCTCATTGCCCGTGACCGGAGGACGTCATGAACGTTGCCCCCATGACAGCTGCAGCAACCGTCCGCCCGATTGCGCGCCGCACCGTGGCGCCCGGCAATCCCTGGGCGCTTGCCCGCCGCGCCCTCGTCTATCTGCTGCTCTCGATTGCCGCCTTCGTCTCGGTCTTCCCGTTTGTCTGGATGATGATCGGCGCCACCAATAGCTCGGCCGACATCATCAAGGGCAAGGCCAGCATCGGCACCGCCCTGATCACCAATGCGACGACCTTCTTCACCCAGATCGACGCGATCCGCATTTTCTGGAATTCGGCCGTCATCGCCGGCGTCGCGACGGTGCTGACGCTCGTGGTCTCCTCGCTGGCCGGCTATGGTTTCGAGATGTTCCGGTCGCGGGTGCGTGAGCGCATCTTCGCGCTGCTGTTGCTGATGCTCTCCATTCCGTTCGCGGCCATGATGGTGCCGCTGTTCGTGATGTTCGCGCAGGCCAGGCTGGTGAACACCTTTGCGGCGGTGATCCTGCCCACCGTGGCCTCGATCTTCATCATCTTCTACTTCCGCCAGGCGACCAAGGCCTTCCCCAGCGAGTTGCGCGACGCCGCCAAGATCGACGGGCTCAAGGAGTGGCAGATCTTTTTCTATGTCTACATGCCGGTGATGCGCTCGACCTATGCGGCCGCGACGATCATCGTCTTCATGACCAACTGGAACAATTATCTGTGGCCGCTGATCATCCTGCAGACCGCCGAGAACAAGACCATCACGCTGATCATCTCGGCGCTGACCTCGGCCTATACCCCCGATTACGGCATGATCCTGTTCGGCACCGTACTGGCCACCCTGCCCACCCTCTTCATTTTCTTCCTGCTCCAGCGCCGCTTCGTCGAAGGCATGCTGGGCGCGGTCAAATAAGGTGCATTCAGCATGAGCAGTGTAACACTCAAGGGCGTGCGCAAGTCCTACGGCTCCCTGGAAGTCATCAAGGGCGTTGATCTGGAGATCGAGAGCAAGGCATTCGTGGTCTTTGTGGGCCCTTCGGGCTGCGGAAAATCAACCCTGTTGCGGATGATCGCCGGGCTCGAACACATTACCGCCGGTGAGCTCGAAATCGGCGGGCGACAGATGAACGATGTCGATCCGAGCAAGCGCGGCATCGCCATGGTGTTCCAGTCCTATGCGCTCTATCCGCATATGACGGTCCGCGAGAATATGGGCTTTGCCCTGCGCTTTGCCGGTGTCGCCAAGGAGCAGATCGCCCGTCAGGTCGATGAAGCCGCCCGCATCCTGGCGCTCGAACCGCTGCTGGATCGTGTCCCCAAGGAGCTGTCGGGCGGGCAGCGGCAGCGCGTCGCCATTGGCCGCGCCATTGTGCGCAAGCCCGAAGTATTTCTGTTCGACGAGCCGCTGAGCAATCTGGACGCCGAATTGCGCGTGCATATGCGCATCGAGATCGCGCGGCTGCACAAGGAGCTCAAGACCACCATGGTCTATGTGACCCATGATCAGGTGGAGGCCATGACGCTGGCCGATACCATTGTGGTGCTGCGCGACGGGGTCATAGAGCAGGTCGGCAAGCCGCTGGAGCTCTATGAGGATCCGGCCAATCTGTTCGTCGCCGGTTTCATCGGCTCGCCGAAAATGAACCTGATGGCGGGTGTCGTGACGGCCTCGGGCAACGGCACGGTTACCGTTGAACTGATCCACCAGGGCAAGGCCAGGCTCGCGCTGCCGCTCACCGGCGCCGCCCCGGCGGTCGGCTCCGCCGTAACCATCGGCGTGCGGCCCGAGCATTTTGGCCCTGCCGGCGCCGGTGGCGCCGAGATGAGCCTGAATATCGATGTCGCCGAGCATCTGGGCGCCACCAGCTATATCTATGCCAATACCAGGTCAGGCGAGCAGATCATCATCGAGCACGAGCAGTCGCGTCACGAAGGCGATCAGGAAAGCATCACCGTCTCGATCGATCCGGCCCGGGCCTATCTGTTCGACGACAAGGGCCAGCGCCTGCGCTGACGACCACCCAACCCTCATCAGACCTCATGGCGAGCCT
The DNA here is from genome assembly GCF_039938915.1 of Devosia alba. NCBI lineage: Bacteria > Pseudomonadati > Pseudomonadota > Alphaproteobacteria > Hyphomicrobiales > Devosiaceae > Devosia > Devosia alba. The sequence continues at coordinate 57,083 of NZ_JBDUUI010000007.1, read as the reverse complement.
GTCGAGCCATGAGGTCATGCCCAGACACTCTGCCACGACCTCGTGCTGCCACAGGCTCGCGACGAGGTCCACTCAAGGACCAGAACCATGACTGACAAGAAAATTCGCTGGGGCATTATCGGGCCCGGCAGCATCGCCAAGGCGTTTTTCGGCGGCGTTGCCGATTCTAAGCATGGCGTGATCACGGCCATTGCGACGCGCGACCCGGGCAAGCCGAATCTGGCCACCGACTTTCCCGGCATTCGCGTGGTCAAGGGCTATGACGCCCTGCTGGCGGACCCCGAGATCGACGCGGTCTATATCGCGGTGCCCCATACCGGGCACGCCGAATGGGCGATCAAGGCGGCCGAAGCGGGCAAGCATGTGCTGGTGGAAAAGCCGTTGGCGCTGTCGTCCTTCGAGATCAGCGCCGTGCTGCATGCCCACGAACTGGCCGGCACCTTTGCCGGCGAAGCCTTCATGTACCGGCTGCATCCGCAGACTGCCAAGCTGATCGAGCTGGTCCAATCCGGCGTGATTGGCGAAGTGCGGATGATCCAGTCCAGCTTTGGCTTTTCCATGGGCAGTTTCCAGCCCGAGCATCGCCTGTTCGCCTCCAAGCTGGCTGGCGGCGGCATTCTCGATGTCGGCGGCTACCCCGTGTCGATGGCCCGCCTGATCGCTGGCGCTGTCATGGGCAAGCCCTTTGCCGACCCGGTCAAGGTGACCGGCACGGCCAAGCTCAATGCCGAAGGCACCGATGACTGGGCCGCGGCCATTCTGACCTTCGAGAACGGCATTGTCGCCCAGGTGTCCTGCGCGGTGATGGCCAATCTGGACAACGTGCTGCGCATCCACGGCGCCGAGGGCCGCATCGAAGTGCCCGATTTCTGGTTTGCCGGCGGCGATCGCACCAAGGGCCTTGGCAAGATCGACATCATCAAGAACGGCAAGACCGAAACGATCAGCGTCGGCGAACAGCGCCACGTCTATTCCTTTGAGGTCGATGCCGCCTGCGAGGCGATCCTGGCCAGGCGGCAGGAGCTGGCGGCGCCGGGCATGAGCTGGGATGACAGCCTGGGCAATGCCCGCGTGCTGGACCAGTGGCGCCGCGATGCCGGGATCGAGTTCTCGGTTGAAACCGCGGCCAACCGCGTCAACACCCTGGCCAATCGCCCGCTCGGCCCCAATAGCGGCGTCATTCCCAAGCGCGCCATACCGGGCCTGGGCAAGCAGGCCTCGGCCGTGGCGCTGGGCTTTGAGGACTTCCGCAGCTTCGCCTCGGGCGCCATCCTGCTCGACGCCTTCTGGGAGCGCGGCGGCAATATCTTTGATACCGCCTTTGTCTATGGCAATGGCTATACCGAAAAACTCTATGGCGAGTGGCACACCAATCGCGGCACCCGCGAAGGCTCGGTGCTGATCGGCAAGGGCGCGCACAGCCCGCTGGTCTATCCCGACGTGATCGCCAGACAGCTCACCCAGTCGCTTGATCGCCTGCAGACCGACTATGTCGATGTCTATTTCATGCACCGCGACAATCCCGACGTCCCGGTCGGCGAATTCGTCGATGCCATGGACGCCGAGGTCAAGGCCGGTCGCATTCGCGGGCCGTTCGGCGGTAGCAACTGGACCCGGGAGCGGTTCGACGCCGCGGTTGAATATGCCGAGCGCAGCGGCAAGACCAAGCCCATGGCGCTATCCAACAATTTCGCCCTCAGCGAAATGCTGGTGCCGATCTGGGATGGCTGCGTCACGTCCTCGACCGACGCATGGAAGAAGTGGCTGACCGACACACAGACCACCAATTTCTCCTGGTCCAGCCAGGGCCGCGGCTTCTTCACCGACCGCGCCGGTCGCGACAAGATCGACAACGAGGAACTGGTGCGCTGCTGGTACAATGACAAGAACTTCGCCCGCCGCGACCGCGCCATCGAACTGGCCCGGCAAATCGGGCACAACCCGATCCATGTCGCCCTCGCCTTCGTGCTGGCCCAGCCCTTCCCGTCCATCCCGCTGATCGGCCCCCGCACCCTGGGCGAACTCGACGACAGCCTCAAGGCCTTCGAGATCAAGCTGACGCCCGAACAGGTCGCCTGGCTAGACCACGGCTAGCAACGCCGAAAGGGCCCTGCGGGGCCCTTTCTTTTTGCTGAGAAGCCGACCTTGCCGGCCGTAGAACCGGCCACGGCGCCGCCTGGAGCGATCGGCCATATTTTCGCTCCGGGGGGCTGTCGGATGCAGCCGATCTCGCGCGTCGTTAGTAGAGATGGAAGACTGTAGCGGGCAGCAGCGATCACCTGGGTGTTCGGTTGGCTGCTCGAACGGCGCCATAGCCATAGAGAGGAACTTGTCATGAAAGTCGTTGCCAACATTGATTTCGACGGCGATTGCCGCGAAGCGTTCACCACCTATGCTGCCATCCTCGGGGGTGAAATCCGTGGCATGATCAGCAATCGCGACATGCCCGAAGTGGCGCAAGGCGTCCCGGAAGACCGCCTCGACCGGATCGTTCACGCCTGGATCGATATCGGCGATCAGGCGCTGATGGGTCAGGACATGCAGGACTTTTCCGGCCGCAGTGGCTACAGCGTCACCGTCTCGGCGGACTCTGTCGAGGACGCCCGCCGCATCTTTGAGGCGCTGTCGGAAGGCGGCACCGTGATCATGCCGTTCGAGCCGCAGCCATGGTCACAGGGCTTTGGCCTGACCAGGGACCGTTTCGGCGTGACCTGGGTCATCGACTCACCAGCCGCAGAGTGATCTGGCGGCCGGCACGGACCGGTGACGTGCTGGCCTAACGGTCAGCCCGGCCAGACCACCAAAGCGGACGCTGAATATCCGTTCGGCTTCTATGAATTGATCTTGTGGGGGCGCAGACGAGCATCTGCCAAACGTTGACGATCACCCTTGCGTGGATAAATGCGCAACCCACTGTGCGTTACCGGACGCTAAAGACACCCACACGCCCTGTTGCCGAAATTTGGACGGCACTTTTTTTGGAAGGGCGTGCCTATCCAGCAGGCTTGTTTTTGGCCAAGACTTCGTGAGGCCGCTGAAGTAGGCTGGTTCAGCTGGCGAACAAGCGGCGGGGCAACTATGGACGATAGCACTGGCCCGGCCCCCAGCCGGGTGGCAGAGAGCGTCGACTTGTCGAGGTTAACCCTCTCGATTCAGGATGTCCTGGACACCATTCCCGCCGGCGCCATTGTCGTCGATCCGTTAGGGGTCATGCTGGCGGTGAACGCCGAAGTCGGCCGCCAGTTCGGCTATGAACCGGAAGATCTGCTCGGCAGGAGCGTCGATATTCTGGTCCCTGCCGGGCCGCGCGACGGTCACGCCGCCCTTCCGGTCCAAGGCATTGGGGTCGGATCAAATGCGCGCAATGGGACCAGGGCGCTCCCTCCGGGGGCAGCGCAGGGATGGCTCGCTTTTCCAGATCGAAGTGGGGTTTCGCACGTTAGCCAATGGGGGCTCTCAATTCGTCCTGGCGGTGGTATCCGACCGCTCCGACCAGTTCCGGGTCCAGGAGTCGGAGGCCCACGAGAGGGCGCTTAGCCTGGAGCTTGAGCATCAGGAGGTCGTGGCGCATGAGATGGTACATCGCGTCAAGAATCTCATGGCAACCGTTGCCGCGCTGATCTCGCTCAGCGCCCGCGGCGCCCAATCGGCCAGGGAGATGGAAGAGAGCCTCAGGGGGCGAATTCTGGCCCTTTCCTCAGTCATCGATTTGGCATTCAAGGCGCCGCAGGCCGCATCAACACGCGGCGCGTTGTCCGTCGAGGATGTCCTTCACGCAGTCCTGGCGCCGTTCATGTGGGGCGACCTTGAGAGCAGCCGAGTCTCGCTGGCCGGGCCACCGCTCGTGGTAAAACAGCGTCCTTCGGAAGTGCTTGCCCTGGTCTTTCACGAACTGACGACAAACGCGCTGAAGTATGGTGCGTTGCAGCAACTGGATGGCCGGATTCTGGTGGACTGGCTGCAGATCGACGGCGAGCTGGTGTTATGCTGGCGCGAACAGGCTGCCGATTTCGTTGCCCTCGGCACAACCACCATGGGCTTTGGCACCAAGCTCATGTCGCAGTTGATTGAAGGGGAGTTCAGCGGGCGGATTGATCGCGAGGTAACGGCCCAGGGTTGGTTGACAAGGATCACCATTCCCTTGCCATCCCTGGGCCTATAGTCCGCTGCGACCATCTCCGCAATTCTGCTGCCTCGACCAGGAAGCGTGGTAGCCTAGCCTTGAGCCCAAGGTTGATGGGCAGGGCAAACGGTGAACGAGGAGGAGTTGCTATGAAAGGCTTTGTGCAGAACATCGAGAGTCTTGCGGTGGACAATGAGGATTTTCGACGCGTCCTTTACACGGCAAAGCACTGCCAACTCGTCGTCATGGCGTTGAAGCCGAAAGAGGAGATCGGGGCAGAGGTCCACAAACTCGATCAGTTCTTTCGCGTCGAGGAAGGAAATGGGGAGGCCGTTCTCGATGGGGTCAGGACCGCAATCCGAGCAGGTTTCGCCGTAGTGGTACCGGCTGGGGCAAAGCACAACATCATCAACACCGGCGATGTTCCGCTTAAGCTCTACACGCTCTATTCACCGCCCAATCATCGGGACGGAGTCATCCACCACACCAAGGCCGAGGCGGAAGCCGACACGGAACATTTTGACGGCAAGACGACGGAGTGATGGCTGGTTCCACGATTAGGCAGCCGCTGCGATCTCATCCGAGAGGTGCTGTGCCCGTGACTGGTCATCCCTTGACTCAGACCGAGATGGGCGACGGCGTCACCGTCTCGGCTGACTCCGTCGAGGACGCCCGCCGCATCTTTGAGGCGCTGTCGGCGGGCGGCACCGTGCTCATGCCGTTTGAGCCGCAGCCATGGTCACAGGGCTTTGGCCTGACCAAGGACCGTTTCGGCGTGACCTGGGTCATCGACTCACCAGCCGCAGAGTGATCTGGCGGCCAGCGCTTTCGGGTGGGCAGCGGACGCCGATCGGCAAGCAACATCGCCGCAATCGGTGCCGTCGCCCATTCCGGCGACGGCGCCAGCGTGCTGCCAGCCAGGCCGCCAATGGTCATCACCACTACCGATATGATCTGAAACGGCGCCTGTCACGACGCGACTTCATTGCCGGCTGCCGCCCACTCAGGCATGCCGTCTTCGAGGCGTCTGGCCTTGAAGCCCCGCAGCCGAAGTCGCGACACCGCCTCGAAGGACATGACGCAATAGGCCCCACGGCAATAGGCGACAATATCTTCGTCAGGATCGAGTGTGGAAAGGCGCGCGTCGAGTTCGCCAAGCGGCACGTTCAGGGCCCCGGGTACATGGCCGAGCGCGTATTCATCGGCCGGTCGGACGTCGAGCACGGTGACCATGCCCTCGCGCAGGCGGCCACTGAGCTCCTCGCGCGTTATCGGCTCCAGGTTGTCGCGCTGCTCGAAATAGCCCCGGACAATTTTGTCGACCTCGGCCAGGTTGTTCTCTGCCACCCGCTGGATAGCCTGCATGGCCGCCAGCACACTGGCATCGGCCAACCGGTAGACCACGAACTTGCCCTGGCGCGCCGCTGTGACCAGGCCAGCCCGGCGCATGGTCTGCAGATGCTGGGAGACATTGGCGATGGGCGCCCCCAGTTTTTCTGCCAGCAGATCGACACTGCGCGGCCCCTGGCCGAGTTGCTCGATCAGCTCAAGTCGTTGCGGATGCCCCAGCGTCTTGGCGACCAGGGCGAATTGCTCGAACAGGGCCAGCTTGGGTGAGGGACTTGACATCAGGACATCACTCTATCATTCAATGGAACAATTGAATATAACAACCCGGATCAGTCCGCAAGGGTTGGTCTAACCGGAGTTCCAGCATGATCCTGCGTCAGTTTCTGCACTTTGATCCGGTAGGCGCGTCCTACCTCCTGGGCTGCGGCGGCAAAGCGTCAGCGGCCGTCGTCGATCCCATCGGGCCCATTGAACCCTATCTCGAAGCTGCTGCCGCCACGGGTATGAAGATACTCTACGTGATCGACACCCATATCCATGCCGACCACATCTCGTCGGGCCGTGCTCTGGCCGAGGCGAGCGGCGCCAGGTACATCCTGTTTGCCGGCGCCAGCACGAAGTTCGACTTTCATGGCGTGAACGATGGCAGTGTTCTTGAGCTGGGGAATGTGTTGATCACCGTTATGCATACGCCGGGCCATACCCCTGAACACATCTCGCTGCTGGTCACGGACCGGAGTCGTGCCGAGGAACCCTGGTTCGTCTTGACCGGCCACACCTTGATGGTAGGCGACATGGGGCGAACCGAACTTGCCAGCAGCGCCGAAGACGGTGCCAGGGCGCTGTTTGCCAGCGTGGAACGTCTCAAAGCCTTGCCTGACCATTTGGAGGTGCTGCCTGGCGCTTTCTCCGGCTCGGTGTGTGGGCGCAGCCTCAGCGGCAAGCCGAGCTCGACCATCGGCTTTGAGAAGCGTTTCAACAAGGCGTTCCGCATTGTCGATGAGGGCGAGTTCGTGGCGAAAATGGTCGCCGACATCCCGCCCCCGCCGCCGGAAGCAGCCGCCAACCGGGCCCGCAATGCCGGGCTGGAGACCGCCGCATGAGCGAAGGTGCAGCCTTTTCAGGTGACAATGTGGGCACGCTCGCGCGCGGCATTCGCGAGAACCTGACGCAGTTTGTCCATCAGCTTCTCCAGGTCATGCTGGTGGGCTTTGCGCTGGGCATGATGCGAACGGTCGTGCCGGTCTTGGCCGAGGCCGAATTCGGCGTGGCCCGGGGCTCCTTCATCCTCCTGACCGCCTTCGTTGTCGCCTTCGGCATGGTCAAGGGCGTGCTGAACTTCGTTGCTGGCCGCCTGTCCGAGCGGATCGGGCGCAAGCGCGTCCTGCTGCTCGGCTGGATCGCGGCGCTGCCTGTCCCGTTCATGATCTACTTCGCTCCCGACTGGAACTGGATCGTCGCGGCCACCGTGCTCCTGGGCATCAATCAGGGTTTGGCCTGGTCTATGACCCAGACCTCCAAGCTCGACATCACCCGCGCTGACCAGCGCGGGCTGACCATCGGCCTCAATGAATTTGCCGGTTATGTCGGCGTCGCCGTGGCGGGTATTGTCACCGGCTACGCCGCAACGGCGCTCGGCGCCAGGCTCGGGCTGCTGATCTTCGGACTTGCCGTCGTGATCACGGCTCTGGTGCTGACCCTGGTCTGGGTTCGCGATACCCTGCCATGGGCCAAGGCAGAGGCGGCCACCCACGCCACCGCCAAGGCTGGTGCCAGTGCCTATCGTCCGCGCTACCCAACCAACATCTCCGACAATCCCACGACCTGGGAGGTGTTCACGCTGATGTCCTGGCGCGACCGGCGCATGGCCGCGATCAGCCAGGCCGGGCTGGTCGAGAAGTTTGTCGATGCGCTGGTCTGGGTCATCTTCCCGGTGTTCCTGTTCCAGCAGGGCATGGACCTTACCTCCATCGGCTGGATCGTCGGCGCCTATGGTTTCGTCTGGGGTGGTTCGCAGCTTTTCACCGGGCGGCTTTCCGATCACGTTGGACGTCACTGGCCCAATGTGTTGGGCATGTGGATTTCTGGTCTCGGTGTCGGCATGGTGGTGATGGGCAGTGGCGTGTGGTGGTGGGCCGCATCGGCCGCCATAGCTGGTTTTGGCATGGCGCTGCTTTATCCCAACCTGTCGGCGGCAGTGGCCGACATAGCACCGCCCAGCTGGCGCGGTTCGGCCATTGGCATCTATCGGTTCTGGCGTGATCTTGGATACGGCATTGGCGCGCTCGGGCTTGGCCTGGTTGCCCATTTCAGCGGGGCTCTTGAGGCGACGTTCTGGTTCGTTGCCCTTTCAATGATGCTCTCGGGCCTGGTGTTGTGGGTATTCGGCGAGGAGACCCATCCCCGGCTCAACCCGGCAGATGCGCCTTCACATCCTCCTGGCCGATAGCAGCCGAGGCGATCAGCATGGTTGATATGGAAAGGTGGTCCGCGATGACGTCGGTAGCTTCCGGTCAACGACGATCTTTCGTCCGCAATCCTGCGTCCTTCTGAAGGGCCCCGCAAAAAACTTATCCCCGCCCCCCAAAGCCGCCCGCATACTTGTCCCGTTCCCGCCAACACGCGGCCCCCACGCAGGGTCGGGCGGGAAGACCGTGGGAGAGGGGCGCCTTTCCAGTGAGGATGGAAATTCGGCAGCCGGGCCTGCAATACTGGTACCGCCTGAACCGGACCTCGCCCAAAAAGCGGATCGTGATGGGCGGCCCTTGGTCCGTTCTATGTCGACAGTTTTTTGGTCCAATGGCCGCCCATTACCCGTGTAACCGTAAGCTGAAAGGCCGGACGGCGCTTTAGCGCGAACAGATTTTCTTCATCGTTCGCAAACGACGCACAGTTACATCCTTGTGTCTACTTGTCCGGCCGCACGCCCTGCCCTATGTTCATCCTCGCGGGACCACGGGTTCCGCATTGTTCTCAGGGCGGGGTGCGATTCCCCACCGGCGGTAAAGGCAGCGATGCCAAGCCCGCGAGCGCTTTCGGACCAGGTCCGAAAGGTCAGCAGATCCGGTGTAACTCCGGAGCCGACGGTATAGTCCGGATGAAAGAGAACGGGACCAACGCTGGCACGCCCGCGTCCGTACCCCATTTCGGGCCGGATCCGGGCCTTGGCGCAACTTCCCGTAACCCTGAGGAAACTGGTTACGGAAAGGATTTTTGTATGAACCACGTTTCCTCGTCTACCCCAAACGCCGCCACCGGCGCGCTGCTGATGATCGCCGCCGCCGTGGTATTCGCCGGCAGCAATGTGCTGCAATCGGTGCTGCCAACGCCGGTGGACTATGGCGGTTTTGGCCTGTCCTCGACGGGCATGGCTTTCTGGCAATATGTCATCGCGTCCATCCTGGCCCTGCCGCTGATCCTGCGCATCGGCTTTAACAAGCTGCGCACACGCCACCCCCTGGCCCACCAGATGCGCGCCTTCGTCTCGGCCCTGGGCGTGCATGTCTTCGTCTATGGCTTCGCCTCCGGCGTGCCGATCTGGCAGATGGTGACCCTGCTGGCCACCGGCCCGCTCTTCATCATCCTCGGCTCGACGATCCTGCTCGGCGAACGCGCCACCCCGGTCCGCATTATCGCGGCCCTGATGGGCTTTGCCGGCGCCATCATCGTTTCGGGCATCGGCACGGAAGGCCTCGGCTGGACCACCTTGGTGCCGATCATCGCCGCGGCGCTGTGGGCCGGCACCGACATTTTCACCAAATATCTCGCCCGCGAGGAAGCGCCTGAAACCCTGACCATTTCGCTGCTGGTCCTGGTCACGCCCAACCATCTGCTGATCCTGCTTGCGGTCAACGCCTTCGCCTGGCTGGCGCCGAACGTCCTGCCGTCCGGCATCGCGACCGGCTTCCCCTTCGCACTGCCCACCGGCACGGCTCTCTGGCTGCTGCTGCTGCTCGGCCTGCTCACCGCTGCCGCGCAATATCTGCTCGGCATTGCCTACAAGCTGGCCGATGCGACCTACCTGCAGCCTTTCAGCGATCTCAAGGTGCCGCTGGGCGGCCTGCTGGGCTGGGCAGCACTCGGCCAGGTGCCGTCGGCCTGGTTCTGGCCCGGCGCGGCCCTGGTGCTGGGCGGCTCCATGTTGATTTTCTGGGCCGAGGCCGACAGACGCCCCAAGCTTGCCAGCCTGGCCTAGACGCGCCTCATGGCCCGCGGACCAGCGCCGCGGGCCATGGCACTCATTCCGTTCCCGGAACGGATTTTCCAGGAAAACTTGCCCCCGGGCGCGGATTGGGGATTATAGTTGGCCCGAGACGAGAGCCAGCCATGACCCTGACCGAGACCAGAGACCTGCCGCCTGAAGATTTTGAGACGCTGCGCGCCGTCATTCTTGAGCGCAAGGGGGAACTGGCCAAGCGGCTGACGCAGGTGGCAGCCTATGCGCTCGATCATCCCGATGAGATTGCCTTCGGTACCGCCGCCAGCATCGCGGCCGCCGCCCATGTTCAGCCCTCGACGCTGGTGCGTTTCGCCCAGCATTTTGGCTTTGACGGGTTTTCCGGGCTGCAATTGCTGTTTCGGGCCCGCCTGCGCGAACGCACCTCCTCCTATGAGGAGCGCCTCAAGACGCTTGAGCACAACGGCGCCGCGCTGGCCGAGAGCACCACGATCTTCAATGGTTTTGTCGATGCGGGCCATCGCTCGCTCGACGCGCTGGCCGCTGCGGTCGATCCCGAGGCGCTGGAACGGGCGGTGACCCTGCTGGCCAAGGCCGACACCATCTATCTCATCGCCAAGCGCCGCTCCTACCCGATCACCAGCTACATGGCCTATGCCTTTGGCAAGCTGCGGGTAAAGTGCCAGCTGGTGGGCACCTCGGCCGGCATTGATGACGACATTCTGGCAATGGCCTCGCCGCGCGACGCCGCCTTTGCCATCAGCTTTGCGCCCTATGCCTCGGAAAGCACGACGCAGGCCCGGACGCTGGCGGCGCGCGATATCCCCGTCGTCTCGCTGACCGACTCGGCCTTTTCGCCCCTGGCCGAGTGTTCCAAGGAGTGGTTCGAGGTGGTGGAGGCCGACCATGCCGGATTCCGCTCCCTGTCGGCCAGCATGGCCTTTGCCATGGCCCTGACGGTCAGTATTGCGGAAAAGCGCCGTCGCGGCTGAAATTCCACTGATAGAATGCCCGTTCTATATTGACGATGAACCGGAACCCATGTTTCATAACGGGTGATCGGTTTGGCGGCTGAACACCCCATTCAATTGGCCGCATGGGAGAATTGCTTTGCTTGCTGCGCAGCCCGAAAACGGGAGCAAGACGCTCGACGTCATCACCATTGGCCGCGCCTCGGTGGATCTGTACGGCCAGCAGATCGGCACGCGGCTCGAAGATGTCGGCAGCTTTGCCAAATCCGTTGGCGGCTGCCCGGCCAATATCGCGGTGGGTACGGCCCGGCTGGGGCTGAAATCGGCGCTGATCACCCGCGTCGGCCACGAGCAGATGGGGCGCTTCATCGTCGAGCAACTGGCGCGCGAAGGGGTCGAAACCGCCGGCATCGCCACCGATCCGGACCGGCTGACCGCCCTGGTACTGCTCTCGGTTGAGGCCGAAGGCGTCTCGCCGATGATCTTCTATCGCACCGACTGCGCCGATATGGCGTTGTCCGAAGACGATATCGACGAGAGCCTGATCGCTGCAGCGCGGGCCATCGTCGTCACCGGCACGCATTTCTCGCGGCCCAATAGCGAGGCGGCACAGAAAAAGGCCATTCGCCTAGCCAGGGCCCATGGCGCCCGCGTCGCCTTTGACATTGATTATCGCCCCAATCTGTGGGGCTTGGCCGGCCATGATGCCGGCTTCGAGCGCTATGTGGCCTCCGACATGGTCTCGCAAAAATACCAGTCGGTACTGCCCGATTGTGACCTGATCGTTGGCACCGAAGAGGAAATCCTCATCGCTTCGGGTGAAGCCGACCTGCTCACCGCGCTCAGGACGATCCGCACGCTGTCCTCCGGCACGATCGTCCTGAAGCGCGGCCCCATGGGCTGTATTGTCTATGATGGCGCCATTCCTGATGACCTGGAGCACGGCATTGTCGGCAAGGGCTTTCCCATCGAGGTCTATAACGTGCTGGGGGCCGGCGACGCCTTCATGAGCGGCTGGCTGCGCGGCTGGCTCACGGGTGAACCCCATGCCACCAGCGCCACCTGGGCCAATGCCTGCGGCGCTTTTGCCGTGTCGCGGCTGATGTGCGCGCCGGAATATCCAAGCTGGACCGAACTCAGTCATTTCCTGGCGAAGGGCAGTGCCGAGCGCGCGCTGCGCAAGGATGCCGAACTCAACCATCTGCATTGGGCCACCAATCGCCGCCGCGCCATCCCCAGCCTGATGGCGCTGGCAATCGACCATCGCAGCCAGATCGAGGACATGGCCGCGGGTGAGGCCCAATTGCTGGCGCGCATCCCGGCCTTCAAGGCGCTGGCGGTCAAGGCGGCCTTGCAGGTGGCCAATGGCCGTCCCGGCTTCGGCATGCTGATCGACGACAAATATGGCCGTGATGCGCTGTTTGCCGCTGGCGCGCAGCCCGATTTCTGGATCGGCCGGCCGATCGAGCTGCCGGGGTCGCGACCGCTGCAATTCGAGTTCAGCCAGGATCTGGGCTCGCGGCTGATCGATTGGCCGGTGGATCACTGCATCAAGGTGCTGTGCTTCTATCATCCTGATGACGCCGCCGACCTCAAGGCCCAGCAGATCGACAAGCTCGTTTCCGCCTATGATGCCACGCGCAAGGTCGGGCGCGACCTGCTGATCGAAATCATCGCCAGCAAGCATGGCCCGGTGGACGATGACACCATTGCCCGGGCCCTGCGGGCGGTGTACGACGCCGGCATCAAGCCCGACTGGTGGAAGCTGGAGCCGCAGGCCTCGGCCAAAGCCTGGGCCAATATCGATGCTGTGATCGAAGCCCGGGACCCCCATTGCCGCGGCATTGTGCTGCTGGGGCTGGAAGCCAGTCAGGCCGCGCTCGAAACTGGTTTCGCCCTGGCGCAGACCTCACGAATGGTGAAGGGCTTTGCGGTCGGCCGCACTATCTTCGCCGAGGCGGCAAAGGCGTGGCTGACAGGCGATATCAGTGACGACGCGGCCGTGGCCGACATGGCCAGCCGCTTCGGCGCCCTGGTGGCGGCCTGGGAGCGGCTGAGTGAGAACAGGGAAGCGTGATTTGAGCATTGCCGTTCCAATCGTCTGCCGCCCCACAAGGGGCAGTCAGACGATAGAGCCGATGGCTCAGTCATAAAGAGGACCAAGACACCATGAGCCAGAACACGATCCGACTGACAATGGCCCAGGCCCTGGCCAGGTTCATGACCATGCAGAAGACCGAGATCGACGGCGAGATCGTGCCGATATTTGGTGGCGTGTTCGCGATCTTCGGGCACGGCAACGTCGCGGGCCTTGGCGAGGCGCTGCATGGCGTCAAGGACACCCTGCCCACCTATCGCGGCCAGAACGAGCAGGGCATGGCCAATGCGGCGATTGCCTATGCCAAGGCCAGCTTCCGCCGCCGGTTCATGGCCTGCACCAGCTCCATTGGTCCTGGCGCCCTCAACATGGTCACCGCTGCCGCTATGGCGCATGTGAACCGCCTGCCCGTGCTGCTACTGCCCGGCGATGTGTTCGCCAACCGGGCGCCTGATCCGGTGTTGCAGCAGGTGGAAGACTGGGGCGATGGCAGCGTCACGGCCAATGATTGCTTCAAGCCCGTCAGCCGCTATTTCGACCGCATTACCCGCCCCGAGCAGATCATGGCCGCCCTGCACCGGGCCATGCAGGTGCTGACCGATCCGGCCGAATGCGGCCCGGTGACGCTGAGCCTGTGTCAGGACGTGCAGGCTGAAGCCTATGACTATCCCGAGAGCTTTTTTGCCGAAAGGATCTGGGGCGTGCGTCGCCCCATGCCCGATGGCGACGAGTTCGCCAATGCTGCAGCGGCCCTGATCCGCGCCAGAAAACCGGTGATCATTGCCGGGGGCGGCGTGCTCTATTCGCAGGCAAGCGCCGCGCTGCGCACCTTTGCCGAACGCTATGGCGTGCCGGTGCTGGAAACCCAGGCCGGCAAGTCGAGCCTGCCGCATGACCACGATCTCAATATGGGTTCGGTTGGCGTTACCGGTACGGCGGCGTCCAATGCGCTGGCTGAAGAGGCCGATGTGGTGCTGGCCATCGGCACAAGGCTGCAGGATTTCACCACCGGCTCCTGGGCGCTGTTCAAGAACGACGCGCTCAAGATCATCGGCCTCAATGTGCAGCCCTTCGACGCGCAAAAGCACCGCGCCCTGCCCCTGGTCGCCGACGCACGGGCCGGCCTCGAAGCGCTCAATGCCGCCCTCACCGGCTGGCTGGCCGACCCCGACTGGACCGACAAGGCCTGGGCCGGCAAGGATGACTGGCTGACTGCCGCTGACGAGGCCACCGCATCGTCCAATGCCGTGCTGCCATCGGACGCCCAGGTGATTGGTGCCGTGCAGCGCGCCCGCGAACACGCTGTCGTGGTCTGTGCCGCTGGTGGCCTGCCCGGCGAACTCCACAAGCTGTGGAAGGCCACGGGGCCGGGCAGCTACCACATGGAATACGGCTTTTCGACCATGGGCTACGAGATTGCCGGTGGTCTGGGAGTCAAGCTGGCCCGCCCCGATGCCGATGTCGTGGTCATGGTGGGCGATGGCAGCTACATGATGATGAACTCGGAAATCGCCAGCTCGATCATGCTGGGCGCCAAGCTGACCATCGTGCTGCTCGACAATGCCGGCTATGGCTGCATCAACCGGCTGCAGATGGCCACCGGTGGCGCCAACTTCAACAATCTGTTGCAGGACACCCACCACGTCACCCTGCCCGGCATTGATTTTGCGGCGCACGCCGCGTCGATGGGTGCAGTGGCGCACAAGGTCGCCTCGCTCGCCGAGCTGGAAACGGCGCTGCATGAAACCGAAGCCACGCCCCGCACCACGGTCATCGTCATCGACACCGACCCGCTGATCAGCACCGACGCCGGTGGCCACTGGTGGGATGTGGCCGTGCCGGAAGTCAGCGACAGGCCGCAAGTGCAGGCAGCACGCGAGGCCTATCTGGCGGCACTCAAGGCGCAGCGGGCGGGGTAGAACCTGCATCGAGAGCGTGGAGAGCCCCCCCACCCTGCTCTCGCATCCCTCCCCACAAGGGGGAGGGATCAAGGGTGGGGGTGTTGGTTGGCGCGAACAGCGCAGGGAGTGAAAATGAAAGCCAAACTCGGCATGTCGCCCATCGCCTGGTGGAACGACGATCTGGTGGAACTGAGCGATGACGTGTCGCTGGAGGAATGCTTGCGCCAGTCGCGCTCGGCCGGCTTTACCGGCATGGAAAAGGGCCGCCGCTTCCCCGATGATCCGGCCGTCATGCTGCCCATTCTCAAGGCCGCCGATGTCACCCTGTGCGGTGGCTGGTTTTCCGGCACGCTGGTCGATGAGGATCTGGCGACCAACAAGGCGCGCATTGCCCCGATGATCGAGCTGTTCAAGGCCGTCGATGCGCCCTGCATTGTCTATGGCGAAGTTGGCCGCTCGGTGCAGGGTGATCGTTCGCGCCCGCTCAACACCAAGCCGAAACTGGCCGATGACGAGATGCAGGCCTATGCCCGCAAGGTCACCGAATTTGGCGAATGGTGCGCCGAACAGGGCATGCCGCTCTCCTATCACCACCATGTGGGCGCCGTGGTCGAGACCGAAGCCGAGCTTGACGCCTTCATGGCGCATTCCGGCGCGGGTATTCCGCTGCTGTTTGATGCGGGCCATCTGGCCTTTGCCGGTGGCGACGTCCTGCGCGCCATCGACAAGCACCACCAGCGCATCAATCACGTGCACGTCAAGGATGTGCGCATGGCGGTGATCAATGCGCTCGACCGCGCCAGGCAGTCCTTTCTCGATGCGGTGGCGCTCGGCGCCTTTACGGTGCCCGGCGACGGCTCGCTGGATTTCGGCGCCATCGTGCAGAAATTCGCCGATTATGGCTATGAAGGCTGGTTTGTCGTGGAGGCCGAGCAGGACCCCAGGACCAACTCGCCGCTGCGCATGGCGCAGGTTGGCTACAAGGAACTTATCCGCGTCATGACGGCAGCCGGTTACACTGTTGAAACCCAGGGCTTTCCCAAGGGGTGAATCTTGGCGACGTGGTGTGCTACACACCAGACGATAGTGATTTACAGGCAGAAGGCGGATTGGCTTGAAAGAAAATGACCTAAGCTGGTTTCGACCATTGTGGCGCCGCCTCGCCGTGAGCGCATTCCTGGTGATCTGGCTCATCTGGGAGCTGTTCTGGACCCATGACCAGTTCTGGGCCTTCCTCGTGGGAGCCGCGCTGGTCTATTCATTCTACACCTTCTTTTACGCCTTTCCCAAGGAGGAGCCCAATAATGGCCAGCAATCCGAACCTCCGCGTCCGCCCGAAGGGGACAGTGGGTCAGGTACATGATGTCACGCCGGCCACCGCGGGCTGGACCTATGTCGGCTTTGCCCTGCACAGGCTGACCGCTGGTGAGACGATCGGCGGCGATGCCGGCGATCAGGAATTGTGCCTGGTGCTGGTGGGCGGCAAGGGCAGGTTCAGCGTCGACGGCGACGATTTTGGCGAATTGGGCGAGCGGATGAGCCCGTTCGAGGGCGCGCCATGGGCGGTTTACGTGCCCATGGGCAGCGCCTGGACCGCCGAGGCGAGTACCGATCTTGAGCTGGCGGTCTGCGCCGCTCCCGGTGGTGGCGAGCACAAGGCCCAGATCATTGCACCCGGTCGCCACCCGCAGATCACCCGGGGCAAGGGCGCCAATGTGCGCCACGTCCACAATATCATGCCGGAGGATGACGGGGCGGCCCATTCCCTCCTGGTGGTGGAAGTCATCACCCCGCAGGGCAACACCTCGTCCTATCCGCCGCACAAGCATGATCAGGACAATCTGCCCCATGAGAGCCAGCTGGAAGAGACCTATTTCCACCGGCTGAACCCGCCGCAGGGCTTTGCCATGCAGCGCGTCTATACCGATGACCGCAGCCTTGATGAGGCGCTGGTGATTGAAGATGGCGATGTGACCCTGGTGCCCCGGGGCTATCACCCGGTGGCAACGACCGCTGGCTATGACCTCTATTATCTCAACGTCATGGCCGGGCCCAGGCGGGTGTGGAAATTCCACAATGCACCCGAGCATGAGTGGCTGCTGAAATAGGCCCCCCACCCAGCCCCCCCTGAAGGGGAGGAGCGATCTGATGCTTGCCTGGGATCGTGCGAAGGCCTCGATGCGGTCCCTCCCCCTTCAGGGGAGGTCACGTGGGGGTGCCTCAGCGCCCCTGGAACACGCTCTTGTCCGCCAGCGCGCCAGTGACATCGCTTACCTTGACGGTACGGCCTTCCTTGACCGATTTGAGCGCTGCCTCGGCCAGGGCCAGCGCAATCAGGCCATCAATGCCGCTCGGCGATGCCGGAGACTTTGATTCAACCGAATCGATGAAGGCACTGATTTCATGGGCATAAGCGTCGAGATAGCGGGTCATGAAGAAGTCATGCAGCGGCGGCCGCGTATAGCCGTGCGCATTGGCCACTTCGATCGAGACCGGGCGCTGGTTCTCCGCCGACACGGCGCCCTTGGAGCCATGCACCTCGATGCGCTGGTCATAGCCATAGGTGGCGCGGCGGGAGTTGGAGATGGTTGCGTGCTTGCCGGTCGCGGTCTGCAGCATGACCGAGACGCTGTCGTAATCGCCGGCAGCGCCAATGGCGCTGTCGACCAGCACGGAGGCCTGTGCGGTGACCGACTCGATCTCCTCGCCGAGCAGGAAACGCGCCATGTCGAAATCATGGATGGTCATGTCGCGGAAGATGCCGCCCGAACGCTTGATATAGTCGACGGGGGGCGCACCGGGATCACGCGAGACGATGGTGACCATTTCCACCGCCCCGATTTCTCCCCTGGTGATCACGTCACGCACGGCGATGAAATGGGGGTCAAAGCGCCGGTTGAAGCCGACCATCAAGGTGCCGGCCTCGGCATCGACGACCTTGAGGCAGGCCTTGACGCGTTCGACGTCGAGATCGATCGGCTTTTCGCAGAACACCGCCTTGCCGGCGCGAACGAACTGCTCGATCAGATCGGCATGGGTGTCGGTGGGCGTGCAGATCACCACGGCGTCAATGTCGGTTGCCGCCAGGATCTCGGCAATACTGCGCACCGCACAGCCATACTGCCCGGCCAGCTCAGTGGCGGCCTTGTCGACGGCATCGGCCACGGCGACCAACCTGGCCTTGGGGTTGGACGACACGGCCTTGGCGTGCACCTTGCCGATGCGGCCGGCGCCAAGCAGGCCGAAACGAACAGTCATGGGTAGTCTCCTGCAAAGATAGACCGCGATGCAACACGTGCATCATGGACCTGTCAATACGGAACATACATTCTAAATTTTCCCCGAGGGGCGGTGGCTCACGCTTCCCTGGCGCGTTCCAGGATACGCTTGCACTCGAGCAGTTCGCGCAGCACGGCGGAGAGCTTGTCGCGGGAGTCCTGGTCCAGGTGCGGGCTGGACAGCATCACGGCGTCTTCGATCTCGGCCTCATCACCGGCCGCTTCGGCGCTTTCGATCATGGGCAGGATGTCCTCAATCGACTTGCCCTCGCCAACGGCGATGACATAGCGACTGCCCTGATCCTTGATGATGCGCTGCACGCCCTTGATGGTGAAACCCTGATCGTAGAGCAGGTGACGAATACCGCGCAGCAGCAGGACGTCGTCGGGGCGGTAATAGCGACGCCCCCCGCCGCGCTTCAGCGGCTTGATCGTGCTGAAGCGTGTCTCCCAGAAACGCAGGACATGCTGTGGCAGGTCCAGTTCCTCGGCGGCTTCAGATATGGTCCGGAATGCGTCTGGCGACTTATCCACGAAGGTTGAGACTCGCTGGATGACTTATTTCCCAGACACAACCATAGATTTGTTGATCTTGGACTTCAACACGTTGGACGGTTTGAACACAAGAACCTGCCGCGGCAGGATCGGCACCTCTTCGCCGGTTTTCGGATTGCGGCCGATGCGCTCATTCTTGGAGCGCACCTGAAAGGATCCAAAGGAGGAGAGCTTGACGTTGGAGCCCGATGTCAGGGCATCCCCGATCAGTTCGAGGACCCGTTCGACCAGTTCGGCCGATTCCGTTCGGGACAGGCCGACCGTGCCGTACACTGCTTCGGCGAGATCCGCCCGCGTGACCGTCTTTTGCGTCATTCGAAACCCCGTGTTGTCCGAACGGCCAGGTTCCCGCGCCGGAACGCTCATCCGCGCCCTTGAGCTGGCATACTGCCGACACGACTCTGGTTGAGATCGCGTCGATCCGCAGAAACCCGTCCATCAGGTCAGCGCCCTTGTCCTGCACAATCTCTCATGCGGCAAGTTTGCGCTGTGTCCTCCACCTGAAATCGACACTAACGCCTTGAAACACCTAAGGTCAATCGCGTTGCCATGGGCTTACCAGCGAATGAGCGAAGCGCCCCAGGTAAAGCCACCGCCCATTGCTTCAAGCATCACCAGGTCGCCCCGCTTGATCCGTCCATCGGCCACGGCCACGCTCAGCGCCAGCGGCACCGAGGCCGCCGAGGTATTGGCATGCTCGCTGACGGTCATCACGACTTTCTCAGGTGGCAGGCCGAGCTTGGCCCCTGCCCCTTCGATAATGCGCTTATTGGCCTGATGCGGCACGAACCAGTCGAGATCGGCGACGGTATAGCCGGCCTGCTCAAGCGTGTCATAGACCACACCGGTGATCTTGCCCACGGCGTGGCGAAACACCTCCTTGCCCTGCATATGCACATGCCCGGTCGTGCCGGTGGTGGAGGGGCCACCATCGACATAGAGCTTGTCCCAATGGTGTCCATCGGAACGCAGAGCCGAGGCCAGGATGCCCTGCTCCGGGGCATCATCGGCAAGTTCGATTTTCTCAAGCACCGCCGCGCCCGCGCCGTCACCGAACAACACGCAAGTGGTGCGATCGGTCCAGTCCAGCAGCCGGGTAAAGGTTTCGGCGCCAATGACCAATGCCCGGTTTGCCAGGCCGTTCTTGATGTAGCTGTCAGCCGTGGCCACGCCATAGACGAAGCCCGAGCAGACCGCCTGGATGTCGAAGGCCATGCCATGATGCATGCCCAGCTTCATCTGCACCAAGGTAGCAGCGGATGGGAAAGTGTAGTCAGGCGTGGTGGTCGCGACGATGATCAGGTCAATGTCGTCGGGCGTCACGCCAGCGGCGGCCATGGCGCGCTTGGCGGCTTCAACCGCCAGGTCGGAGGTATACTGCCCCTCGGCCGCGACATGGCGTTGCTTAATGCCGACCCGCTGCTGGATCCACTCGTCGGATGTGTCAACAATCGTCGCTAGTTCGGCGTTGGTGAGCACCTTTTCGGGCAGGTAGCCACCGACACCGCGGATGATGGTACGCGTTTTCGTCACGCCGGTTTTGCCTCGGATGCTGGATCAGTAGCGGCGGGTGCCGCCTTGATGGGGAAACGCTTCATGGTGTCGCCGATCTTCTCGATCAGATTCGCCCTTGCCATCTCATAGGCCAGATTGAGCGCACTTTTGTAACCGATTTCGTCGGTGCCACCGTGAGATTTGATAACAATCCCGTTGAGGCCCATGAATACGCCACCATTGACGGTGCGCGGATCCATCCGGTGCCGCAGGGCATTGAGCGCAGAGGTGGCAAAAAGCGCACCAATGCGGCTCATCAGATTGGATTTTAGGGCCGTGCGCAGATAGGAGCCAACCTGACGGGCCGTGCCTTCAGCGGTTTTGAGCGCGACATTGCCGACGAAACCCTCGGTGACCACCACATCGACCGTGCCCTTGCCGATATCGTCGCCTTCGACAAAGCCATGATAGGTGAAGCCCGAGCCGCTGGCGTCGCTGAGGATGCGCCCCGCCTCCTTGATCGACTCGAGGCCTTTGACCTCTTCGGTACCGACATTGAGCAGGCCGACGGTGGGGGATTCGGCGTCAAACAGGCAACGCGCCAGGGCCGAGCCCAGAATTGCGTAGTCGACCAATTGCTGGGCATCTGCGCCGATGGTGGCGCCCATATCGAGCACCACGATGTCGCTGCGCAGCGTCGGCCAGATGGCCGCAATGCCGGGTCGGGCAATGCCGTCCATCAGGCGCAGGCAGAAGGTGGCCATGGCCATCAGCGCCCCGGTATTGCCGCCGGACACGGCGACGTCGGCGTCGCCGTCCTTGACGGCCTGGATAGCCATCCACATCGACGACGTCCCGCGGCCCTTGCGCAAGGCCTGGCTTGGCTTCTCGTCCATGGCGATCACGGTTTCGCAGTGCCGCACGGTCGAAACTGGCTTGAGGACGGCAAATTCCTCAAGCAGCGGCGCGATCAGCTCCTGGCGACCGTGGAAGATGAAGCGGGCGTTGCTGTGCTCTTTGAACAGCAGACAGGCGCCGTGAATAACCGCGCGCGGGGCGTTGTCGCCGCCCATGGCATCCACTGATAGTGTAATTGTATCGGTCATTTCAGCCCGTTTTCGGCCTGCTCGGCAGGCATGCGAACATATCGCATCAGAGAGTCGGTGCAAGCCCCGGCGCTGATACTAGCGGTCAATGTCGGTGGACTTCTTGAGTTTGGTCAGGGCCGCAAAGGGCCCGGAGTCCGCGTTATCGGTGTCCAGTCCCAACGATTCGAGGGTTTCGCCGGGCAGGCGCGGATAGGGTTCGATCGCCAATGCGATGGTTTCAATCAACAGCCCACTCAGATCGACTTCCGGGCCGTCAATGTGATCAGGAAAATCGTCATCCTCGAGATCGACAAACACTTCCGAGCCCGGTGTGGGCACATGGTCGACGCTTTGCGGCAGGAAGACCCGATCAATGGCTTCGTCTATGTCCTGCGGGACGGGTTCAAACGACACCACAGAGGCCTGCACAATGCGCGCGCTCAGATGCCCAAGCGCCCTGATGCCGCCGCGCAGTGGGGTTACGCTCAGCGACGCCTGCATGGCCTCAACGGCCTGGACATTGAGGATTTTTGCCAGTTCAGCACAGGCCTTTGCGTCGGCCACGACCTCAATGGAACGCCCCGAGGCAGGGAGGCGGTCAATGCGCACAATCGCGTCGATAATGGGGGCGTCGGGTCGGCTCATTGCACGCTCTCAAACTCAATAATGCCACCGGTGATGGTCTCGGCAGGCTGCTTGGCGATGGCCGCATCCTGGCGCAGCAGATACTCGGCCATGGCCCGGACTTGCGGCCCCTGGGTATCGGCGAAGATATTGCGTGCCAAGACGCTTTCAAGGGCGGCACGGTCATTGCGATCCATCGCTTCTGACAATGCCGCAAGCAGACCGAAAAAGACATTGCCCATTTTCTGAATGCGCTTGGGGACGCCCAGATCGCCAACGCCCATTTCGCGCAGTGAACGATCCATATCCTTGAAAAACAGATCGAAAACCGCCTGGCTGAAGCTCTTGTCGCCGCCGGCTTCGCTGCGCAGTCGGCGAAACAACAGCGCCATGTGCAGGCTGATCATGTCGAAGCGGCCCGTAACGGAGTCGGGGACCTGCCAATCGGCATAGAACTGGGGTTGCCGGGATTGCGCCACAATGGCGTTATAGACGGCATAAACTGGTTCGATGGCCGTATTTTTGCGGAACAGATTGAATATCATGGGGTTGCGCTCAGATTCGTGATCGGCCTAACACCCGGGCAAAAAGCCCCTTCGGACCATTGCCAGCTTGCCAGACGGGCAGATTGGCAGCTACACATTCCGGCGGCTGAAGCGTGCCGCGCTGTAGCCGTGCCTATAGTCGAGAGCCATCGGGAAAGTCAAATTCATGCCACTGCGTTCCGTCTCCGGTGCCCTAGCACCAATCGCAGCCGCTGTCGTGATCGCGTTGTCACTGGGCGCCTGCAGCAGCAGCACCTCATTGGTCAATTCCCGCACACAGGGCTATGAAATTTCTGACAGCGCACAGGCGCAAATCCGACCCGGACAGAGCCAGCAACTGGTCACCTTGGTACTGGGCTCGCCGCAATCCACCAATACATTTGGCGATCAGAGCGCCTGGTACTACGTCCAGACCAAGATACGCCAAACCGCTTTTGGCATGACGATGATCGACTCGCGCACGGTGCTGGCTGTCTATTTCGACAAGAACCAGAAAGTGGTCGACAAGGCCATCTACACGCTCAAGGATGGCAAGGCCGTGACCATCGAGACCCGCCGGACGCCGTCATTTGGCGAGGATCGTACGTTTATCCAGCAGATCCTGCAGTCGTTCTAGCGCCTGCGCCCATGGAATTCGAGAGCCCCGGGAGACCGGGGCTTTTTGCTTTTGGAGATAAAGATGCAGCACAATACGAAACAGCATAAAGCCATCGCCAGTTGGGCAGCAGATTGCGCCGAACGCGTGCTGCCCCTGTTCCACGATGCCAAGCCGGGCGATAGCCGCCCAAAGGCTGCGATTTCAGCCGCGCGCCGCTGGGCCAGTGGCAAGCTGACCGTGGCCGAGGCCCGCAAGGCCGCCGTTGCAGCCCACGCCGCGGCGCGGGAGGCCGGCAGCGCCGTTGCCCGCGAGGCCGCGCGTGCCGCTGCCCATGCAGCCGCCAGTGCACATGTGCCGAACCATGCCCGCCACGCTGCCAACTACGCCATCAAGGCGGTGATTGCAGCTGGCGGCGACGATGTGGCCGAAGAGAAATGGCAGGACGACAAGGCACCGATGCCGCAATAGCGGCTGCGGGGTCTAGCGGGATTCGCTCAGGTCCGAGCCGGCCTCGCGCGCAATGGCGTCCAGCGTGCCATTGACCAGGCCCGAGGCATCGTCTTCGTAGAACGCCTTGGCGATATCGACATACTCGGTAATTACCACGCGGGGCGGGATATCCTTGCGGCGGAGCAGCTCAAAGGCGGCGGCGCGCAAGATGGCGCGCAGCGTGGCGTCAACGCGTTCTACCGGCCAGCCTTCCGCCAGCGCCCGGTCCACTGCCGGATCGATCGCGAGCTGGTGCTTGGTGACGCCAGTGACAATCTGCCGGAAAAAATCGGCATCGGCCGGCAGATATTGTTCGCCCTCGATCTCGCGACCGAGGTGAAAACTGCCAAACTGGGCCAAGGTATCTTCGAGCGAGGTCCGGCCAATATCCATCTGGTACAGCGCCTGCACCGCCGCCAGGCGAGCAGCACCACGCTGATTGGCAGGTCGGTCGCTCTGGGGATCGCGCTTGGGGGCATCAGCCATGGAAAGTCACTCTGTTGGTTGCGGTCTGCAGACGCCCGCCGGCAAGGGCCCACCCCATAGTCGTCTCCCGCCGGAACATCAATACATATGCCGCGGCGGCAGCTATGCGGGACGACGGTAGAATTTCAACGTCGCGGTATCGTGGTTCTGGTGCTCGGTCTCAACAAGACCCGCGGCGGCAATCAATTTGGCCACCTTGCCGGTGCTGGCGGCGGGCGGGCCATCGTTCGCCGCGTCCTTGCTGACAATCAGCCCGAAACAGTCGATCAGGCCGGCCTGCAGCAGGGCGGCTGCCAGGCGTGGGCCAGGCTCGATGAGCAGGTTCTGGAGGCCTTTTTTGCCCAGGGCAGTGAGAACTTCCCTCAAATCGGGGTGGCCGTTCAATCCGGCAACGCGCAGCACTTCTACCGATGCCGGCGCATCGACCGGGACCCTACTTTCAGCAATGACTGCAGTGCGATATCCCGAAAGCCTGCCAACCAGATTCAAGCTGCGATCAATGCCTTGCGCACCGGCAAGCACCACGCGCAGCGGCGTCCGTGCTGCCAGGCCGGGGATGGCGACGGCCAGCTGCTGATTGTGGTGTCGGGCCATTGCCGCGCCAATCAAAATCGCATCGGCACGGGCCCGCTGCAGGTCCAGCACGGCGCGGGCTGCACCAGCGGCCGGGCTGACAATCCGATCATCGGCCGACACCACGAGCATAGCCGTGACATGGGGCCGACCATCGGTGCGTAGATGCAGGTGACCGGCGTGCAATGCCGCCGAGGGTGCATGCTCGGCCAGCACAACCTCGATACCCGCCGACTGCAGCTGCTCGAGGCCAGTTGCTGCCGCAAGTGGATCGGGATCTGCGACCCCGACCACCACCCGCATCACGCCGGCGCGGACAATGGCGTCGACACAGGGGGGCGTGCGACCCCAGTGATGGCAGGGTTGCAGCGTTGCATAAAGCGTTGAGCCCGCCGCTTCGAGCCCGGCGCTGGCCAGGGCAATTGCCTCGGCATGGGGGCGACCGCCGCGGGCGGTGACGGCGCGAGCAATCAGGGTTTGTCGGCTCGGATCGACCACCAGCGCCGCCGCACAGGGATTATCGCCGGTAGTGCCGAGGAATGGCGTAGCGTAGCGTACGGCGGCATCAAGCCAGCGCTGATCTTCAGGTGACACCTGGGTCAATCGTCATCGCGCAGAGTGCCCTGCCCTTCCGCCAGCTTGGCCAGGAAATTGCGGAAATCGTCGGCAGCCGAAAAGTTCTTGTAGACTGAGGCGAAGCGCACAAAAGCCACGTCGTCGAGTTCCTTGAGACCATCCATCACATATTCGCCGATCTGGTCAGAGGTCACCTCCACGTCACCCAGACTCTCGAGCTGACGGACAATGCCCGAGATCATGCGCTCGATCCGATCGGCCTCGACGGCACGCTTGCGCAGCGCGGTATAGACCGACCGGGCCAGCTTCTCGCGATCAAAGGGGACCTTGCGGCCGCTCTTTTTGACCACAGTCAAGTCGCGCAACTGCACGCGTTCGAAAGTGGTGAAGCGGCCGCCGCAGCCATTGCAGACACGGCGGCGGCGGATGGCGCCGGAATCTTCGGTCGGGCGGCTGTCCTTGACCTGCGTATCGTCATTACCGCAATAGGGACAGCGCATCGGAAACCCTTACAAACCGTAGATCGGGAAGCGATCGGTGAGCGACTTGACCTTGGCGCGGACCTGCGCCTCGACCGTCGCATTATTGGCTTCGCCATTGGCCGCGAGACCATCGAGCACTTCAATAATCAGTTCACCAATCAACTGGAATTCGGCCGCGCCGAAGCCGCGCGATGTGCCGGCGGGCGTGCCCAGACGGATGCCCGAGGTGATGGCGGGCTTTTCCGGATCGAACGGCACGGCGTTCTTGTTGCAGGTAATGTGGGCGCGCTCCAGCGCCTGCTCCGTCGCCTTGCCGGTCAGGACCTTGGGACGCAGATCAACCAGCATCAGGTGGTTGTCAGTGCCGCCACTGACGATATCGACGCCCCCCTTGACCAGGGTTTCAGCCAATACCTGGGCATTGGCCACCACCTGGGCAGCATAGGTCTTGAACTCCGGCTGCAGGGCTTCCTTGAAGGCAACTGCCTTGGCAGCGATGACATGCATCAGCGGACCACCCTGAATACCAGGGAAAATGGCCGAGTTGATCTTCTTGGCGATGGCCTCGTCATCGGTCAGGATCAGCCCGCCACGCGGGCCGCGCAGCGTCTTGTGCGTGGTCGTGGTGGCCACGTGGGCGTGCGGGAACGGGCTGGGGTAAACCCCACCGGCCACAAGGCCGGCAACGTGGGCCATATCGACAAACAGGATTGCCCCCACTTCATCGGCAACGGCACGGAACGCGGCCCAGTCCATCACGCGCGAATAGGCCGAGAACCCGGCAATGATCATCTTGGGCTTATGTTCATGGGCAAGGCTGCGCACCTGATCCATATCGACCAGACCGTCCTGCTTGCGCAGGCCATACTGGATCGCATTGAACCACTTGCCAGACTGATTGGGCTTGGCGCCATGGGTCAGGTGACCACCGGCATCCAGCGACATGCCCAAGATGGTGTCACCGGGCTGGATCAGGGCCTGATAGACGCCCTGGTTGGCCTGGGAGCCCGAATTGGGCTGCACATTGGCGTATTCGACGCCAAACAACTGCTTGGCGCGCTCGATGGCCAGCGTTTCGGCCACATCCACATATTCGCAGCCGCCGTAATAACGGCGACCGGGATAGCCCTCAGCATATTTGTTGGTGAGAACCGACCCCTGTGCCTCAAGCACCGCCTGAGAGACGATGTTCTCGGAGGCTATCAACTCGATTTCACCCTGCTGGCGTCCAAGCTCATCAGCGATGGCGGCAGCCAGTTCCGGGTCAGTCTGCGCCACGGAATTGGTGAAAAAATTCGGGAAGAGCGGAACGGACTGGGGGGCGCTCATGGAACAATGACCTCGCAAATGGCGATACAAGTGGGCGTGAAGCTGCCTTTATCATGTCGCGACAAGCGATTCCAAGGCTGGGTACGGTGGGGTTGATACATGGGGGCTCCCTAAAATGCGATTGGGTGCCCAGGCGAGCGGCTCTGCAAGGTTCGCGTTCCCCGATGGTTCCCCATCTCTTCTCGCCAGTAGCGCGAACACCGCAGTTATGGCCCAAGACCAGGCCGGGCGAAAGCAGAATTGTGCGGCAGCTCACCCAAATTTGCCAGCCGGCGGCGCGGGAGGCGTCTCGCCACTCAGTTTCTTGCGCAGTTTACCCAGGGCCAATTGCTGCATTTGCAGCCTGGTCGCCGAAACGGGCGTGATGACGATGACCTCGGTGCCGGTGTCGACATCTATGGCGGCAACCCGCATCTGCCGGCCGACCTGCGAGAATTCGAATAGTACTTCACCCTGCCCCATGCCCGCACAGTAGCAGGATTCGAGCGGTTGAGAATACGACAACGCCCTCCCGGCAGGGAGGGCGTTGCAAGTCGAGTTGTGAGCGGTTTCAGCCCTGTTCGAAGGTGACCTTGCCCTGCTCGTCGAACTTGTAGACGTCGTCACGGAAGCTGACCGTGCCCTGACGGTTCGCCCAGGCGGTAATGTAGGTCGTGTGCAGCGGCACGCGGGCCTTGCACTCGACGTCCAGGCGCTGGTTGGATTCAAACTGGGCATCCACCTTGGCCTGATCCCAATCACCATTGTCGCGCAACAGCCAGTTCACCAACTGGTTGACGCCCTCAACCCGGACGCAGCCCGATGAGTGGAAGCGGGCATTTTCGTCAAACAGGGCCTTTGCAGGGGTATCGTGCAGGTAGCAATCGAAGGGATTGTAGAAATTGATCTTGCAGTGGCCCATGGAATTGGCCGCGCCAGGTTCCTGGCGATACATATAGTTGATGGCGTTGCCCAGATTGTTCCAATCGATCGTCGCGGGCGAAATCTCAGCGCCGCTGCCGTCATAGATATGGATATTCTGCTTGGCCAGATATTCGGGATCTTCCAGCATGTACTTGGTCAGATCGCGCTCGACGAGCGATTTGGGCACATGCCAATAGGGGTTGAAATTGATCTGGCTGACCTTGCTGGCCATGATCGGGGTGGCGCGGTCGACGCGACCGACCACGGCAGTATGCCGCTGCTCCACCATGCCATCAGCGACCGCCTCGATGGTGGCCGCCGGAATATTGACCACGACATAGCGTGGACTGAGCTGGGGCGCCAAGTTCTGAACGCGGGTGAAGTTGAGATAGAGCTGCTGCAGCCGCTGTTGGGCCGGCACCGCCATGGCGTACCAGGTTGCTTCATCGACCTGCCCGGTGATTCTGAGGCCATGACGGGCCTGGAATTTGCGGACGCCGGCATCGGTGGCGGGGTCGAACACGTCATTGACGTTCTCGACCAGGGCCATGTCGCCCGACGAAATCAGGCGGCGTTTGAGCGCAACCACCGATTTCTTGGCATTGCCCAGCGTCAGGTTGTAGGCCTCCTGCGGAATCTCTTCCCAGCCGCCAGCGGCGACGAAGGGCTCATACTGGGAGATTGCCAGTTGCAGATTGTAGACCGTGTCAAACGACAGAATCGGCTCGTTGGTGGCGATCAGGGCCTCGGCGGCCGAGGTGTTGCCGCCCTTATCGACGTCGTTGAGTACGCGATTGCGCTCGAACATGTCGAACAACGACTCGCCCTCTTGCGCGCGCAGCGCAGTTGGCAGGGCCATAGAGGCCCCGGCCATGGCCGTGTACCGGAGGAGAGAACGTCGATTAAGCCGCATTAATTCACCCGATTTTTTCTGATTACCGAAGCAGGAGCAATTTTACCACAAAGGCCCAACTAGCCACAACGCGGTCAAACGCATGTGAACCGGGCCCATTCTGTTACTCTATCTAGCCGGGAAATGCTTACAAACCACGCACCTGCCTTCATGGGGGTTTGCGGCGGAAATGAGAACACCGGCCCCTGGGGACCGGTGTTTGCAAATCAGTGTGGCAGACCGGCAACAGGTGCTGCCGGGCGGGCCTTAGAGCTTGTAGAGGATCTGGTCGACCCAGAAGCGTTCAAGGCGGGCCAGAGCCTTGTTCAGGCCGTCAAACTCGTCATCGCCCAGGCCACCGACCTTGTCGATGGATTTCAGGTGGCGATCATAGAGCTCGTCGATGACTTCAGCGACTTCCTCGCCCTTGGGGCTGAGCTTGATGCGCACCGAGCGGCGATCAGACCGCGAGCGTTCCTGAAAAATGTAACCGGCTTCGACCAGCTTCTTGAGATTATAGGAGACATTCGAGCCCAGATAGTAACCACGCGAGCGCAGTTCGCCGGCGGTCAGCTCGGCGTCGCCAATGTTGAACATCAGCAATGCCTGGACGGGATTGATATCATCCCAGCCCATACGGTCGAACTCGTCCTTGATCAGATCGAGCAGCCGGCGATGCAGCCGCTCTACCCGGGACACCGCTTCCAGATAAAGCGGCTTCAAGCTCTTTGGACGTTCCGGGGTCAATGCCTCGGCTGCGTTGGATTTGAATGCCATGTTAGCCTCACTGTTTTGCAGTATGTGCGATTTTTCGCATCTCGTGAGGCTAAACTACGATGCTGTTTCTAAGATCGCCCTAAGCAGCGTGATTAAGAGCATCTTACTGGAATGTAATGAGAATTTGGCTTTATTATTCGTTACACCAGTTGAGGAATTTGTAACCTTACGCGGGTGTGAACGCCATCAGGGCAATTGGACCGACCCTATTCAGTCGGCGGCGCTGGCGCGACGGTGGCGGATGCTCAACACGAAAATAATGACGATTGATGCCAGCAGCACCAGCCGCACCGCAAAGCCGATTGCCGTCATCTGCACATCGGGGCTCCCCAGCAGGTAGAGTGTCAGTTCAACGCCAGTGGCGCCGACCAGCAGCACCGCGCCCCAGCTGGCCTTGATCCACAGGCCGACCGCGGCGAACAGGCGGGCCAGCGCAAAAATCGCCAGGTAGACGAAGCCCGTCATGCCCAGGGTGGTGATGGGGCTGACAGCGCCCAGATTGACGCCGAGCAGGCGCGAAGCATCATTGAGCCCGAGCAGGAGGCTGATGATGGCGACGATTCGAATATATATCCCGATAGGCGGCGCGTTGAAATCCATGACGGTTTTCTATCTGTCCGCAAGGGATGCGACAAGCCGGTGCTTGGAGCGGGTGGCCGGCACTGCTACACCCCTCTTTGACACAGGAGACCCAGATGGCCGAGCAGTGGCAGAAGCACGACATGGATTTTCTTGGCGGACGGCGGCTGCGTCGCACGCGCCAGACGGCATGGAGCCGGGCCATGGTGCGCGAGACGACCCTGACGCCGGCTGATCTGATCTGGCCGCTGTTTGTCATCGATGGGCACAATGAGAAAACCCAGATCCGCACCATGCCGGGCGTCGAGCGGCTGAGTGTCGATCTGTGTGTGCAGGCGGCCAAGGCGGCGCGCGATGCCGGTATCCCGGCGCTGGCGCTGTTTCCCAATACGCCCGACCAGTTGCGCAGCGAGAACGGCGCGGAAGCCTATAACCCCGACAATCTGATGTGCCGGGCGCTCAGCGCGATCAAGAGCGCGGTACCCGAGATCGGGCTGATCGCCGATGTGGCGCTCGATGAATATTCCAGCGACGGCCAGGACGGGCTGGTGCGCGATGGCGAAATCCTCAACGATGAGACCGTCGCGGTGATGATCAAATCGGCCCTGGTGCAATCCAAGGCCGGTGCCGACATCATCGCGCCATCGGACATGATGGATGGACGGGTCGCCGCGATCCGCGCCGCGCTCGACGACAGTGGCTTCGAGCAGACCCAGATCATGGCCTATGCGGCCAAATATGCGTCCTATTTCTATGGCCCGTTCCGCGAGGCCGTGGGGTCGGGCAGCCGTCTCAGGGGCGACAAGCGCACCTATCAGATGGACTATGCCAATTCCGATGAGGCGTTGCGCGAGATCGAGCAGGATATTGTCGAGGGCGCCGACAGCATCATGGTCAAACCCGGCCTGCCCTATCTCGATATCGTGCGCCGGGCCAAGGACAGCTTCAACATTCCCATCTATGCCTATCAGGTGAGCGGCGAGTTCGCGATGATCGAGCTGGCGGCAGCCGCCGGCGCGATTGACCGCAAGGGGGCGATCCTGGAGAGCCTGCATGCCTTCAAGCGGGCCGGCGCCAATGGGGTGCTGAGCTATTTCGCGCTGGAGATAGCGCGCGATCTGGGCAAGTAGCGCCATATTTGTGTGCCGCGCCTCTTGCAGTCGGGCACGGGTGTGACAATCTCTTGGCCATGAACCAGTCGCAAACTGCCGGCCCCCTTATCCCCGACCCCCAGACCGCCCCCGAATTGTTCGAGGGGTTGCTGACCCGACGGGTATTTGCCTTCCTCATCGACCTGGTGGTGATGGGATTGCTGATCACGGCGTTTGCTATTGTCGGGCTGATTGCCGGCTTTGTGACCTTCGGGCTGGGCTGGCTGGCTCTGCTGGTCGTCGTGCCCGCTACCATCGTGCTGTATTATGGCGCCACACTGGGCTCGCCCAAGCGCGCCACGCTGGGCATGCAGGCGATGGATATCGTGCTGACGCCGACGCGCGGGCAGCCGCTGGATGGCTGGATGGCGATCATCCATGCCGGGGTATTCTGGATCACCACCTGGATTTCCTGGCCCCTGTCGCTGCTGTTCGCGCTGTTCACTCCGCGCCGGCAGATGATTCACGACCTGGTGACCGGCACGCTGATGGTGCGGCGCTCGCCGATGGAACGGCACTGGCGCGACCAATCGGCGCGCAGCCGGGGGCCCCGCGAGGCCTATTGAACCGTTGCCGCCGGGGATAGGGAGGGGTAGACTGTCCCTATCGCACCCAAGGGTCATCAATGACTGACCAGACACCCGATGCCACCCAGCTGTTTCTGACTGCCCCCATGCCGTGCCCCTATCTGGACGGCATGCAAGAGCGGAAGCTGTTCACCCATCTGAGCGGGCGGCGCGCGGCCAATCTGCATCATCTGCTCAGCGAGAACGGATTCCGGCGCAGCCAGAACCTGATTTACCGGCCCGCCTGCGAAGGCTGCAATGCCTGCCAGTCGGTGCGGATTGTGGCGCAGGGCTTTACCCCCTCCAAGCGCTATCGCCGGGTGTTGCGCGCCAATGACGATCTGAGCATCGAGGTGCGGCCCACTGCGGCAACCCACGAACAATACGATCTGTTCAAGCGCTATCTGGAATCGCGCCACGCTGGCGGCGGCATGACCCAGATGAGCTATGTCGACTATGAGTACATGGTCGAGGACACCCCGGTGCAGTCGATCGTCATCGAATACCGCCTGCGCAATCACCCCGATCAGCCGCTGGTGGCGGTGGCCCTGACCGATATGATGCCGGACGGCCTGTCGATGGTCTATTCGTTCTATGACCCCGACCTGGCCTGTCGCAGCCTGGGCACCTTCCTGATTCTCGACCACATCGCCCAGGTGCGGTCGGCCGAACTCGACTATGTCTATCTGGGCTACTGGGTGAAGGATTCGCCCAAAATGGCCTACAAGGCGCAGTTCCACCCCTTGCAGGTGCAGCGCGGCCCCCTGGGTTGGGTATTGCTCGACTAAGGCGCCAGCTTCGGGCCACATGGTTCCCCGAGATCGACAGCTGACCATTCCCGCAGGATTGCCTATGCCCATGCTACTGCAGACCATTCGGTTTTGCCTCGTATCGGGGGCAATACTGGCCGCTTCGCTGACCATTGCCGGGCTGCTGGGATCGCTGGTGCCGCTGTTTGACCTGTTCAATCATGCCCAGATCCTGCTGTTTCCTGCCACGCTGCTGGGCCTGGTCATCGTGGCGCTGGCCCTGCGCGGCACGCTGCGCAGCGTCGCCCTGATCTATGTCTTTGTCGGCTTTGCCGCCTCGGCCAATGTCATGCTGCCCGAATTTGCGGCCGCGCTGCAGACCAGACCGGCGGCACCGGCGCGCGGCACCATCACCATGATGACGCACAACCTGTTCGGGATGAACTACCAGATGGCGCAGGTGACTGCCGCCATCCAGGCTGAAGACCCCGACATCATCGTACTGCAGGAGTATTTCGGCGAGCAGGCCACCGATCTGCATCCGCGCCTACTGGCCGAGTATCCGTTCTTCACGCGCTGTCGCGGCGGCAAGAGGGCCAATCTCGGGCTGTATTCACGCCTCCCCTTTGAACAGGTGCAGGACGGCGCCTGCCCCAGCAATGCCTATGTCACCGACCGTACCGGGCATATTCTGGCACGGTTCCAGGCAGACGGGGATAAGCCGTTTTCGGTGCTGACCACGCATATGGACTGGCCCATCCCGGTCGACCGGCAACGCGAGCAACTTGCGGCCCTGTCGGCGGTGGTGGACGAGATCGAGGGGCCGCTGATCCTGGCGGGGGATTTCAACTCGACGCCGTGGTCCTATGCCTTGCGCGCCTTCGTGGCGGGCAACGGGCTGGTGCGCGAGACGATGAACCTGCTGACGTTCCCGATGAGCTGGCACTATCTGGGCGCCTGGCGAGACACGGTGCCGTTCCTGCCGCTGGACCATGTGATGACACGAGGCGGCGTGGTGGTGCACCAGATTGGCCTCGGGCGACCCACGGCGAGTGATCACCTGCCGGTGGTGTTCAGGTTTTCGGTGCCCTAACGCGCCCCGCCCAGGGCCGTTCAGTCGAGCTGCAGATCAAACACCAGCAGGCCCTCGCGGCCACCTTCGAGCGCCGCGACGAGGCGAGCTCCGGCGGCCTTGTGCGCCGGGTCGACCAGATAGCGGTCACGGGCGGCGGCGTCGGCCAGATCCATGATGAAGCCATCATTGAAGCCCTTGGCCATGCCCTCGGGCGAGATATTGGGCCCGAAATCGGCGCGCAACAGGCCATCGATCTGGCCGACCAGGGCGGCGAGACCGGCGTAGATATCGGCGCGCTCGGCCGCGCTGACATCAGTGCGGAACTTGACGAAGACGCAGTGGCGGATCATCCGGTGAACCTGTTGTTGCGCGGGAAGCCATTGGGGGGCTGGCGGCCGGCGGTTGCGCGGTCGGCAATCCAGGCGGTGAGCTCTTCCATCGGCTTGGTGAAGGTGCGACCCGAGCTATCGGTCCAGGTCAGGCCGTCGGCCGCATAGAAGGTCTTGATGTCGGAAACGCCGCCATCCTTGTAGCGCTGCAGCCGGACGCCCTTGCCGCGACCCATGGCCGCCAGCTGGCTGAGCGGGAACACCAGCAGCTTGCGGTTTTCGCCGATAATGGCCACCCGGTCGCCCTCGACGGGGACCAGCAGGCGCGCTTCGACGGGCGCCGCAACATTGAGGATCTGCTTGCCCTTGCGGGTATTGGCGATCATCTCGTCTTCGGAAACGATGAAGCCGTAACCGGTGGTTGAGGCAATGATGCGCTTCTGGCCGGCGCGATAGACGAAGATATCGACGATATCCTGGCCCTCCTCGATGTCGACGATGATGCGCACGGGCTCACCCTGCCCGCGGCCACCCGGCAGCTTGTCGCCGCCCAGGGTGTAGACCTTGCCGCCGGTGGTCAGCATCAGCAGCTTGTCGGTGGTCTCGCACTTGATCGCCTGTTTCAGCCGGTCGCCCGCCTTGAAGCCCCTCTCGTCGATATCGTCGGTATGCCCCTTGAGCGCGCGGATCCAGCCCTTTTCGGAGAGAATGACGGTGATCGGTTCGCGCTCGATAAAGGCTTCGGTGACCTCGGACAGATCGGCATTGGGCGCATCCTTCAGGATGGTACGGCGGGCGCCCAGCGCATGCGGGGTGGTGCCATCGGCCTCCAGCAGGGGATAGGCCTTCTTCAGCGCCTCGATTTCCTTGCTGATCGAGCTCCATTGCCGCTTTTCCGAGGCCAGCAGGGCTTCAAGCTGCCCCTGCTCCCGGGTCAGATTGTCATGTTCCTTGCGCAGCTCGATTTCCTCGAGCTTGCGCAGGGAGCGCAGCCGCATGTTGAGAATGGCTTCGGCCTGCACATCGCTGAGCTCGAAGGTGGCCATCAGCGATGCCTTGGCGTCATCCTCCTCACGGATGATGCGGATCACCTCATCGAGGTTGAGATAGGCAATGATGTAGCCGCCCAGCACCTCAAGCCGATGGGCAATCTGGGCCAGCCGGTGATTGGAGCGCCGGACCAGCACTTCCTTGCGATGCTCCAGCCAGGCCTTGAGCGCCTGGGGCAGACTCATCACCTTGGGGGCCGTGCCGCGATCAAGCACGTTCAGATTGAGCGGGAAGCGGGTTTCGAGATCGCTGACCTTGAACAGATGCTCCATCAGGATCACCGCATCGACGGTGCGGGCGCGCGGCTCAAGAACCAGCCGGATATCGTCCGAGCTTTCGTCGCGTACGTCCTTGAGCAAGGGCAGCTTTTTGGCCAGCAGCAGTTCGGCGATCTTTTCGACCAGCCGCGATTTCTGGATGCCATAGGGAATTTCGGTGACGACGATCAGGTAGGAGCCACGCCCGGTTTCCTCGATTTCCCACTTGGCCCGCAGGCGGAACGAGCCGCGGCCGGTGGCGTAGGAATGGGCGAT
Source organism: Devosia alba (assembly GCF_039938915.1). NCBI lineage: Bacteria > Pseudomonadati > Pseudomonadota > Alphaproteobacteria > Hyphomicrobiales > Devosiaceae > Devosia > Devosia alba. The sequence continues at coordinate 21,742 of NZ_JBDUUI010000007.1, read as the reverse complement.
GGAGGATGCCGATTCCACCAAAATGCCACCGGTGGGGAAATCGGGGCCCTTCACATATTGAGTCAGGTCCTGGGCCGAAGCCTCTGGATTGACGTTGATAAGATGGAGCGCGGCCTCGCACAATTCATAGACATTGTGCGGCGGCACCGAGGTCGCCATGCCCACGGCGATGCCGGTGGAGCCATTGGCCAGGAGGTTGGGAAAATTGGAGGGCAGGACGACGGGCTCTTCGTCTTCGCCGTCATAGGTCGCCTTGAAATCGATGGCGTCTTCGGTGATGCCCTCGAGCAGGCGCATCGCCACATCGGTCATGCGGCTTTCGGTGTAGCGCATGGCCGCAGCGTTATCGCCGTCGATATTGCCGAAATTGCCCTGTCCATCGACCAGCGGGTAGCGCAGCGCGAAATCCTGGGCCAGGCGGACCAGGGCGTCATAGATCGACTGGTCGCCATGGGGATGGAACTTACCGATCACGTCGCCGACGATACGGGCTGACTTCTTGTAGCCCTGGCCCGGATCGAGCTTGAGCAGGCGCATGGCGTGGATGATGCGGCGGTGCACCGGCTTGAGGCCATCGCGCGCATCGGGCAACGCCCGCTGGGTGATGGTGGACAGGGCGTAGGAGAGGTACCGCTCCTCAAGCGCCTGCTTGAGGTCGACGACGCGCTGGTCGTCGGCAGGTGGCAGGGTATCGGTGTCGGCCATTGGCAAGCATTCCAGCAGAACGAATCAGGAAATCACTATAGCGGCTGGCGACGGCTTGTGGGCGCAGACGCCCGGTTTTGCACGGGTTTGGGCGTGCCAAAACGCCGCCTGAATGCGGTTTTCATGGATAGGCGGACCCCGAAGCGGCAATCGCCCCTGGTAAATTTAAAAAATGAGACGGAAGCCGCCTCGGGGCGCCGGTTTTTGGAACTGTTCGGCGGCACGGAGATCGCTCGCCCCCGCACGGCCGTCTCGGAACCTGTGGAAGAGGCAAAACCTCCACCCGGCCCACCCCACCACTGTTCGCCTGCAGGCCGCCGCGTGGGGTGATGGGTGCATTGTGCCATAGCCAGAACAGAGGGGGATAAGCGGAACAGAACAATGCCAGGCCTGAACAACCTTGGGACCTCAGGGGGCACCACAATGGCCCGGCAGATCAGTGCTCCTGCGTCAGCGCCGCGACCAGGGCGTCGCGGGTGGCCGAAAGGGCGAGCTCACGCGGGCCGAAGACGCGGCTTTGCAGGAAGTGGCTGGTGAGATGGAGCGCATCGGCAATGTCGTGCGGGCTGGCATTGCCGCGGGTGGTGAGGAAGCTGGGCAGCGGCAGCAGGCGATCGAGATAGGGCGCCGCCGCGGCGCGCGAGACCGCCCTTCCCGATTTGGGCGAGACGTGGGTCAGGTCGTCGGTCGTGCCGGTCACCGCACATTGGCTGAGATCGAGGCCGAAGCCGAGGTCGTCTAGCACGGCCAGTTCGAACTGGACCAAGGCGACGCCATCGGGCGGGCTGTCGATCAGGCGCAGGGCCATGCCGAGCAGGCGATCATGCGGGTCGCGCTCGGGCAGCAGGCGCAGATGTTCGCAGACCAGCTGGCTGAGATAGAGGCGCGGGCGATCAATGATCAGTTCGGCGGCCCGGGCCTGCAACAATTCGACGATGAACTGGCCGAGCTGATCCTCGAGGCGAGCGCGCCAGGTGAGCTGGACGGTATTGCCCGGCTGCAGCACCGGGGCCAGGCGCGTGGAACGGCCACCGCGCACCAGGCCCAGGCAACGCCCCCGCCCGGCCACCATGGCCTCGGCAATGACGCTGCTCTCGCCGTGGCGGCGCACGCCGATCAGCAGGGCTTCACCGGTCCATTCCATGTCACTGAGCCCACCCTTCTCCCCTTGAGGGAGAAGGTGGCCGAAGGCCGGATGAGGGGTCTCTTACTTCGGCTAGGGCATGGGCACGCGCAGTACCCCTCACCCGGTTTTCCGCTGGACACGGAAAACCACCCTCTCCCTCAAGGGGAGAGGGGAAGAGGTGGCTCTCAGTCCTTCCCATGCGGGTATTCCAGCCCCATTTCGCGGTAGCGCTCGGGGTCGTCGCCCCACTTTTCGCGGACCTTGACGAACAGGAACAGATGGATGGGCACATCGTACATTTCCATCAGTTCCTTGCGGGCTTCCTGGCCGATGGCCTTGATGGTCTGGCCGCCGGCGCCCAGCACGATCTTCTTGTGGCTGTCGCGCGTGACATAGACCACCTGGTCGATCTTGTAGGAGCCGTTGGGCTGGATCTTGAAGCTCTCGGTTTCCACCGTGCAATTGTAGGGAATTTCGTCATGCACGCGCAGAAACAGCTTCTCGCGGGTGATTTCGGCTGCCGTGATGGCCATGGTCAGATCGGTGAGGTGATCCTCGGGGAAATGCCAGGGACCGGGCGGGATGTGCTTGATGCACCAATCCATCAGATCGGCCACGCCGTAGCCCTTGAGCGCCGAGATCATGAAGGTGGCCTCAAAGCGCAGCTTCTCATTGAGCGTCTGCGACAGGGCGAGCAGCGCCTCGTTCTTGATGGTGTCGATCTTGTTCAGGATCAGGATCTTGGGGTGCTTGAGCTGGGCCAGGCCTTCGAGCATGGGCTCGATGTCGGGGGTGATGCCGCGCTCGGCATCAATGATGAAGCCGACGATATCGGCATCGCCGGCCCCGCCCCAGGCACTCTGCACCATGGCGCGGTCGAGCCGGCGCTTGGGAGCAAAAATGCCCGGCGTGTCGATGAAGATCAGCTGGGCCTTGTCCTGGGTGACGACACCGCGCACCTGGCTGCGGGTGGTCTGCGCCTTGTGGGTGACGATGGACACCTTGGTGCCAACCAGGGAATTGAGCAAAGTCGACTTGCCGGCATTGGGCGCGCCAACCAGCGCGATGAAGCCGCAAGAGGTGTCGGTGAGTTCGGTGGGTGTGTTCATGGGGCTTCCTTCCATACCTTGTGGTGCATCAGGAACAGTTCTGCGGCCTTGTGTTCGGCGATCCTCTTGGAGGGGCCGGTAGCGCTCAACTGTTCGAAATCGCCCAGGGCAATGGCAATGGTGAATTCGGGGGCATGATCAGGGCCGGTGCGGGCCACCTGAACATAGGTGGGGGGTTCGAGGCCGCGGGCCTGGGCCCATTCCTGCAAGGTGGTCTTGGCGTCGGCCTTGTTGGCCTGGCCGTCGGCGAGAAACTCTTCAAACATCCGCTCGACGAATTCATAGGCCTTGCCCATGCCGCCGTCGCAGTAAATCGCGCCAATGATGGATTCGGTGACGTCGCCGAGAATGGCTTCCTTTTCGGCGCCGCCGGTGCGCGCTTCGCTTTCACCCAGATTGAGTTCGCCGCCCAGGCCAAGCGTGCGGGCGATGATGGCGCAAGTTTCCTTGCGCACCAGGGTGTTGAGGGTGCGGCTGAGTTCGCCCTCATTGGCCTTGGGGTAGCGGCGATACAGCATGTCGGCCACCACCAGGCCGAGCACGCGATCGCCGAGGAATTCGAGGCGCTGATAGGAGCGCTCGATACGCCGGGCGGGCGAGACCGCACTGGAATGGGTCAGCGCGCGATCCAGCAGGTCCGGATCGGCGAAGCGATAGCCCAGCCGAAACTGCAGCTTGTCGTGATTGCGCGCTTTGGGACTCATCTATCGATGGGCTGGAACATGCGATCCCAGCGCACATTGGCTGGCCACTGCCAGATCTGCCAGGGCGGAATATTGTCGGTGATGGAGAAGAAGCGCGCTTCGGCCTTGGCGATCAGATTGATGGCGGGGACATAGCCAACCTGGCTGAGCACGCGGCTATCGGCGGAGCGGTCGCGGTTGTCGCCCATCATGAAATAGTGGCCGGCGGGCACGACATAGACCGGGGTGTTGTCGAGCGGGCCGTTGTCGGAGATTTCCTGAATGGTGTGGGTGGTGCCTTCGGGGAAGGTTTCGCGATAGACCGTGACCGGCACGGTCTGGCCATTGCTGTCGGTATCCTGGGCCGTGCCGATCTCTTCGCGCTCGACCATGACGTCGTTGATGTAGAGGCGCCCATCCCTGACCTGGATGCTGTCGCCGGGCAGGCCAACGACGCGCTTGATATATTCCATGTTCTGCGGCACCGGGCGGAACACGGCAATGTCGCCCCGATTGGGGTCACGGCCCAGAATGCGGCTGGCGATCGGCAGCTCGAAGTCCAGCGCGGTGAAATTGCCGTAACGGCCGAGCGAGAAGGAGTGCTTGCCGTAGCCCCAGACGAATTTATTGGCGACGAAATAGTCGCCGATCATCAGCGTCTGCTGCATGGAGGCCGTGGGGATCGAGAAGGGCTGATAGAGGAACGAACGCAGCACGATGGCAATCAGCAGTGCCTCAACCACGACAACGAAGGTTTCAACCCATTCATTGGTCGCGGACTTGCCGGCGGGCTTATCGACAGGCTGGCTCATGGAATTCCCCGGTTTGCTGACGCGGCAGCGTTATTCCGTTGCGGTAGCCGGGTCAATCGGCAGCGCCTCGATGATGACGAAAGCCTGGGCCAACCCGGCATCGTCGGTGATGGTCAGGTGTATGTGGGGCCAATGGCCTGGCGGAACAAGGCGATCCAGTGCTTTGGCGGCGCCATTGCTCAACAGCATGGTCGGTTTGCCCGACGGCAGGTTGACCACGCCCATGTCGCGCCAATAGACGCCGAAACTAAGGCCGGTGCCCAGCGCCTTGGAACAGGCTTCCTTGGCGGCGAAGCGCTTGGCATAGGAGGCAGCTCGCTGGGCGCGGCGATCGGATTTGCGCTGCTCGATCTCGGTAAAGCAGCGCTGGGTGAAGCGCTCGCCATAGCGGTCCAGCACCGCGGCAACGCGGTGGATTTCGATCAGGTCCGAGCCGAGGCCGATGATCATGGCAATGCTCCGCGTGCGGGGAGGCACCCCCACCTGGCCTCCCCCTGAGAGGGGGTGGGGGTGTCCGGGCAAGAACTCACTTCACACCCTGGATGCCGCGACTGCCCGGCTTGACGGGCGGGATGGCGGCCAGTTCGGGCGGCAATTGGTCGGCGGGATAGGCCGGCACCTTGAACTCGATCAGGCTAACCAGCGGCACGCCGACATCGGCTTCCCCGGCGGAGCGGTCGATCAGGCAGGCGGCGGCAATCACATTGGCGCCGATGGCCTGCAGGGCGGCGACGCATTCGCGAATGGACAGGCCGGTGGAGACAATGTCTTCGACGACGATGACCTGGTCACCCGGCGCGATTTCAAAGCCGCGGCGCAGTTCGAACTGCCCATCGACGCGTTCAGTGTAAAGCGCCGGCACGCCCAGCTGGCGGGCGGTTTCATAGCCCGGGATGATGCCGCCAATGGCTGGCGACACCACCTTGGTCACCGCGCCAAAACCGTCGGCGTGGATCTTTTCGGCCAGCGCCTTGCAGAGCTTTTCGGTCTCGGCGGGGTATTGGAACACCCTGGCCTTTTGCAGGAACAGTGGCGAGCGCAGGCCCGAGGACAGGATGAAATGTCCCTCGAGCAAGGCGCCACAGGCGCGGAAAATGGCCAGCACGTCATCTTTCGTCATCAATAAACCTCTTGTCGACCTGGCCGTCCCATTCGAGCGTGGAAATCATCGACGCTTCGCGGATACCGGCGCGCTGCACGGCACTCAGGCCGGGGCTGCGCTTCAGCGTTGCCAGAACATCGGTCAGTTGCGCAAGGTCGCGCACCTCGATTTCGAAGATCATCTGGTGAAAGTCGGGCGAAATCATCCGCATCACCAGATTGTTGATATTGGCGTCACAGGCAGCGATGGCGGCAGAAATCTGGGCGAGCGAGCCGGGCTTGTTGACCGATTCCATCGACACCACCACGGCATAGGCACGATCCTCCCGCCCCGCCAGGTTCCAGCGCACGTCAAGCCAGGCGACGTCGCTGTCATGCAGGTTGATCAGCGCATCGGAATGGATGGGATAGATCTCGAGCGGCTTGTCGGGCTGGAGAATACCCACCAGCCGGTCACCGGGGACGACGCCCTCATTGGAGACCAGGACGCCCATCTGGAAATCGAGCTGGGCCAGCGCCGCCTTGGCATTGGGCCCTGAGCGCTGGCCACCCGGCACGCGGAAGCGGAACAGATCGGTGGAGCGCAGCGCGAACCAGCCATCGGCAGTGTCGGCCACCGGCAGGTCGAGCTTGCGGCGGCGCTTGCGCAGGCCCTTGATGGCGGCCAGTTCGGTGGCCAGCGGTTCGGAACCGACCTTGCCCTCACCCACGGCGATCAGCAGGTCACGGCGGTTGGCCATGCCCAGCGCCTCGGCCAGGCTCGCGGCCTCGGTATCGTCGAGCATGACGCCTTCGCGCTCCAGCATCATGTTGAGAATATGCTCACCCAGGGAGAAGGCCCGCTGGGTGGCGGCCTGCCGCACGGCGCGCCGGATGGCGGCGCGGGCCTTGCCGGTGGCGGCAATGCCCAGCCAGTTCATCGGCGGCATGTGGTTCTGGTCGCGGATGATCTCGACTTCGTCGCCACTGCGCAACTGGGTCACCAGCGGCAGAATGGCACCGTTGATCTTGGCGCCCACCGTGGTGTCACCAATATCGGTGTGCAGCGCATAGGCAAAGTCGATCGGCGTGGCGCCGCGCGGCAGGGCAATCAGCCGCCCGCGGGGGGTGAAGCAGAACACCTGATCCTGAAACAGCTCAAGCTTGGTGTATTCGAGGAAATCCTCGGTGGAGCTGCCCGCAGTCAGGTGGGCGATAGTCGAGCGCAGCGAGCCATAGGCCTGGGATTCGTTTTCGATGCGGCTGAGATCGGCCGAGGCACCATCCTTGTAGAGGGCATGCGCGGCGATGCCGAATTCGGCCACCCGGTCCATTTCCTCGGTGCGGATCTGCAGTTCCGCCCGCTGGCGACCGGGGCCGACAATGGTGGTGTGGATGGACTGGTAGTCATTGTGCTTGGGGACCGAGATATAGTCCTTGAACCGGCCCGGCACCACTTTCCACTTGGTGTGGACCACGCCAAGGGTATGGTAGCACTCGTCAATCGAGCCGACGATCACCCGGAAACCGATAATGTCGGAGAGCTGTTCAAGGGCAATTGATTTGCGTTCGATCTTGTTGAAGATCGAGAAGGGCGACTTCACCCGCGCCTTGACCCGCGCGTGGATGCCTTCGGCCAGCAGGCGATCGCTCAGTTCGGCAGAAATGGTGGCAATGGTCTCGCTATAGGCGGCCTGCATCTCATCGAGCCGGGTGACAATGGCCTGATAATGCTCGGGCTGCAGGATCCTGAAGGAAATGTCCTCCAGCTCGCTGCGCATGTCCTGCATACCCATGCGGCCCGCCAGGGGCGCGTAGATATCCATGGTTTCCTGGGCGATGCGCGTCCGTTTTTCGGGCGGCATGTATTGCAGGGTGCGCATATTGTGCAGGCGGTCGGCGAGCTTGACCAGCAGCACCCGCACATCCTGGCTGATCGCTAGCAGCAATTTGCGCAGGTTTTCCGCCTGGGCTTCTTCGCGCGAGACCAGATTGAGACGCTCGATCTTGGTCAGGCCATCAACGATGGCACCAATTTCGGCCCCGAACAGGTGATCGATCTCGGCCCGGGTGGCGTCGGTGTCCTCAATGGTGTCGTGCAGCAGGCCGACGACGATGGAGGCATCATCGAGCTTGAGCTCGGTGAGAATGGCCGCAACTTCGAGCGGATGGTTGAAATAGGGGTCGCCGGAAGCGCGCTTCTGCGAGCCATGCTTTTGCATGGCGTACACATAGGCCTTGTTCAACAACTGCTCGTCGACGTTCGGGTTATAGGCCTGAACGCGTTCAACAAGCTCGTACTGGCGCATCATGAAATCGGGTGCTCGCTAGGAGGGTTGAACTTAGCGCGTTGAAAGCAAATGGGAAAGGTGGGAGCGGCGAAGTATGTGCGGGGGGCGGCACCAGCCCACTGCCCTGCCCCGGTAACGAAACACCCCCGGCTGGCGGCCGAGGGTGTTGAAAATATCGTGCCTGCTGGTCACCTGGGCCATTCGAGCGTCGCTCGCATGGCCCAGTGATCTCAAATCGCGCCACTGGCGCGATTTGCCCTTACGGGACGATGTCTAGTCGTCGCGACGCTCTGGGGGCGCCAGGCTTTCGATGCCACGCAGCAGTTCATCTTCGCTCATGGTGTCGAAGCTCATCGAATCGTCGTCGCCAGCGCTTTCGATCTGTGGCGCAGCGTGGCTCTCAGGCTCATCGACTTCGACATATTTCTGCAGCGAATGGATCAGATCTTCACGAAGATCTTCAGCCGAGATCGTGCCGTCGCCGATTTCGCGCAGCGCCACCACGGGGTTCTTGTCATTGTCGCGCGGGACGGTGATCTGGGCACCCGACGAAATCATGCGCGCACGATGCGCAGCCATCAGAACGAGATCAAAGCGGTTCTCGATCTTTTCAATGCAGTCTTCAACGGTGACGCGGGCCACGGACGTCTCCAAAATTTATGGAATAGGCGCCTCCCATACACGAGCAAGTGCCTGGGCACAAGGATAGCCTGCCGCCCCACCGCCAAACGGTCACAATTGTGCATTTTATCTTGTCAGAGGCTGGAATATCTGGCATCAGCACCACCTTAATGCTCCGGTGGAATTTAAGCAGATCCTCCTTGGCGCAAGAGATCCGGCTTGTGGGGATCCTGATTGAGAGCTTCAAAATGACCATCGACGCACGCGAGAAAATCGTCCTGTTCATCGATGGCGCCAATTTATACGCGACATCGAAGGCGATCGGGATCGACATCGACTATCGACGGCTGCTCGCCGAATTCAAGGCCAAGGCCTATCTGTTGCGCGCCAACTACTACACCGCGCTGGTGGAAGATCAGGAATATTCCTCAATTCGCCCCTTGATCGACTGGCTGGACTATAACGGCTTTACCGTGATTACCAAGCCGGCCAGGGAATTCACCGACGTTACCGGTCGGCGCAAGATCAAGGGCAATATGGATATCGAGCTGTGCGTCGACGCGCTCGAACTGGCTCCCCATTATGATCACATGGTGCTGTTTTCCGGCGACGGCGATTTCACCGCACTGGTGGCGGCGCTGCAGCGCATGGGCAAGCGCGTCACCGTGGTATCGACGCTGACAACCTCAACCCCGATGATTTCGGATGATCTGCGGCGCCAGGCCGATTTCTTCATGGACGTTGCCGATCTGGCCAAGGCCGTTGGCCGTCCGCCGGCCACGCGGCCGGTTACACCGCCCATAGCTGAACAATAGCGCGACGCTTTCGGCCTTCGACAGGCCCGGAAATGTGGTGTTGGGGAACAGGGTAACCGCAGCAGACCAGGGTGGGCCCGTTGCGCCACGCGGTCGTGGCGGCGTCTGGCTGACTAGCCCCGCCCGCCCTCTTTCATGATGCGGGACTTGTCGCGGTTCCAGTCGCGATTGCGCTCGGTTTCGCGCTTGTCATAGTTCTTCTTGCCCTTGCCGACCCCGATCAGCAGCTTGGCGAAGCCCTGATCGTTGAAATACAGCTTGAGCGGCACGATGGTGTTGCCGGCGCGCGAGACTTCCTGATCGAGCTGGGCCAGCTGCTTGCGCGACACCAGCAGTTTGCGCGGGCGCTTCTCTTCGTGGTTGAAGCGGTTGGCCTGCAGGTATTCAGGGATATGGGCGTTGATCAGCCAGAGCTCGCCGCGTTCGGGCGACGCATAGGATTCGGTGATCTGGGCTTTGCCCATGCGCAGCGATTTCACCTCGGTGCCGGTCAGCACAATGCCGGCCTCCATGGTCTCGCCAATGGCGTAATCGTAGCGCGAACGGCGATTTTCAGCCACGAGACCGTGGCTGATCACACCGTTTTTGGATTTGTCGTTCTTTGGGGCCATGGGTGTTAGATAAGACCTGCATGGGCAATTGCAAAGTCCATGGCGTCCTGCGTCGGCTTGCTGATCGGCACCAGCGGCAGCCGCATCTCGTTGGCACAGAGGTTGAGCCGGCTGGCAATGTACTTTGCCGGCGCCGGATTGGGCTCCATGAACAGGTCCTTGTGCAGGTAGGCCAGCTTGTCGTTGATGGCGCGGGCGCCGACGAAATCGCCGGCCAACGACAATTCCTGCATTTGCGAGCAGAGACGCGGGGCAATATTGGCGGTGACCGAAATGCAGCCATGGCCGCCATGGGCGTTGAAGCCCAAGGCCGTGCTGTCATCGCCCGAAAGCAGGATGAAATCGGGCCCCAGCTTGTTGCGCTGCATGCTGGTGCGTTCCATGCTGCCGGTGGCATCCTTGACGCCGATAATATTGGCGTGGGCTTCGTGCAGGCGGGCAATGGTGTCGACGGTCAGATCGACAATGGTGCGCCCGGGCACGCTGTAGAGGATGACAGGAATGCCGACAGCGCTGGCAACCGCCGAGAAATGCTGGAACAGCCCTTCCTGGTTCGGCTTGTTGTAATAGGGCACGACGGACAGCACCGCATCGGCGCCGGTATCTTCGGCAAACCGGGCCAGCGACACGGCCTCGGCGGTGGCGTTGGACCCTGCCCCGGCAATGACCGGCACGCGCTTATTGGCCACCTCGACCGCAATCTCGACGACGCGGCGATGCTCTTCGTGGCTGACGGTGGGGCTTTCGCCGGTGGTGCCAACGGGCACCAGACCATGGCTGCCCTGCTCGATCTGCCATTCGACAAAGCTGGCGAAGGCTTTCTCATCGATGACCCCGTTGCGCATGGGAGTGATGAGCGCCGGTATCGATCCTCGCAGCATTTGTCGTAAATTCCTCAGTTGGGCGTGCCGCGGTCGTACCGCAGCCGATGGTTTGAACCGGCGATCCCGTCGGTTTTTTGATGGTGCACCATAGTTTTTATCAAATCACTCCACAACGCCTAGTTGTGCGGCGCAAACGCGCAAATTCGATCCTTGCCCGGCCGATTGCGGGTCCGGGCGCGATAAGGGTCGGCGGCCATGCGGCTGATGGCAATTGAATGGGACTGATCCTGTGCTACCACTGCGTGGTGTCCCAGCAAGAGTGCCCGTTTCATGCCCCGTCCGAGAACCGTGCCCAGCGACCACGCGGCCTTTGCCGATCTGTCCGTGCGCCATGTGACGCTGGAAGCAGGCGTGCGCGCGGCAGTGCATGTGGCCGCCACCTTGTCGCGCCAGCGCCTGCCGGTGGTCTGCATTCCCGGCTATCAGCGCAATATGAGCGACTTCACCGCCTTTGCCGCCCATTTCCGCCGGCTCGATGAGGGCGCGTGGCCGCTCGTGCTGCTCGATCTGCCGGGCCGTGGCCGGGCCGATAATCGCCGGCGTCTGGAGGATTACAACTCGCTGACCGACGCGCGCGATCTGGCCGCCATCCTGGCGGCGCTGGGCATTGAACGCGCCGTGCTGCTGGGTCAGGGCCATGGCGGGCAAGTGGCAATGGCTTTCGCCGCCGCCCATCCGCTGCTGGTGGCCGGCACGGTGCTGCTCGATGCCGGGCCGGTGACGGACCCGCGCGGCCTGGTCCGGCTGCGCCACAATTTCGAGCATATCGAGGCGCTGCGCGGCGCCAAGGCGGTGAGCACGGGGTTCCGCCGGATTCTGGGCGGTGACTATCCGGGCCTGCCCGAGCCGCAACTGGACGCACTGATCGGGCGCAGCCATTACCTCGACAAGCGCGGCCGGGCCCTGCCCCTCTACGATCCGCGCCTGTTGGCCGCGCTGGCCGAGATCAATTTTGACGACGTGCTGGTGGCGCAATGGCCACTGTTTGACGCCCTTACCTGCGCGCCCCTGATGCTGCTGCGGACGCAGCTGACCGACCAGTTGCGCCGCGAAACATTCGAGGAAATGGCGCGTCGCCGCCCCGATGCCACGGCGCTGACGATTGCCGGCCAGGGCTCACCGGCGCTGTTTGACCAGCATGAAGAGATTGAAGCAGTGGCAGATTTCGTCACGAGCATCGGCAGGCGCCTGCTGGGGCGCGCCGCCTAGACAATTCCGGCACCGCCAAAAATGACGCCGATTGTGCTGAAAACGGTCTAGGCGCGGAGCTCGACGGCGCTGGCGCGTTCGCGGGCCTGCGCCACCCAGCGCTCGCGGGCGATCCGCCCCTTGAGCGCCAGCTTCTTGTCGATCCAGTCGATATTGGCTTTGGACCAGGCCGCGATCTGGTCGAAATGATAGATGCCCAACTCGTTCAGCGATGTCTCAATTTTGGGGCCGATCCCCTTGATCTGCTTGAGATTGTCGGCGCCGCCGGCGCGAGGCGTGGGCATTGATGCCGGCTTGGGGGGCGCAGATTTGGCGGCGGCGGGTCTGGGTTTTGGCGCGGGCTTGCCGGCAGGTGCGGCGACCCGTGGCGGGGCTGGCTCGTCGGCAACTGACGCGGCCAGCCGCGCCGCCGGCGTCATGGTGCGGCGCGAGCGCAAGGGCGCATCGGCGCCCGCCGCTGCTTGGGGCGCGGCGACAGCGGTGACCTGGCGGGTGCCGCGACCAGCGTACAGAATGCGCCGGGCCGCATAGCCAAGGACGCAGCCGAGCAGATAGGCCGCCAGCATCATCAGGGCCGTTTCAGCGATATGGGCCAGATTGGTCATGGCTGGATGATCACGCTTTGGGTGGGCTGAAGCTGCGCCAGCCGACGGCCAGCCCGATCAGCGCCACGACCAGCAGATAGGGCCAGTAATAGCCCAGCAGAAACTGCAGTGAATCCCAGCTCATCGGCTCTCCCCCCGGCGTTACGACTCAAAAATGCCTATCGCTCACCGTCACTACAATGCGCCGATTCTGCGCCTTGCCGGCACTGGTTGCATTATCAGCAATCGGATTGGCCTCGCCATAGCCCACGGCGTAGAGCCGCTGCGGATTGATGCCGCGCTCGACCAGGGCATTGACCACCGCTTCGGCCCGGGCAACCGACAGGCCGAGATTGAGCCTGGCATCACCATCCGCATCGGTGTGGCCTTCGACATGGATCACCGCGTCGGGGCACGCCGCCAACAGGATTGCCAGTTCATCAAGTGCGGTCGCCGAACCCGCCGCAATCAGCGCGGCGCCGGACTGGAACAGAATGGCGTTCCGTCCGGTAAAATCGGAGATGGGACCGGCGCAGGCGGCGATATCGACCTTGGCCGCGGCGGGTTCATCTGCCTGGGGCGCAGGCGCGGGGGCCGCCACAGCGGCCGGCGGCAGATCGACGGCGAAGGACCACTCAGCCGCCGGGTCAGCCGCAATGAGCGCCAGAACCGCATCGCGATCATTGGCATCGTCTGCCGTGCCGGTCAGGCGCCAGGCGCCATCGGCAAAGTCGAGTTGCCCCGCGCGCAAGCGGGCCAGCGCCCGCAACCCCAGAGCCGCACTGTCCTTGAACTGCTCGGGCGCACCGTCGGCAATGCTGACCGCCGCAGTATCGGCAGCGGTGATGGCGAGCAGGTCGCGCAAGGCGGCATCGCTGGGCACCTGCCCACTCAGGATCACGGCGCCATCCTCGGCACGGTCAGCCGAAAACGCATAGGTCGCATCGATTGCGGGCGGTTCGGGCGCTTCAGGCGCCTCGGCCACTGGCGCGGGCGCGACAGGTGCGGCGGGCGCAGACGCTGGACCTGCCGGGTCACTCTCGGCGGTGGGGACTGCCGGCGCGGCGGGCTCCGGAGCGGGAGGTGGCGGTGCGTCCTCTGCGACCGGCACGGCGGGGACGGGGTCGGCGGCGGCGGGAACTGCCGGCTCGCTCGACGCCATGGGCGCCTCCGGCGCTGTGGGCGTCACGGCGGCAATGGCCATCGACCACCCGGCAGCGGCCAGCTTGCGGGACACGAAATCGGCCTCGATCGCCGCCTTGTCGATGGCCGAGCCGGCCGACCCGGTGACGGTCCAGCCGCTGCCGTCAAACCTGACTTCGCCCTGCTCGAGCCAGGCCAGCAAGGCCAGGCCGGTTTCGGCGGAGGCCATAAAATTGCGCGGTTCACCCGAGGCATAGGCCAGGGTCGCGCTGGAGGACGAACCAGCGGCCGACAGTAGCGCCGACCGGATCTCCGGGCTGGGCACCATGCCCGACAGCGTCAAATCGCCCGATGGGGCCTTGATCGCCGACCACTGATAGGGCGAAGCCGCTGGCGGGGCAATTTCGGCGCGGGCCAGCACCAGGCCCTGCGGCGCATCCTCGGCCAAAACGGTCAGCAGACGCAAATAATCTTCGCTCGACTGCGCGACGCCGCTGAGCGTCATCACGTTCTGACGCAAGGCAAAACGCCCTTCGCTCATCTGCTGCAGCGCGGCCAGACCGAAATCCATTGCCGACTGGTAGCGTTCGGGCGCGCCGCGCCCCAGTTTCAGCCATGCCGTGTCGGCGCCGGGATGCTGCGTCAGGTCATCGCGCGTCGCGGCATCGGGCGCATAGCCATCAAACACCAGCGTGCCGCCAGGCTGCAGCGTGGCACTGACCCAATAGTCGGCAATGCGGGGCGGCTCGAGCGTTACAATCGAGCCGGCCGGCGCCAGATTGTCGGTCACGGCCTGCGCGATCTCTTCGGTCGGTGGCGCACCGGTCAGCGTGCTTTGCCCGTCTATGATGCTGGCCGTACCGTATTCAAGGGTTGAGAGCTGCTCGATAAGCAGCTGCGATATATCAACAAAATCTTCCGGCTCACCCGAGCCTAGTGCAAGACCGGTGGCGACGGAAAGTCCACCTGTTGCCGCCATGCGGTAGCGCTCGGCGAGGGTTTCGTCGGGCACATAGCCGGATATCTCGATGCGTTTGCCGTCCGAGCTGGCGCTCCATTGATAGGGCGACACCAGCGCCGGAGTGATATCGACAGCGCCCAGGGTTACCCCGGCCGGCGCCCCTGCCCGCAGCACAATCAGCAGATCGCGAAAATCGCGGGCCGATTTGGCGCGGCCGCTGATATCGAGTGTCAGATCGGACAGCGTGCTTTGCCCCTGGTCGAAAAAACGCAGCTGATCGATGGCGAACTGGGCACCAGCAATCCAGGCCCGGCGTTCCGGCATGCCGGAACGCAATTCAAGCGCGCCCTGCTCCAGATCGGCGCGGGCCAGCAGCATTTGCCGAGTGGTCTGGTCGGGAACGCCGCCGGTGAGCGCAATTTCTCCATCGGCGAGGCGCGCTTCCAGGCGATAGGGCGCGGCCATGGGGGCCAGCGTCACATTGGTATCGACGCTGCGCAGGCCAGCAATACGCGCAAGGCGCTCGCGGGCGGCTTCGATATTGCGCTGATCGGTGGTGGTGCCGGACAGCGTCAGATCGCGCATGGAAAAGGACAACTCGGCCCAGTCAAAGCCGGCGCGCTGCATGGCGGCAGTGGTTTGCGTGGCTACATCGCGGGCGATATCGGGGGCGCTCATGGCCAGAGTGAGCGTTGTTCCGGCCAGGATTGTGACAAGCCCCGGCGCCACCCATTTGAGGAGGTCCCTAATCATTCCCGCTCCGATGAACTGGCCGCATTTGCTGCAAAGCTAGTGCATTTCGGCGCCGGAGGGAACGAAAATTGGGAGCGTAAACCATTGTTTTCAAAGGATTTTTGGAAACGGGGCCGACGAGTAATGCGCGAACGGTCGGCAGTGCACAGAATCAGCAAGCCGGACGGATCAGCGCGGGCGCCAGGCTGGTCCAGACAGCAGAAAGGCCCGGCGTGAGCCGGGCCTTTCCGTATTGTGGGTCGAACCAGAGATTACTGGAAGGACTTGGCTGCCTTGAAGGTAACCTTGTAAGCGCCGTTCTGCTGAACCTTGGCGCCGAGCGAGGAGGTGAAACCACCGCCTGGAGCCCAAGCCAGTTCGGCCGAACCGTACACGTCGGAGAAGGAACCCGCGACTGGAACCACCGGAGCAACGTTCTCGCCGTGGCCATAGACACCAACTTCACCGGTGATCTTGATGGTCTCGGTCACAGCAGCAACGAGCTGCGCAGCGACCTGGTAGCCATCGCCAACACCAGGGGTACCGTCGTTGAAGTAACGGCCGCCGAGGTTAATTTCCACGCCGTCAGTTACCTTGGCGCCGATCGAGGCGCCGAAGCCGTAGTCGGTGTCGAGAGCGCCGCCGCCGATGGCAGTGCCGCCAGCGAATTCACCCGAGAGAGCGACCTTGAACATGTCAAAGTTGCCTTCGCCCGAAACCAGGCCATTCCAGTACGACCAGTTGCCGGCTGGATTGTAGCCGCCGCCAGCTGCCAGAGCTGCGCGCAGCTTGAAGGCATCGAAGGTGCCGGTGATGCCAGCGTGAACGCCATAGACGTCACCAGTGTTCTGCTGGCCGTCAAGCAGGCCGCCCATGGAGCCGCTGATGTGTGCAGTGATGCCGTCGCCAGCATATTCCAACACGCCGATCAGGCTGCCAGCGTTGGCATCGGTTTCATTGAGGGCTTCAAGACCAATCTTGCCGACCACGCCGTTGCCGAACGAGGATTCGAGCTGGATGACATGGCCACCCTTGAATACTGGACCTTCCCAAACGCCCTTGTCGGCGTCGTCGGACATGAACAGGCCAGTGAAGTTGAACGGCTCGTCGTCGCCTTCGTTGAAGATCGAACCCTTCTTACCAGCGCTGAGGACAGTGCTGTCGCCGATCTGAACGTAAGCATCCTGTGCGCGCAGTGCGTGCTCATCGCCATTGACAGCGACAACACCGTTGCGAACGCGCTTGTAGTCACGCTGGCGCAGGTTGATCACCACGCGAGCAGGACCGAAGTCGCTCGAAGCAGTTCCAACGAACTTCAGGTAGGTTTCGACCTTCGAGTCCCAATCGCCATTGGCGGCAGGAACGTCGATGTTGCGAACGCCATCAGCGTTCTTTTTCGAACCAAGGTTACCAACCCCGGGAGCAGCTGGAGTATTGCCGGACACGAAGGTGTTGGCGATGTTGCGGCTGGCGCTGAACTTGCCAGCTTCGAACGTGTAGGCAACGCTACCCGAGATCTGCAGGCAGTTGGTGTCGGACGAGATCGTCAGGCCGGACAGGCCCAGGTCGTCGCAAACGTCCAGCGAGGTGAGGACGCCGAGATCGGCAGCAAAGCCAGCGGTCGAGAGACCGACAGCAGCGACAGAACCGAGGATAAGGCTCTTGAGTTTCATAGGTTGACCTCCAAAGTCAGTCATTCTTGGTGCCGGTTATCCGGCAGTTTGTCGAAACGCGACCACACTATTCGTGGTGCAGTGTGTTGCCGTCGCGTTGCGACCGACAAACGATCCCATGCATGGATTCGCAAGACCCACTCTACGCATGGTGAATGCCGACGCAATCACACAAAGGCCGTTTTGCAGCTCTGCACCGTGGTTGGGATGCGGATGTTGCAGATTCAGCACACACCTGGAAACCATTTGTTAACCGAACTGAATCAAGCGTTAAATTCCGCAGTTTTCCGGGACTTTTGCCGGCTGGCACTGGCATGAATGGCAGATTGCGGGCGGCAAGCACGGGAAATGGCCGCGCCCTGGTGTGGCGGCAATATGGCGAAATCAGCGGCTGGCGCGGCGCGGCGCCACATTTGGAGGCAGTATGACAGAGACCAGAAAAGTCGCGGTAATTACCGGCGGTGGCTCGGGGATTGGCAAGGCGGCGGCGCTGGGATTCGCCGCGCAAGGCTATGACGTGGCGATTTGCGGGCGGCGCCGGGAAGCACTGGAAGCGGTGCGCGTGGCGACCGGGGGCCATGCCGGCGTCTGCGATGTCGGCGATCCGGCCGCGGTGGCCGATTTCTTCGCCACGGTGCGCGACACCTATGGCCGCGTTGACGTGGTGTTCAACAATGCCGGACGGTTTGCGCCCGCCACGTCGTTTGGCGATCTGGACGTGCAGGTCTGGCAGGACATGATCAATACCAATCTCAACGGCGCCTTCTATGTGGCGCGCGAGGCGTTCCGCATAATGCGGGACCAGAGCCCGCAGGGCGGGCGCATTATCAACAATGGTTCGATTTCGGCGCATACCCCGCGCCCCGAGGCGGCGTCCTACACCACTTCCAAGCATGCCATTACCGGCCTGACCAAATCGATCTCGCTGGATGGGCGCGCGTTCTCGATTGCCTGCGGCCAGCTCGATATCGGCAATGCGGCCACCGACATGACCAGCCAGATGAATACCGGATCGCTGCAGGCCAATGGCACGACGATGCCCGAACCGACCTTTGACGTGCAGCATGTGGTCGATGCCCTGCTCTATATGGCAGGGCTGCCGCTGAGCGCCAATGTGCAGTTCATGACAGTGATGGCGACTAATATGCCCTATATCGGACGCGGATAGCCATTCGAGCGTAGCTCTCAAGGCCTTCTCTCCTCAAATCGCTCCACCGGAGCGATTTGCCCTGCGGAACGGGTCGAAGTGTGCAGTTCATGACAGTGATGGCGACCAATATGCCCTATATCGGACGCGGATAGACCTGGGCGCCACCGATCCAGGTGGCGCGAACGGCGTGATCGTCACCCAGGTGAACGAAGCTGGCCACGGCGCCAGGCGCCAGATGCCCGTGGCTGTCGTCAATGCCCAGCGCCTGGGCCGGATAGAGCGAAGCCATGCGGATCGCCTCCTCAATGGGCAGGCCAATGGTGCTGTGCATGAAGATGACGGCATCGATCATGTCCAGATCGGCCCCGGCCAGCGTGCCATCGGCCAGACGCAGAGCACCAGCTGAGCGGGTAATGGTGCGGCCATTAAGGGTCAGCTCCTTGAGGTCGGTGCCGGTCTGGGACATGGCATCGGTGACGAGGAAGAGCCGGCCCGGGCCGATTTTGGCCTGCAGGGCGATCTGGATGGCGGCGGGGTGGACATGGATGCCGTCGGCAATCAGTCCGGCATGAATAGATGGGTTGTGCAGGGTCGCGCCAACCATGCCGGGGGCGCGGTTGCCCAACTGGCTCATGGCATTGAACAGATGGGTGGTCATACCGGCGCCAGCGGCGAAGGCCGCGGACGCCATTTCAAAACTGGCGTCAGAATGGCCCAGGCTGACGACAATGCCCGCCTCGCGCAGGGCGGCGATCTGCGCCGGGGTTACGGCTTCGGGGGCCACCGTCACCAGCAGATTGGGCAGGATATCGCGGGCCGCGCGCAGCCGCGCCAGATCGCTGTCATCCATGGGCCGGAGCAAGGCCGGGTCGTGCGTGCCCTTGCGGGCCAGCGCCAGATGGGGGCCTTCGAGGTGCAGGCCGATGAAACCGGGAACCGCATGGGCCACCGCAGCCTGACCGGCGGCGATGGCGGCCATATTGACCGCCACCGTATCGCTGATCAGGGTCGGCAGCAGGGCCGTGGTGCCGAACCGGGCATGCGCGGCGCAGATGGTGCGGATGCCGGCCAGCGATGGCTCGTTGTTGAACAATACGCCGCCGCCGCCATTGACCTGCAGATCGACAAAGCCGGGCACCAGGCTGCCGCCATCGAGGCGGACCATTGCCGCATGGGCCGGCACGGCGCTGGCCGGCACAATGGCCGACACCATGCCGAATTCGAGCAGCAGCGCGGCATCGTCATGCCAATCGTGTCCGTCAAAGATGCGCGCGCCGGCAATGGCGAGGAGATCGCTCATAGCGTTTCAGTGACCTTTTTGAGCGCAACGGGCAGATCGGGATTAAAGCCCCGATGGCGCGACAGCGCTTCAACAAACCCATAGAAGGAGACAATCAGCGCCAGCGGGTCGGTGATCGGGTGGCCGGTCGCCGCGAAGGGCAGCCGGTTGGCCGGTCCGGCCTGATCGCTGGTGAGGAAGGCCAGGGCGCCCTGTCCGGCCAGCTTGTGCGTCATCGCGGCGACGGAGCCTTCTGCTGCATCGCGCGCCGCCAGACCCAGCACGGCATAGCCCGGGGTGACGATGGCGACGGGGCCATGCATCACTTCGGCGGCGCTATAGGATTCGGCCTGGATATTGCAGGTTTCCTTGAATTTCAGCGCCGCTTCATTGGCAATGGCCAGGCCGGGACCGCGACCGAGCACATAGAGCGCGTTGTGGCCATCAAGGGCCGCGAGCATCGCCGACCAGTCGCAGGCAACGGCGCGAGACAACGCCTCGGGCAGATCGCTGACGGCGGCGGTCAGCGCATGGTCGCCGCTCCAGCGGGCAATCAGGGCCAGGCCGGCCACCACCGAGGTGACAAAGGTCTTGGTCGCGGCAACGCTCTGCTCGACCCCGGCATGCACATCGATGGTGAAATCTGACGCGGCGGCCAGAGGCGAGCCGGCGGTATTGGTAATGGCAATGGAAATGGCGCCCGAGCGGCGCGCCGACTCGGCCATGCCGACAATGTCGGGCGACTTGCCCGATTGCGAAACCGCGATCGTGGCGCTGTTGGCCAGCTTGAGATCTTTGCCATAGATCGAGGCAATCGATGGCCCGATCGAGGCCACCGGCAGGCCCAGCGTCAGTTCAATGGCATATTTGAGATAGGCGCAGGCGTGATCGGACGAGCCGCGCGCCACGGTGGCCACCAGGCCCGGATCGCGGGCGCGCAGCACGGCGGCAGTGGCGTCCAGCACGGGGCCACTGCGATCAAGGAAATTAGCGACAAGAGCGGGGATTTCCTCGATTTCGCGGCGCATATGGGTCGGTTCAGACAGATTCAAGGCGTTTTGCCTCCAATGGTGGGCGCTTCGCCGATGCGGAGCTCGGCAACAAAGTCATAGGTATCGCCCCGATAGATGGAGCGGGTGAATTCGATGACCCGCCCGGAGGCGAGATAGGAGGTTCGCTCGATATTGAGACCGGCCGAGCCGACCGGCACTTCGAGAAGGAGGGCATCCTCCTCAGCCAGATTGGCGGCGCGGATGCGCTGAATTGCCCGGGTCGGGCGGTTGCCGGTCTTGTCGAGATGGGTATAGAGCGAATCGCCAATGGCCTCTGGATCGGGCAGCGTGCGCGCCGACAGGCTGGCGCGTTCGATGGCCAGCGGCGTATCCCCAGTCAGGCGCAGGCGGGCGATGCGGGCGACCAGGTCGTCAGATGACAGGCCAAGAATGACGGTCTCTTCGGGCGACGGCGCGTAAAGGCCGCGATCGAGCCATTCGGCGTGCACCGCCATGCCACGGCGCGCCATGTCTTCGGTAAAGGAGGTCAGCTGGGACAGCGATTGTTCAACGCGCTGGGTCAAGGGCGCGACGAAGGTGCCCGACCCATGGCGCTGCACCAGCACGCCCTCCTTGACCAGATGCAGCACGGCCTTGCGCACGGTCACCCGGGACACGTCCACCCTGGTTGCCAGATCGCGTTCGGAGGGGAGCGCGTCGCCGGGATTGATGGCACCGCGATGGATGGCGTCTTCGATCCAGCGCTTGAGCTGCAAATAGAGCGGGCCGCCGGCGGGCAGTTGCACCGGGCCGTCGGCAAAGAAGCTGTTCGACAAATCCGTCACTTATCCCCTCGCCCCTTGACGCCTGGCACTGTGCGGCCAAGCCCTGTTTAGCGTCTGGCTCGCCGGGTGCCAGCCCCTTCATCGTATAATACCAATAAAATACCATTTTCCAACTGACAATCCACAGCCGGGGCGAATTCGCCGGTCGCACCTGAACATATTGGGGTTTCCACGGCAGGGGTGGGGCTTTCGGACTGAATGGCGATGGTTTGGTGGACAAGTGGTATTTTTTTGGCATTATCGCTGGCGACGGGGAGAACGCCATGACCACACCGCAGACCGAAATGAGCCATGCCAGTGCCCCGGGCTTTGATACCCGCGCTGACAGCGAGGCGCTGGCGATTCTGGCAGCGGCACAGGTCGAGGCGGCCCGGGCCGTTCAGGGCGCGGCCAGCGAAATCGCGGCGGCAGCGCGGCTGGCGGCGGCCAGTCTGGCG